>JAITGD010000112.1 GCA_031280885.1 Prevotellaceae bacterium | reverse complement strand
TGATGAACGATTACGAAGAACAGTTTTACAGCAAACTCGAACAAAGATCCAAAGAAATCAATGCGGATGACTTTCAACTTGCTCGCGATATCACACATTGGAAACAAAAAGTGATGCGCGAATGGGAAAATATTGACGTTCTTTCGCTTACCAGACCCGATATGGATCGTGAACCTATCTTTCTTGGTAAAGAATACGAGGCCGAAGTGGTGCTAAGTATCGGATTTCTCCAACCTTTCGATATTGCTGTGGAAATGCTTTTTGCAGAGCAAAATAGCGGAGAAAAAACTATCTGTATGCAACATCGCTTCACACCGGTTTCACATTCGGGAAGCGAGGTGAAATATCGATTAAAATTCGTGCCAAACGCCTCCGGAACTTTCTCAGTCGGAATACGTATCTATGCCGACCACAAGCTCTTACCTCATCGGCAAGACTTCTGTATGGTGAAGTGGCTTTAATGGAGCCAAGAGTCCTGATTCTTGGTTCCAATCAAAAAATTATTTCTACCTTTGCGGCCGATATTTCGACAGAAATTGTCCTGTGGTGTAATGGTAGCACATCAGATTCTGGCTCTGCTGGTTCGGGTTCGACTCCTGACAGGACAACAAAATCACAGAAAGCTACTTATTTAAACCGCCGAAATCGGCTCATATCATGATTGCGGCATAGTTTCAGGACGCACAAAGGCTTTTATTGTTATGCAGTATTTTCCTTCGGATTCTCCGTATGGACGAATGGTGTATTCGCCTACGCAATTGGGAATTATAAAAGTTTCGGCATAGTGAACAATCAGAGGCTCGAATCGACCAGAGGGACTTTCGACGATTACCTCGCGTCCGCTCACAAGATTCAGCACATTGACGCTGCCTTCGGTGCGATGAAACACAGTTTTTTTAAATCTGTGGCGACGAGTTTCTATAAAAGCAAAATCATGAAGGCCTGTACGTTCCTCGTGCAGACATTCTTCTCGTTGTAAAGTTTCAAAATGATTGATTAATTCCGATTGTACAGACAATTCACGTCTATCCCACTGAATGACTTCTATTCCGCGTTTGACGTTTAAAGGGTACATTTCGTATTCGAAGGTAAATCGATTAGCTTCCCAGAGCTTAAAAGCAAAGATATAAGGACTTGTAGCTATTTCAAGCGCTACGCAATTTTGTCCCAGACTATGAACAGTTCCTGCCGGAATAAGCAAATGATCGTGTTTAACTACGGGGTATCGTGTTACATATTTGTCGATTTCAAACTTTCCCACAGAGTACATATCTCCAAGATCCGAGATCATGGTTTCGGGATCGACGTCTTCGTTTAATCCAAGATAAACAGCCGAATCGTCCTTCGCATCCAGGAGGTAATAGCTCTCATCCTGAGCATATTTCATTCCGAATTTTTCTTTCATATAATCATCCGTCGGATGCACTTCCAGATTCATATTTTTGCCTCGCATTGTGTCAATAATATTAAATCGTATTGGAAATTCATCGCCAAAGCGTTCAAAAACACGAGTTCCGAGCAATTTTTCAGGATGTTTAAAAACCAAATCCATTGCGGGGATTTCGAAGAATGTATCTCCAAAGGCAAACATCAGGCTATTTTCTTCCGCTATGCAATCGAAGCAAGTCTGATAATTCTTTGATTCCGTGTTTAAATCAAAGTTTTTTTTCATCCATTGACCTCCCGATATACCTGATTCAAAAGATGGAACAAGGCGAAATGGCTTTGAGACTGTTATTTTGAGGCTTTCGTCAAAAAGTTGTCGCGAAATCATCTTCGGATTTTCCATTTGATTTGCATCGATGATGTAATCGCATTTTTTCAGGACGGTTTTTTTATAACGATCTAAGACTCTCCAATCGATAAAGTAGGCAACTTTTAATTTTCTAAAAATGTTTGACATATAACGATTCGAGGCAAGATTAGTTGCACTATTTTCCGTGAAACGTTTTCTGATTTCACGACGAGCCATATCAATGTATATCAAAACATCAGCATTGGGGCAGAGATGCGAAGCGCCGGCTCCTACATATATTTCGTATTCCATTGTATTATAGCCCGAATAGTACGAAAAATTTTTCGAAAAGCTAAAGAATCGCGAAATATCATGATCCGACATGTATCCAAACAGTTGATCGTATGTAATGTTCTTGTACAGAATAGAATCGATATACGATTTCGAGCACATCACTTCAAAAGTATGTCGGATCAATGAGTTTTTGAAACCTTTTCTGAAGGCATTCATTACTTCGTGTTCATCTACTGCGGAATAACAATCGACTACAATTTTTTTACATTTTGATTCGCATTGTTGCAGTTTGCGATGTATTTCGGCTATAATTTCGTCCCATCCGACCATACAATCTTCATTTTTATCGGATATTCTCACGAATGGCTGTTTGTCGTAGTTTGATTTCACAATATATCTCCTTTTATAACATACACTTCGACTGAAATTCTTTCGGTCGATTTAAATTTTTCAGTATCACAACAGGAGACAAAGGTACACAAAAATCTTAATCATTTTCTTAATTGCCGTGCATTTCCTCCTTTGAGCCAATGCTGTTCGATTTGCTCCAAAGACACTCCCTTGGTTTCGGGAATGAAGAAATAACCCCACAGAAGTCCTGCAAGAGCAATCAATCCATAGAAAAGAAAGGCTCCGGCGGGATTACTTGTCGATTCTCCGGCTACGCTTAACTCCGTGCCAGGTAATGAAAATAGATTAACTATCTTGAAAAAGGTGAAAGTTACAGCCCCATTAAATAACCACACGGATAAAGACCCGATTGATGCTCCCAAGCCGCGAAGTTTTTGTGGGAAAATCTCGGAAATGATAAGCCAGCCAAGCGGCCCGATGCTTACGGCAAAGAAAGCGACGTAAATAAACATGAGTATAACCGATAGCCATTTTCCCGCTTCGCCTGTTGAGCCGGCAAAGGCAAAACAGCAACTTAATGATACTAATGAAAGCGCTATGCCTGTCAATCCCAGAAAGTATAATCGTCTTCTGCCTATGCGGTCGATGAAAAATACCGATAAAATCGTGAAACATACATTCACTACTCCGATTCCCACTGCTGCCCATATAGCTGATACTGCTCCGTCGAAACCTGCCATCAGAAAGATCTTCGGACTGTAGTATATGACGGTGTTTATACCGACAAATTGCTGAAAAAACATGATGAATACTGCAATAATCAGCGGTGTTTTTAAGCGTGAGGTGAAAAGATCCCGCGCTCGAAATACATCAGCCGACTTTGAACGTAATTCGCTTTCTATTTTCGATAGTACAGATTCGACATATTCCGGCGGTTCTATCTTCGACATCACTTCGCGTCCTTTCTCAATTTGTCCGCGACTGATTAACCAACGTGGAGATTCGGGCAGAAAAAATACTCCTACAAGAAGTACTAATGCAGGTATTAATCCGGCATAAAACATCGGACGCCAACAGCTAAGATTCTGCTCGTCGGCATAAAATAAATCAGAAAAATACGATAACAGTATCCCCATAGTTATCATCAACTGAAATAAACCGACAAGACTGCCGCGCGACTTTGCCGGTGAAATCTCTGCTATATACAGCGGAGCCGAAAAAGACGAAATTCCAATGGCTATGCCCAGAAACAAACGCGCATAAACGAGTATTTCAATGCTTCGGGCAGCGCCTGACCATAATGCTCCTGCTGCAAAAATTACGGCTGCAAGCAGTATTATTTTTTTTCGCCCGAAAAGATCGGAGATTTTTCCGCAGGATATGGCTCCTATGATGGCTCCTATTGGACCAGCCGTCGTTACCCATTCAACTGCGCTATCGTTTACTTCAAAATAATTCTGAAAAAACGGAATTGCACCGGATATTACTCCAGTGTCGAAGCCAAAAAGCAGACCTCCTGTTGCCGCTATCGCAGCAATAATGTAAACTAAACCTTTTTTATACATGTTTTTTGAATTATGAATTATGAATTAATTTT
The DNA here is from genome assembly GCA_031280885.1 of Prevotellaceae bacterium. Taxonomy (GTDB): domain Bacteria; phylum Bacteroidota; class Bacteroidia; order Bacteroidales; family UBA932; genus JAIRLF01. The sequence continues at coordinate 15,477 of JAITGD010000112.1, read as the reverse complement.
TTATGGTTCAAATTCGTGCCAGAGTTCTTGTCGTGTTTCAGGATGTGGAACATACAGGAAAGTTTGGGGCGAGGATTCAAAAGTTGAGTATATCGATTTTCCCTTACTGAGGCCGAAAGCTGTGTAATCGGCGGGCGTTTTGCAAATGAGATTCGACCGGCTATAGTGAATATTCGGACGCCAGACGATATGGTTTTCATTATTGTATTCGGGATACCAAGCAATGCCGCGACGCTGACGGACTTTGTCGTAATCGAAGCCGTAATCGCGTACGCACCAGGCTCCAAATACTAAGGCTTGCGCGGGATCGGCGCTGATGGTGGCGTGAATCCAGAGTGGAGGAACTATAACGACGTCGCCGGCAAAGGCTTCTACGGCATAACAGCGTCCGGGATGCTCTTCGCCAAATTCCTGCATGTAAATTATGGCTTTACCCGACCATATTTCATATACTTCGGGAGTTGACCAGCCGCTGAGAGGCGATACTTTGTGCGAATGTCCCTGACTGCGTACAGGAGTATTTCCCAGTTTGCCTTCGGAATATCGAACTACTCCAAATAGAAGATCCTGTGTTATTAAGATTTCACGATCTTTTTTTTTGCCTACATCCATGGCTATCGAATATACTATCTCAGGTCCGTTGCATGAGCTGTCGTTCAAACTGCTGCGTATATCGTCCAATCGACGGTTTTCGACCTTCGGGCCAAATACGTCTTCGCCATAAATGAAGTCCGATTCGAGGGGATTCGGACGAATATCTATTCCGGGATCAAAAGTAAAGCTACTCATTGCTACGTACAAATGCTTTTATGGTCATACAATATTTTCCTTCCGATTCGCCATACGGAGTAATGGTGTATTCGCCAACACATTCGGGAATTATAAAGGTTTCGGCATAGTGAACAATCAGAGGCTCAAATGCACCGGATGGACTTTCGACAATGGCCTCGCGTCCGCTTACAAGATTGAGCACATTAACGCTGCCTCCGGTATGGTGAAGCACTGTTTTTCTGAATTTATGCCGATGTGTTTCTATAAATTCAAGTTCATGAAGGCCGGTTCGTTCTTCGTGAATATCTTCATCTTTGCTTATGGTTTCAAAGCGATTGATTAACTCGCGCGAAACCCAGGATTCACGTCTGTCCCATTGAATAACATCTTTTCCTCGCTCGATGTTCAATGGGCGCATACTGCCGTCGAGATCAAGCCTATTCCAGTCCCAAAGTTTAAAAGTGAAGATGTATGGAGTTGCGCTTATTTCGAGTACCACGCAATTTCGTCCCGAACCGTGTACTGTTCCGGCAGGAATCAGTAAATGATCGTGTTTCGTTACAGAATATTTGCTTACAAATTTATCGACGTCGAGTTTTCTGCTTCTTGTCGCTTCGGTAAATGCCGAAATCATGGTTTCGGGATCGACGTTTTCGTTTAAACCCAAATAAACAGCAGCTTCACTGCCTGTGTCTAAGAGATAATAGCTTTCGTCCTGAGTATATTTCATGCCGAATTGTTCCTGTATATATTCGGTTGTAGGATGCACCTGTACGCTTAAATTTCCACCGTCCATGGTGTCGAGAATATCAAAGCGTATCGGAAATTCGTCGCCAAAGCGTTTGAAAACATGTTGTCCAAGCAGTTTTTCGGGATGTCGGAATACAAGGTCAAGAGCTGGGATTTCAAAATGCGTGTCGCCAAAAGCGAATACAAGGCTGTTTGCTTCGGGGACGCAGTCGAAACACCAGGCATAATTTACGGGTTCTTTATCCAAATCGAAATTTTTTTTCATCCACTGACCTCCCCATGGACCCGGATCAAAGAAAGGAACAAGACGGAATGGCTGCGAAACGGTTTTTTCGAGACCTTTTTCAAAGAGATCGCGGGTTATCATCTTTGGATTGTTTCTAATATTTGCGTCGATTATGTAATCGCTTTTATACAGAACGGTTTTTTTATGACGGTCGAGTATAGGCCAGTCAATAAAATATGCTACTTTATATTTTTTTGCCGAATCTGTCATATAACGTTTCGATCCAAGATTAGCTGTACGCCGGGTACGTAAGCGTTTTTGAATTTCCCAGCGAGCCATATCAACGTAAATCAAAACATCAGCCTTTGGACAAAGATATGAAGCTCCTGCACCTATAAAAATTTCGCATGGAGGCATGTAGTCGTGTGCGTATTGCGGAAAAGTTTTAGCGAAACTGAAGAAACGCGAGATATTCTCGTCTGTTATGTATCCAAAAAGCGGATCGTATGTAATATTCTTAAAAAGAAGAGAATCGATATACGATTTTGAATACATCACATCGTATGTATGACGAATTGTTCCCTTTGGGAATCCCTTTGAAAAGGCTTTTATAACTTCTTCTTCATCTACTCCTGAATAACAATCGACTACAATTTTAATGTATTTCGATTCGCAGTTTTGCAGTTTTCGATGTATTTCGGCAATAATGCCGTCCCAGCCTGTTATACAGTCTTCTGTCTTGTGGGATACTCTTACGAAGGGGTTTTTATCGTAGTTTGATCTTGTTTTTTCTATCATACATTATTTTTATTTAAAAAATAGTCAAGTCCGAAAAGAGCTGCATGATCGCCGAGAGCAGCTTCAATTACAGGCACTTTAGCCGAAGACGACCATACCCTTTCGTGTATTTTTTTTTCGATATATTTAAAGATAATTTCACTGTTCCGGCTCACGCCACCGCCTACTATCACCATTTCGGGGTCGTAAGCATGTATGTAAGTTACGATTGCAGCTGCCCAAACGTCCATACATTCATTAAGCAAAAGAATAGCATCAGGGTTTCCCTCAGCATAGATTTCAAAAAGTTTTTTAAAATCGTATTTTATTGCTTTTTCTTTAAATTTATCGGACAATTCCTGATGTTCTGCTATGATTTTCGGCAGAAAAAATGAAGATGAATGAGCTTCAACGCAACCCGTATTTCGGCAAGAGCAGTTTCGTCCCCTGTAATCAACCACAAAATGACCGCCAAGCGAACCTGCCTGAAAGTGTTTCCCGTACAGTGGTTTTCCATCGATGATTACTCCTGTTCCGATACCTGTCCCTAAGGTCATCATCACAATATTATTCAATCCTTTGCCGGCTCCTTTTTGCCATTCGCCGACGGTAGCCATTCGAGCGTCGTTATCGATATAAAAATCAACGCCCCAATTCTTGTAAACCCATTTTGGGAGGTTTATATAGCAAGCGTCGTCGTATTTTTTGTTTGTTGAAATGACTTTACTTTTGACGGGATCGACAATGCCTGGAAAAGCAAGTCCTATGCCTTGAATTTTATTTTTTTCGACATGGAATTTTTCCAGAATTTTATCGATTTCATTGTGTATTTTCTGCATTTTACTTGCGAGTCCCTTAGGCGAAGTAGCTTCGAGCGACAAAAAATCACATATTTTTCCGTTGCGAAGCAGTCCGATTTTAATAATAGTTCCTCCTAAATCGATTCCAATTGTGTACATTTGTTGTTATTTAGAGATACAAGACATGGTTTTCCGTTCAGCTTTAAGATACGCGCCGAAAAACCTGTTTCGGCAATTGTTTGATAATCGTGTCCGGCGTCGGCAGGCCAGCAGGCTCCGAACGAAAATATTTGTTCCGAAATATTAATCATTCTGTGAGCCAGCCGTCCGTCGATATAGTGCAGTGATCCGGGAAAACAAAGCTCGGCACGGCATTTTCCGGCAGTATCCATCGTTAATAGAACACCTTCGCCCTCAATTCCCCAGTAATATTCCGCGCAATTGCTTTTCGTATGAAAATGACCCTTTGTCATCATATATTCGTTACCTGCAAGATGCGGATGTATGCGTGTAATACCGAAGTAAAGACTTCCGATACTTCCTTCCGGCACAGGTAAATACGAGGATACTTCATAGGCGATGGCGTCCTGCGGAAGTTTTTCAAAAGCCGCAGCATCACAGAAGATTCCTTTAAGCGAGCCAACCGTGCGAACAAGAGTTTCTACTCCGTGTCCGACTAAACGGTTTGCAGAAAAAAAGAGAGTGGGTAAAGGTATTCTATTCATAATTTTACCATTTAAATGTGATTGTAGAATTTGCAGGCTGAAGATATTGAAATCTTCGTCCGGCTTCTTCGATTTCTATTTTTTTATCGTGATTTGCATGGTTGAGAGATACAAGCACACGCGATCCGTCGGGATTTACAAAGGCTACGTTTGAAATTTCGCTGTGTTTCACGTCGCTTGAATGTATTCGATACGCTCCTTTATCGACAAATTTCGAGAAATGTCCGCTGAGAAAGTATTCCGGATTGTAAGTTATTTCGCCTGTTTGCGAGTTTACCGTAACAAAGCCTCTGCACGATGGACATCCTGAGGTGATTGGCCCGGAATGTTCGTCGGTAGAAAGATACCATAGCAGCACGGTCGAAGTGTAGTTTTCGATGTTTCCGATAAATACCTGTCCGACTAACCAGTTCATGATACCTATAAAGTCCTGCGCACCCCATCCTCCGAGTGAACATTCGGTGTGATGGATTTCCTTGTCGGGATACTTTTCGTAAATGTATTTCATTGAATCGGGCGAGCCTCCATAACAGTGGAATCCTGTTCCGGCGATGTATTCGCGTGCTTCGGGCTGGTCTAACACAGTAAGCGGATATTGCCAGAGATCCCAATTATGGTCGAAAATGATGATTTTTGTCGATATGCTGTCCTTTCTAAAAGCCGGACCAAGCGCAGTTTTTATAAATTCGGCCTGTTCGACAGCAGTCATAAGCATATTCGGATAGCGTGGTTCGGGTACAAATTGTTCGTAAAGGGGTTCGTTTTGAATAGTAATAGCTTCGACAGGCAATCCGTATTTATTTTTCATGGTTTTCACATATTCCGTAAAGTATTTAGCCAAAGCATGATAGTACTGCGGCTCTACGCTTCCGGTGAAAAGATGTTTGCTTGTTTTCATCCATGCAGGCGGACTGCAGGGGCTTCCAAGAATCATCAGTTCAGGATTTACTGCCTTAGCTCGTTGAAAATATGGAATGACGTCCTTTTCGTCCTTTTCCATGCTGAAGTGTTCCATATTTTCGTCGCTTTGCTGTTCGGGCATGTCATCATAAGTGTACCACTCAAACGAATTGTCGGTAGATCCCATTATCATACGTAGATAATTAAGTCGTATTCCTTCGTTTCCAAAAAGTTTGACGAATAATGAATTTTTATCTTCTTCGGATAGATATTTATCGAACACAAAAGCGGAATTATCGCAGATAGCTCCGCCGAAGCCTGTCATTTTTTGGAATCGCAGGTCTGTGTCTATCTTTATAAGTACAGTATTTTCGGCAGGCAAGCTGTCGAAAAACTTTAAAGTATCAAAAAAGCAGAGTTTCATACTTTCATCTCCTTTTGTGATCCATACTTCGACCGAGTTTCTTTCGGTAGGTTTAAATTTTTCAGTATTACTACAAGATGCAAAGATAAGCAAAAATATTAATACTAAGATAAATGTTTTGTCGAAGATTTGCAAATGTCTTTCTGAGAATGTTTTGTAGAATTTGCATAAGATATTCTGTATCATATATTATAGGGGTTTTAAATTGTAATATTCAAAATTTGTATTTTTGTCGCCGACTTTCAGATAACGCCGGCTAATAACAGGTTTTGTGATAGTTTCGTCGCTGTATTCGGCCGTCAAAAGATATGCACCTTCTTTGTCTGGCAGTTTTAGCTGAACGGGAACGAAGGTCTTACCAAAGGCATTGATTTTTATCTTCATCGAATCGGAGTATATGCTGTTTCCTTTCGAGTCGAAGATTTGCAGACGGATATTTCCATTCGTATGAAATTTATTGTCGTTTATTCCAATCAAATTGAATATCAATGATTCGCCAGGTTTATGTGCTTCGATATGCTTTGTATATCTTTCGTCGGTAAGATTAATAAATACAGCCGTTGGACTGAAGGCGTGTTGAAACCATTGAAATACTGGCGCCGGCTTTAAATCTTTGATATTGTCGATAAACCAGTCGCCGGTAAATCCGTAATTATTTGTAAGATGGCAAAAAGCAAGTACGCCTGCGAGAGAACGCTCGCATCGCAGCCATTCGGTTTCGAGTTGCAGCCAGTATGCTTGCAATTCTCTGCGTTGTTCGGGCGTAGCTTCTTCTCCTAGGAAAAAATTATAGTTATTCACCGTCAGCTTCGAGGGGCTACCGTCGCGCCAAAGCCATATCCATCCGTATTCATTGACTAATTGAGGCGAAGCGGCGTTCAGTATTCCTTCAAATCCGCTCCATTCGTCAAGTTTTCCGAGATTATATGGGTTTGCCTCGAAATAATCGTTCAATTCTTTGGGATGCATCAGCGTTAATGCTCTGTAAGGATGCGGTTCGTCCATTTCATCGTTTGCCATTTCGTCTCCGGTCATATATCCTGTGTCCCAAATGCGTGTGGGGTCGAGTATTTTCAGTTCGGGAATCAGAGTATTTCCGATATAGTCGTCCCAATTTTCGTTGATAGCGTCCCAGATGACGATTGACGGGTGGTTTCCGTCGCTCCAAACCCAGTTATAGAACTCGGTTCTTGTTTGATCGTTCCATCCATGGTTTTGCCAGTAGAACCATTCATTTTGCAGCATAATTCCTGCTTGGTCGGCGATGTCGTACCAGAAATCCGGCACCGTACCAACGCAGATTCTCATGGTATTCCAATGCGCCCGACGCGGTAATTCGCTCATAAGCTTTGTAACCCATTCTTTATTCCATGCTAAATCGCTACATTCGGGGTCTTCAAAGAATCTTTGCAGCGTAATATTGCTTCCGCGCAGATAAATTTTTTCGCCATTGAGCGTAAAATGTTTTCCTTGTTTGCCGAAATCGCGCATTGCGAAATTAATTTCCTTTACGTCGCTTTTCGACTTGCCGTCGTAAACGGTAATAATGGCTTTATACATAAAGGGATCGTCGGGGTTCCAGCATCGAAAATCATCCAAAGGGATGATTGTGCTTATTTCCGTCAGATTATCGCGTTTTACAGAGGCGGTTATTTTTTTTGAGGCTATTTTTTTATTGCTTTTTTGTTCGTGAACGTCAATCTGCATAAAGCATGAATCGAACATCTGGTCGGCAAATAACATTTGCGGAGGATATAGACTGCGTATCATGATTTTTGCTGTGATATTTTTATTTGCAACCGAAGGCAGCATCAGCGCTTTATGCGCTCTGAGCCGTCCGGTAAATGAAAGCTCAACGTCGTCCCAGATTCCCGACAGATAATGAACCTTTTCCTTGTCGATACTTCCGGGAGTGTGCGAAGGTAACCAAGCACGATCGCCCGTTTTTATAAGTATTTCATTTGCCTGTCCGTATTTTAGAGCGTGCGTAACGGGAAATTCAATTGGCGTATAACATTCTACAGAGCTGCCAACGTCTATTCCATTGACGAAAATCTGCGTTACGTACTGGCTCTTTTTTATTGAGATAAAGGCTTCTCTTCCGCTTTCGGAGGAACTGATTTCAATGGTTTTGCGATACCAGTTGTATTTTGGGGTATAGTCTCTATTGAGGAAATTATACTGTTCTTCCATTTGTGAACCGTCGGGACGTTTAAAAAATTTATGATATTCGTCAATCTTCGGCTTTGCCAAATGTACAAGCCCCGGTACGGGAATCTTCCTTGTAAATTTTTTTGGCGGGAAGGCTTTGTCGGTCTGTTCAAACTCCCATTCCCCGTTGAGGGAAAAAAATGTCCTGCCGGTTTGAGCCGACAGGACAAAGTTAAACAGAATTGCGACGGAAATCAATATATATTTTTGCATCTTAATATCCTGTATTTTGCGTTAGGTTTTCGTTATTATCTCTTTCGCTTTGCGGTACGGGATAAAGCAACATCCATTCCTCGACGTTGTAGCTTTTGACTCCTGCTGCGTTCTTGCAGTTTGTCATTACATCAATGGCTCTGCCGGTTCGCAGAAGGTCGAACCATCGATGTCCCTCGAAGGCCAACTCGAGCCGACGTTCAAGTTCCACGGCCAAACGCATTGCGCTTTGCGACGACTTGTTTGCTGCGGTCAGCGGAGGGAGGTTTACTCTGTCGCGCACTTCGTCGATGACGTCGGCAGCGGCGCTTATCTGATTCAACTCGATTAAAGCTTCGGCTTTCAGAAGCATTATGTCCGCTGCACGCAGTAAAATAAAGCTGCTTATGTTGTTTCTTATCTTGTACATAAAACGACACTGGTTGGGCGGCCAGAAGGTGCTCCAGCTGACGGCCTCCTGAGTTATCGACGAATTGCGGCGGATGTTGTCGCCTGCTGCCGTAAATGCTTCTTCGAGGTCGTGCGATGGTGAAGAAAATTTTTGCCAATTTGCTCCAAGGAACATAGAGTATCCCCAATTTGCCGCGTCGGCAGAATGAGTGATTTCAAAGATCGACTCGCGTGTATTTTGGCTTCCTGCGCTCCAGAGATCTTCGTAATCGTCGAGCAGCGAGTATCCGACGGCAAGTACAGCATTGCAATAGTCGCGCACTTTTGTCCAGTCTTTGGTTTCGGCTGTGGCATAAACTTTTGCAAGCAGCCCCTTTGCAAATGCTTGCGTCATTTTGAATTTATCTCCCGTAGCAGAAGAGGCAGGCCCGTTTGCGGCGCCAAATTCCAGGTCGGCGATTATCTGTTGATAAACTTCGTTGGTCGATGCACGTTTGGGGTAAAGCAGCGGATATATTTCTTCTATATTTTCGGAGGTTATATCCGGGATGTCATTCAATACAAGCGGGACGTCGCCATAGTATCTCACGAGGTCGAAATACATCATTCCGCGCAAGATAGATGCTTCGGCACGATATTGCTTTTTGAGTTCTGCAGTTAATGCAGGATCGGGGACGAGATCCACGTTTTCGATAATTGTGTTAGCACGTCCGATCATGGCATAATAAATTCCCCATTCGCGAGCAGTGAGAGTGTTGTTAGGCGCCACGTTGAAATTATCGAGCGAAAGCGCCCAGCCTTCGATAGAACCTGAGTAAGCATTGTCGGAACGCACATCTGTTAGCATGTACAGGTCGAGATTGTAGATCTCACTTGCTGTAGATTTCAGTCCTGTATAAATTCCGCTTACAAGCATTTCGATTTCCTGTTTGGTTTTATACTTAGGACCTTCGGATTCGCTTCCACCGACGATGATTTCCGTGAATACGGATTCGGGTTCAACATCAAGAAAATCGCTGCACGACTGTGCAGTCGAAAAAATCATGAGAGTGAATACAAATTTCACAATGTTTGTTTTCATTTTGTTATGTATTTTAAAATTCAACATTTAATCCAAATATAAAAGTTCTGACATTAGGGTAAGTTCCCCAATCGACGCCTTGAATCACAGAGCTGTTACCGGCATAATTCAATTCGGGATCAAGTCCTGAATATTTAGTTACAGTTAGCAGATTCTGTGCGGTAAAGTATGGTTGTATTTTTGTAATACCCCAGCTTTTAAGTTTTTCGTTTGTAAAGTTATAAGAAAGCGTTACGTTCTTAATCCGCAGATATGAACCGTTTTCGATGTAGTATGATGAGGCTTTCAAAGACGATTGGTCGCCTGTAGCTCTGGGAATTGCAGCAATTTGACCGGGTTGTTTCCAACGTTCAAGTACGCGAACCGACTGGTTTTTGTCGTCGTACATACCTTCGGTATCGGCACGCGAGGCGTTGAAAATATCGTTACCCTGCGACCCCTGGATGAAAATGTCGAGATTCAGACCTTTGTAGCTAAGGGAATTAGTCATTCCATAGATAAACTTCGGATTAGCGTTTCCGATATATTGACGGTCGTCGAGCGTAACATTGTTGTCGTTAGTTATATCCTGATAAACGGGGTCGCCTGTTTGAGGATCGACGTTCAGAAATTTAAATCCGTAGAATGAGCCTAAAGATTTTCCTTCTTCAAGTCGAATAACCTTGTCGCGGATAGTTTCTATTTCGCCGAAATAGTATATTTTCGAGAGCGTAAGCTTAGTCAATTTGTTTCGATTGAATGAAATATTAAAGTCTGTGGTCCATTTAAATTCTCCTTTGCAGTTTACAGACGAGATATTAAATTCCATGCCTTTGTTTTCCATTTCGGCTTCGTTACGCATGATATTACTGATAGTAAAAGATGAAGGCAGCGGCACGAGCAGTAAAAGATTGTTAGTGTATTTGTAATACGCATCGGCGGCGAAGGAAATTCGTCCGGAAAAAATGGAGAGGTCAATACCGATATTTGTTTGCGTTGTAGTTTCCCAGGTAAGTTCTTTGTTTTTGATGTTCGATTTACTGATTGAAATACCGGGGAAATTGTTTCCAGCGGTAGGCGTTTGTTTACCAATGCTGTATTGCTGGAGATAAGAGTATTCCCCAATTCCGCTTTGATTGCCTGTTTGTCCCCATCCGGCTCTAATTTTTAGATCATCGACAAATGAAATGTTTTGCATGAAATTTTCGGACGAAATACGCCAAGCCGCAGATATTGAGGGGAAATACCCCCATCGACAATTCGGAGCGAGCTTCGAAGAACCGTCAGTCCTGAAATTAGCGCTGAGCAGGTACTTGCTGTCGTAGTTGTATGCGACACGTGCAAGGAATGAGAGTATTCGCCATTCATAATTTGCAGTTCCGGAACCCTGGCTGATGATGTTTGCAGCGTTTAAAGTTTTGATATGCGATCCTATGAAATCCTGTCCGCTGATGTTTGAAGTAGTCCAATATGCTGTGTTAGCGGTAGTACCTGCGATTGCGTTAATTGAATGATGTCCGAATTGCTTGTCGAATGTAATGATGTTTTCAAATTGCAAGTTTCTGCTGATATTCCGGTTATCCGAGGCTTCGCCATGCTGGTTTCGCCCCCAGTCGGTCAATTTTGGGTCGAGGAAATAGTTGCTGTTGTATGTATTCATGTCGAAAGCTACTGATGATTTGAATTTCAGCCATGGTGTGAAACTTATTTCGGCATTAACATCTCCAAGGAATCGGCTGTTTGCTTCGTTGGTATAACGAGAAGTAAAAGCCAGCGGAGGTTCGATTCTTGTTCCGTAAGCGTTGTTGTCGTATTGTCCCGGGTTATCCGGATCCCAGATGTGCAGATATGGAGCAGTGTTTATTACAGCCAAAATAACTCCGGCACGATTTGAGCCAATATTGTTTGGTATTGTCCGTCCTGCACCGTAGGAATAGCTTAGATTTGTACCGACTTTCAGCCATTTTCGTATATTGTTGTCAATATTTGCGCGTAATGTGTATCTTTCGAATGAGGAGTTAGGAATTATTCCGTCGTCTCTGGTGTAAGAACCCGACAAATAGTATTTCATTTGTGCGGTTCCGTTGCTAATCGAGAGTTGATAGTTTTGATTTGTTCCGGTACGGAAAGTTTCGTCGAACCAGTTCGTATAATGCGTTAAAGTAGTCGGAACACTTGTAGATATCCCGGTTTCCTGCAGATACGTCAGATATTGTTTTGTATCCAAAGCCTCCATACGCTTTGCGACAGTTGATACTCCTGTGTAAGCGTTGAACGCGATTTTTGATTGCCCGTCTCGACCGTGTTTTGTAGTGATAAGCACGACGCCATTCGCTGCTCTCGATCCGTAAATTGCAGCCGAAGAAGCGTCTTTGAGAATCTGCATCGATTCAATGTCATTCGTAGCAAGGTGATTGACATCGCTCACCGGAGTACCGTCAACGATATACAATGGATCGTTGCTTGCATTGATTGAAGTGTTGCCTCGAATACGTACCGTGAAAGCAGCTCCTGGAGTTCCGTTAGGTTGTACGACTTGAACTCCAGCTGCTTTTCCTTGCAGAGCAGCCGCAGGCGATACAAGAGGACGTTCGTCGAAATCTCTTGTAGATACAGCAGATACAGCCGTAGTCAAGTCGCGTTTATTAACGGTTCCATAACCGATTACGACAATTTCGTCAAGCAGTCTCTGGTCGGAAATCATACGAATGTCAATCAGCTTCGATTCATTTACGGTAATTCGCTGCGTGATCAATCCCAAGTAAGAGAAAATCAGAGTTTCTCCTTTTCGGGCTTCGATAGAATAGTTTCCATCCCGATTTGTCAGGACAATTTTGTTTGTATTTTCGACGAGTACCGAAACTCCTGCTAAGGGTTCGGAAGTTTCGTCGTCCAAAACTTTCCCCGAGATCTCTTGTGCCGTCAAATTAAGGAAGAAACCCGAAGAAAAAGCAAGTAAAAATAAAATTTTTTTCATGGTAAATACCTTTAAATTAATACTTTTCAACATATATGTCCAGATGTATGGACATACTTTAATCGTCGCAAAGTAAAACATATTTATCGAGACCAGCAAAAAAATGATGAACTTTTTTTGCGTTTTTTACTTATATTGCTTTTAATCAGCGTAAAAAAATTTATATCTTGATGACTTTCGGCAGGCTCTTCCCTTGCAAGATCCGAATCAAGCTCCAAAGCAGGCGTATCAAAAATATAATAGTGCCGATGGCAATTTTAATCTATTAATTATCAAAGATATTTAAAAATATTACAAATTTTGTATCAAAACAAAGCTTTCGATATTGAAAAAACATATTACCTTTGCGCCCTGAAATTTCTTTAAAACGTTTTTATTAATGAATTATTTAACATCGGAAAAAAAGCAGGAAATTTTCAAGGATTACGGGAAGTCTAATACGGACACCGGCTCGCCGGAAAGTCAAATTGCCCTATTTTCCTACCGTATCAATCATCTTACTGAGCATCTAAAGACGCACAAAAAGGACCATAACACGGAGCGCTCGTTGCTTCGCATGGTAGGCAAAAGGCGTCATTTGCTCGATTATCTAAAAAAGATTGATATAGAAAGATATAGGACAATAATCAAGGCTTTAAATCTTAGGAAATAAGACGCAGAAGAGAAGACGATTCGAGGAATTGTCTTCTCTTTTAATTTTCACTTGGTTTATGAAGCATAACAAGGAAAACAATGAACATAGTAAAAAAAACAGTCGTGCTAAACGACGGCCGGGAAATTGAGATTGAAACCGGCAAATTAGCTAAACAAGCCGACGGCTCGGTGATAGTGAAAATGGGAAAAACCATGCTGCTGGCTGCCGTTACTTGTGCAAAGGAAGCTAAGCCCGATGTGGACTTCATGCCTTTGCAGGTGGAATACAAGGAGAAATACTCTGCGTCGGGACGATTCCCCGGAGGATTCCTGAAAAGAGAAGCGCGTCCGAGCGATAGCGAAATTCTCGTATCGCGTCTGGTTGATAGAGCTTTAAGACCTCTGTTTCCTGATGATTTTCATGCTGACGTATTCGTTACCATCAATCTTATATCGGCCGATAAGGACATCATGCCCGACGCGCTGGCTGGATTGGCGGCCTCGTCGGCGCTGGCCGTATCGGACATCCCCTTCAACGGGCCGATTTCCGAAGTGCGAGTGGCTCGAATCAACGGTCAATTGCTTATCAATCCTAACTTTTCGCAAATGGCTGAGGCCGACATCGATATAATGGTCGCCGCAACTATCGACAATATCATGATGGTGGAAGGCGAAATGAAAGAAGTGTCGGAAGACGATATGCTCGAAGCTATAAAATTTGCTCACGAAGAGATAAAAAAACACTGCCGCATCCAGATAGAACTATCTGAAGCTGTTGGAAAAAGCGTCAAACGTGAATATTGCCACGAAGAAAACGACGAAGAATTGCGGGCAGCAGTGGAAAAATTCTGCTACGACAAATGCTATTCCATCGCTAAATCGGGCGCCGGAAAACATGAGCGCAGCGAGGCTTTCGACGCTCTGAAAGAGGAGTTTCTGGAAACTATCCCCGAAGAAGAACGCGAAGACAAAACTGCAATGGTGGCTCGATATTACCACAGCGTGGAAAAACGCGCCATGCGGAATATGATTCTCGACGAAGGAATACGTCTCGACGGACGCTCGTCTATCGAAATACGCCCGATTTGGTGCGAAGTGGATTATCTGCCCGCAGCTCATGGCTCGGCGATATTCACACGTGGTGAAACTCAATCGCTTACCTCTGTAACGCTGGGAACAAAACTCGACGAAAAACAAATCGACGACGTATTAGTGCAAGGTTCGGAGCAATTTGTTCTGCATTATAACTTTCCGCCATTTTCCACCGGCGAAGCCAAACCTGTACGCAGCACAGGACGTCGCGAAATAGGTCATGGTAATTTAGCCCTGCGAGCCTTGAAACCAATGGTTCCGGTGGGCGAAGATAATCCCTACGCAGTGCGTGTGGTTTCTGATATTCTCGAATCTAACGGCTCTTCGTCGATGGCAACCGTCTGCGCCGGCACGCTGGCTTTGATGGACGCCGGCGTCAAATTAAAAAAGCCGGTATCGGGTATCGCTATGGGACTTATATCAGAATCAGGCACAGGACGGTACGCTGTTCTATCGGATATTCTTGGCGACGAAGATCATCTGGGCGATATGGATTTCAAAGTAACCGGAACGAGAGACGGAATCACTGCTACTCAAATGGATATAAAGGTGGACGGCCTCTCTTACGAGGTGCTTCGCAAGGCTTTGGAACAGGCCAAACAGGGACGTTTGCACATAATGAACGAAATGATGAAATGCCTGCCGGAACCTCGTCCTGATTTCAAATCGCACGTTCCGAGAATCGAACAGGTTGTAATTCCGGTCGATACTATCGGCGCTGTGATAGGTCCGGGAGGAAAAATAATTCAAGAAATTCAAAAAGTTACCGGCACAACAATCACAATAACCGAAAAAGAAAACAAAGGTTTTGTGGACGTTTTCGCCATCGGAAAAGAAGCTATCGACGCAGCTATGGAACGCATCAAAATGATCGCTTTCGGCCCGGAACCAGGAATGATTTATCACGGAAAAGTACGCTCGATACAACCCTACGGAGCTTTCGTAGAAATTGCGCCCGGAAAAGACGGCCTGCTTCATATCTCGGAATACGATTGGAGACGCTTGGACAGTTTGGACGACATACTGAAAGAAGGCGACGAATTGGATGTCAAACTGCTTGAGGTTGAAGAAAAAACCGGCAAACTGCGCCTTTCGCGCCGCGTACTGATACCGCAGCCCGAAGGCTACGTCGAACAAGAACGCCAGGAACGTCCTCCACGCGACCGTAATCGCGATGATCGAGGTCGCGACAGCCGCAATCGCGACGACCGCGGAGGTCGTGGCCACGGCGGAGACCGCCGAGATAGAGGACGTAGATAGCGTTTGTTGGACGTTTGGACGGTTGGACGGTTGGACATTTGGACTGTTAGACATTTGGACGGTTGGACATTTGGACTGTTAGACATTTGGACGTTTGGACGGTTAGACGGTTAGACATTTGGACTGTTGGGTTTTCTGACAGTCCATTTTTTTGTCTAACAGTCTAACAGTCTAACAGTCTAACAGTCTAACAGTCTAACAGTCTAACAGTCTAACAGTCTAACAGTCTAACAGTCTAACAGTCTAACAGTCTAACAGTCTAACAGTC
>JAITGD010000206.1 GCA_031280885.1 Prevotellaceae bacterium | reverse complement strand
TCGGCGTACATTTCGTCGGACACCACGAACATCTTTTTAAAATCCTCTTTAACACGGAATTGTCCGCCTTTTGCGCGGTATCGCATAATCACCGCCGTTTGTTTGGGCGAGAATCCCATCCGACAAAAACTTGCCGAATCGCAAGTATTCGGGTCAAAATAAAACAGTTCCGGCTCCGTTTGCTGATTAGTCGATGCCGACAGACGGCCATTTGCGCTGTTCGCATATCCTGTAAAACTGTGATCTCCACCGACATCGGCCTTTGCAAGTTCCGCATGAAAAGCATCGATACGGAGTTTCAACTCCTCAGTATTTTCGGGCGGGAAACGGCGCTCGGGAAAAAACGAGGGAATCACGATTACGAGCATCAAAATGCAGGCTAAAGCCGTGATTCCTACCCGCTCGCTGCGATTGTGAGTAAACCATTCCTTGAAAAGAGACATGTCGGCATTTTTTATTTGTTATTGAAAATCAAGCCTTCGCCGAAGCAATCCACACGCACGTTTTGTCCTGCGTCGAGTTTGCCGGCGATTATTTGTTTCGACAATTCGTTCAGCAACTCGCGCTGCATCACACGTTTCAGCGGACGCGCTCCATACGCCGGATCGTAGCCCTTTTCGGCCAGATAATCTGTTGCGTATTCGCTTGATTCTATGTTTATTCCGCTTTCGGCCAGAGTACGTTTCAGACTCTCGAATTGCAACTCCACTATTCGCCGTATATCTTGTTGATTCAGAGGTGAAAACACTATCACTTCGTCGATACGGTTCAGAAACTCAGGCCGCACAGTTTCTTTGAGTATATCAAGCACTTGAGCCTTAGTTCTTTCGACGGTTCGTTTGCGGGACGATTCGGTCATCGCGGCAAAATTTTCCTGAATGACATTCGAGCCTGTGTTCGAGGTCATTATGATGATAGTATTTTTGAAATTCACCGTTCGACCCTTGTTATCGGTCAATCGTCCATCGTCAAGTACCTGAAGCAGAACGTTGAACACGTCGGGATGCGCCTTTTCGATTTCGTCGAGCAGCACCACCGAGTATGGTTTTCGTCTCACGGCTTCGGTCAATTGACCGCCCTCGTCGTATCCCACGTATCCCGGAGGAGCGCCCACCAATCGCGAAACTGTGTGTCTTTCTTGATATTCCGACATATCGAGTCGGGTCATCATATTTTCGTCGTTGAACAGAAATTCTGCCAGAGCTTTGGCAAGTTCGGTTTTTCCGACGCCCGTCGTCCCAAGAAAAAGAAAAGAACCGATTGGGCGTTTCTGGTCCTGCAAACCTGCCCGACTGCGGCGCACGGCGTCCGACACTGCCTGTATAGCTTCATCCTGACCCACAACACGTTTGTGGATTTCATCTTCGAGATGCAGCAATTTTTCGCGCTCGCTTTGCAACATTCGAGTTACAGGTATTCCCGTCCATTTCGACACCGTTTCGGCAATATCCTCAGCAGTAACCTCTTCGCGCACTAAGGAGTTTTTGCCCTCGTCGCCGTCTTTTATTTTCAGAAGACGGTCGATTTCGGCCTGTTCTTCGGCGATTTTTCCGTATCGGATTTCGGCCACCAAGCCGTAGTCGCCGCTTCGTTCCGCTTCGTCGGCGCGAAATTTGAGGTCTTCGATTCGCTGTTTTCTTTCCTGGATTTTATTTGCAACGTCGCGTTCGTTTTGCCATTTTGCGCGCATTGCGTTTCGTTTTTCGCTTAACTCGCTGATTTCTCTGTTTAAAGCCTCGAGTTTTTTATCGTCATGTTCGCGTTTGATGGCTTCGCGTTCGATTTCGAGCTGACGCACTTTACGGTCGAGTTCGTCGATTTCCTCCGGCACGGAATTTATTTCGAGCCTCAATTTCGATGCAGCTTCGTCAATCAGGTCGATAGCTTTATCGGGCAAAAATCGCGAGCTTATATATCTGTCCGACAGTTCGACAGCGGCGATTATGGCCTCGTCTTTGATTCTCACCTGATGGTGAGTTTCGTATCGTTCTTTCAGACCTCGCAGAATCGAAACCGCATCCGACACACCCGGTTCGTTCACCTGCACGGGTTGGAAACGGCGTTCGAGCGCCTTATCTTTCTCGAAATATTTTTGATATTCGTCAAGCGTAGTTGCGCCGATTGCGCGCAATTCGCCGCGAGCTAAGGCAGGTTTAAGGATATTTGCCGCATCCATAGCGCCTTCGCTTTTGCCGGCGCCAACCAGCGTGTGTATTTCGTCGATAAAAAGTATGATTTCTCCGTCGGCCTCGACAACTTCCTTGACCACAGCTTTTAACCTTTCTTCAAATTCGCCTTTGTATTTTGCTCCGGCAATCAGCGCCCCCATATCCAAAGAAAAAATTTGTTTCGATTTGAGATTTTCCGGCACGTCTCCGTTGATTATTCTGTGTGCAATTCCCTCTGCTATTGCAGTTTTGCCCACGCCGGGTTCGCCCACAAGTATGGGATTATTTTTCGTTCGACGCGAAAGTATTTGCAGTACGCGGCGGATTTCCTCGTCGCGACCTATCACCGGGTCGAGTTTTCCTCGTCGCGCCTGGTCGTTTAGATTGATAGCGTATCGATTAAGGCTATCGAAAGTACCGTCGGCGGTTTGCGAATCCACAGAATTTCCCTTGCGTACCGATTCGATTGCCGCAAGGGTATCTTTTTCTGTAACTCCTTTATTTTTCAGCATTTCCGATAGTTTATCGCCGACGTTCAGCAGTCCGAGGAACAGACATTCGGGCGGAACGAAACGGTCGCCTAATTTTCCCGAACTGTCCTCCGCTTTTTGCAAGGCTTTATTCAGATTATTAGAGATATAAGGAGCGCCTCCGGTAACGTGCGGATAAGTTTCGACGATGACATTCGAGGCCGCGTTAAGACTTTCGGGAGCAATGCCGAGCTTGCGAATAAGATAGTTTACAATTCCCTCATTATCATCAAGAAGAGCTTGCAGCAGATGTCCTGTATCCACCGCCTGATGATTGCGCGACTGCGCCGTATCGACCGCCCGCTGAATAGCTTCCTGCGATTTTACTGTATAATTGTTTACGTTCACGGTAATTGATCTTTTAAATTTATAAAATTTCGATACTATTGATGTCGAATAAGCACTTAGGTTTAATCGATTTTGCTTGATTAAAATCCTTGCAAAGGTAATTCTTTTAATGGTTAATGATTAATGATTAATGATTAATTGGCTACGCAGGCTGGTTTACTATCATGTAATGGAAGAGGCCGATTCGACAATCGAAAAATGCTTAATTTTGGCGGATTTTTTTATTGATTGTGCTTTGAAATCGAAAATTATTATTTGTTTTGCAAGATGCTGTATATTCTTGTGGGCTATGTGCTTGCATCTATCGGCGGCCGGGCAGTCGCCCGAAGCGCTTGCCATGATGCGCAATGGCCTGATAAACGTGCAGGACGCCGACCCGAACATCGTGGTGAAACTTATGTACGCCGAGGCGGATAATTTCGTCGGCGAGAGCATGTACGGCACTCTTCGCGAGGCAATGCTTCAGCCAGAAGCCGCAGAGAAACTGACTGTTGCGTCTAACAATCTGAAGAAAAAACATCCCCGCTACAGCATGATAGTTTACGACGCGGCACGTCCCCGAAAAATCCAGCAAATAATGTGGAACAAGGTCAAAGGAACGCCGAAAAGTCGCTATGTATCAAGCCCCAAACGTATCAGTATGCACTCATACGGAGTGGCTGTGGATGTGAGCCTGCTCGACGAAAACGGCCTGCCTTTGGATATGGGCACTCCGGTCGATTATCTCGGCGAACTTGCCGAACCTCGCAGAGAACAAGAGTTCCTGAAATCAGGAAAATTAACCCGCAAACAAATCGATAACCGATTGCTGCTGAGAAATATCATGAAAAATGCCGGATTCAGAAGTATCTCCAATGAATGGTGGCATTTCGAAGCATGTACCCGCGAAGAAGCTCAACGTAAATATCTTCCGGTGGACTTTTTTTAGACTTTTAGATGGTTGGACTTTTGGACTTTTGGACTTTTGGACTTTTGGACTTTTGGACGGTTGGAATAGGGCAGACGCATTTACAATTTTTTAAGAATAGCAAAAACCTCATTTCTACCTAATTCAAATAACCAAACAAGCTCAGTAGCCTAAGATAATCCACACACATAAACCTCATTACCTCATTAAACCAAGCATATTGAGCAATGAGGTAATGAGGTTTTTTGGGGCTTCCATGCGGCTGCTACTGAGGTTGTTTTGTTCGGAAAATGAGGCAGAAATGAAGTTTTTTCAACAAAACACATACGATAAATTTTAGATGCGTTTGCCCAGCCTTTTATTCCACCTGCTTGGACATTCTCAAAATTTTCATGTAATTTTGTGCTGCAAATTTTTGATGCTTTAAGTGTAAGCAAAGAGATTTTGCATAGGTTTATATAAGTTCAATCAATTACAAACTATTGAGTTATGACATCAGAAGAGCAAGTGCTTAACGTTTTGCGTGAAGCAGGAGAACCCCTCAGCGCAGGGAAAATAGCCGAAATAAGCGGCTTGGACAGAAAAGAGGTGGACAAGGCGATGAACAAATTGAAAGCCTCCGGCGACATCGTTTCGCCTAAGCGTTGCTGCTGGGCGCCAGCAGAATAGGCGACCCAACCATCGGTTAGCTAAATCTTAGCTAAAAAACGAATAACCCGTAAGCGGAAAAGGTTTGATCAATGTGGTATTTTTTCATTGTACGCTCTGCGGGTTATTCTTTGTAAGAAATGTTGTACTTTTGTATTCGAATTTATAACAAATAAAGATCGTATAAAGATATTATGAAAATATTTATTTCAGTTCAATTACTGGCTATATTCACCACTGTACTTTCGGCGCAGCCGGACGTCGCTTCTTGGAGCGTCAATACAAAAGACTGCGGCGACGGGATTGTAGAACTCAGATTTACAGGACAAATAGAGCCAGGCTGGCAAGTGTATAGCGTCCAGGAAACTAACGGGCCTCTTCCTGCTTCGGTAAGTATCAAAAAAACAGAGGATTTTACTTTGCAGGGCATGCTTAAAGAAGGTATCGCCTCGAAACAGAAATTCGATAATGTTTTCGAGATGAATGTGAACTACTACAAGGACAAGGCGGTATTTGTCCAAAGGCTTAAACGTCATAGCTCACAGTCGTTTACAGTGCGCGGAACCTTGAGCTACCAAGGTTGTTCCGACAATCAGTGTATTCCGGTAGATTATGACTTCAGCGTTAAGATAGAACAGAGCGTATCTGCTTCATCTGAAGCCTCTTCGGATGAAGTGCAAACGGACGGAGCAGCCTCTTCGGACGCCGCTTTAAACGAAAACGGAAATTCTATATCTGTCTGCGATTCAGGCATAAAGCCGGCAAGCGATTCGCTTGCGACAGCGGCTTGCGATAGTGTATCCGACTCAGCATCAGCCGGCGCGGGAGGCCTCGACGAGGAGAATATCCTGATGTTTATTCTGATGGCTATAGGTTTTGGCTTGCTTGCCATCCTCACTCCCTGCGTGTTTCCGATGATACCCATGACGGTAAGTTTCTTTATGAGCGGCTCGTCGGGACGTATGACTACGGTAGTGAAAGCGCTGATTTTCTTCGTTTCGGTGGGTCTTATATATGGCCTGATTGGGGTGATAGTTGCAGTGTTCAAGAATCCGGCGATAGCAAATGTAATCAGTTCGCATTATGCACCAAATCTGATATTTGCGCTGATGTTTATTGTTTTTGCAGCCTCATTTCTCGGAGCCTTCGAGATTATACTTCCGGCAGGTCTCGCCAACAGAGCCGACCGCCAAGCCGACAAGGGCGGATATGCCGCTTCGTTTTTTATGGCTGTGGCTCTTGCCATAGTATCGTTCTCGTGCACAGGACCTTTTGTCGGCGCATTGCTTCCTGCTGCAGCTTCGGGAGTGTCGGTCGGGAAGCCCATACTTGGTCTCTTTTGTTTTGGACTTGCCATGGCTTCGCCATTTCTGCTGGTCGCCGTTTTTCCAAGTTTGATGAACAAATTGAAATCGGGCGGATGGCTAAACTCGGTAAAAGTGGTCTTTGCCTTCGTCATGCTTGGATTCTGCGTTAAGTTTCTCTCTATAGCCGATTTATCCTTAGGATGGAATCTGCTTACGCGCGACGTCGCTATAGCATTCTGGATTGTACTTGCTGTACTTCTTGGGCTGTATCTGCTTGGTAAGATACAGTTTTCGCACGATAGCGGCGTGTCGCATCTTAGCGTTGGACGTTTTGCGCTTGCAACAGCTTCTTTTGTCTTTGCGCTGTATCTGCTTCCGGGCATGTTTGGAGCTGATTTAGATGCAGTTTCGGCATTTCTTCCGGCGAAAGATCGTCAGAGTTTCAATCTTGTATCGGCTCAGGCCTCAGGAGCGCCGGCAGCATCTATCATAAAAACAGGTACTTGTGGAAACACTCCCAAATATGCCGAAACAAAAATGCACGCTCCGGCAGGCATTCAAGGCTATTTCGATCTGCAAGAGGCGATTGACTGCGCAAGAAATCTTAAACGTCCTGTTTTTATTGATTTTACGGGACACAGCTGTGCCAACTGCAAAAGAATGGAATCGTCCACGCTGAAAGACAGCCGAATCATCGAGCTGATGAACAACGAGTTTGTCTGGCTCAGTCTTTACTACGACGATAATACGGCCTTGCCGACCGAAGAGCAAACAGATGAATATCAAACCGTCGGCAAAAAAAACAGAGCTTATATGCTGAAAACATTTTCGACCGTAGCAAGCCCTTATTTTGCTGTTATCGACAGCGATGGCAAAATATATGCACAAGGACTCGGCCTCGAAGAAAACGCAGATAATTTTCTGAATTTTGCTACGAAAGGCCTGAAGGACTTTAAAGACCGTTAGACGGTTGGACTTTTGGACGGTTGGACTTTTGGACTTTTGGACTTGCGTTGCGACTATCTAACAGTCTAACAGTCTAACGGTCTAAAAAAAAATATATTATGAAAACTTTTTTATTTATAATCTGTTTGATATATGGTTTATCGGGCTTGTCGGCTCAGCCTTATATATCGACAGTAAACATGCTTGAAAACGAAAAATGGTATGGCGGATTTGTAGCTAAGGGTTCGCAAATGCCTTATGTACAGACTTCGGGCCTGTTGGATCTTGCAAAACAAAACTTCAACAATCAGGGAGTACCGCTGCTGCTGTCGAACAAAGGACGATATATTTGGAGCGACGAAGCCTTTAAGTTTGAGGTCAAAACAAACAATATCAGCATCGAATCCAAGTACGAAACGGTGGCGGTAACGGAAGCCGGAAAAACACTGCGCGAAGCCTATCTTGAAGCTTGCCGGAAACATTTCCCTCCTTCGGGACAATTGCCTGATACAATGATGTTCTCAATGCCGCAATACAACACCTGGATAGAACTGATGTATAATCAAAATCAGAAAGATATACTCAAATATGCAGACGATATTCTATCCAACGGATTTCCTGCCGGAGTGCTGATGATAGACGATAATTGGCAAAAATATTATGGCAATTTTGATTTCAAACCCGACCGCTTTCCCGAACCTGAAACTATGGTGAAACGTTTGCATGATCAAGGATTTAAAGTGATGTTGTGGGTTTGTCCCTTTGTTAGCGCCGACAGCCCCGAGTTCCGCGAACTTTGGAGCAAAGGCTATCTCATAAATAACCGAAAAACAGGTCAGCCGGCAATGATAAACTGGTGGAACGGCTACAGCGCTTGCTATGATTTGACTAATCCGGCAGCGTTTGATTATTTTGTAAATCTTTTGAAGGACGTCCAGCGAAAATACGGAGTCGATGGTTTCAAGTTCGACGCCGGCGATGTGCTTTTCTACGATCCGGACTATACGCTTGGATATAAATCTGATGCAGCATCAACAGATCACACCATGGCGTGGGCAAAAGTAGGCTTGCATTTTCCTTTGAACGAATATCGCGCCTGCTGGAAAATGGGAGGTGAGGCATTAGTACAACGTCTTGGCGATAAGGACTATTCGTGGAAAGCAGTTCGTCTTTTGATTCCCGATATGATAGCCGCAGGCTTGCTGGGATATGCTTACACCTGTCCCGACATGATTGGAGGCGGGCAATTTACCTCGTTTCTTGGCATCGACCCTTCGCAATTTAATCAAGAATTGATTGTACGCTCGGCGCAATCGCACACCCTGATGCCGATGATGCAATTCTCGGTAGCTCCATGGAGAATACTCGACAGTCTGCATCTGGCTATATGTCGCGAAATGGCTAATCTGCATGTCCGAATGGGCGCATATATCACCGAATGTGCAAAACATGCCGCAATCACCGGCGAACCGATAGTGCGACACATGGAATATGTGTTTCCCAACCAAGGTTTCGCCGAATGTAAAGACCAATTTATGCTCGGCGACAAATTCCTTGTAGCCCCTGTAATAAAAAGCGGTACAGAACGAAAAGTAATTCTCCCAAAAGGAAAATGGCGCGACGAATCCGGCAAAATATATAAAGGCGGTCAAAGCATAAACATAGAAGCAAAGCTCTCAAGATTACCTTACTTTACAATGGTTATACAATAGTTATACGGTTGTTATACAATTGTATAAAATATACCACAAATGTGCTATTTCGGGATATGTTGTAAGGGCTTACCTTTGCAAAAAATTTAATAGTTATTTTAAACAATATTTAATATGTCGAACATAGCAAAACAACTTACAGATCTGATTGGTAACACACCATTACTCGAGCTAACTAATTACTCGAAACAGAAACAACTTCCGGCCCGATTGATTGCAAAACTTGAATATTTCAATCCGGCAGGAAGCGTCAAGGATCGCATAGCCTTGTCGATGATCGAAGACGCCGAAAAAAGCGGAAAACTCAAGCCCGGCGCAACTCTCATCGAACCTACTTCCGGAAATACCGGCGTAGGTCTGGCTTTTGTATCGGCTTCCAAAGGATACAAGCTGATTCTGACAATGCCCGAAACGATGAGCCTCGAAAGGCGCAATCTGCTTAAAGCATACGGAGCAACGCTGGTGCTTACTCCGGGAAGCGAAGGAATGAAAGGCGCAATCGCGAAAGCACGCGAATTAGAAAACACTACCGAAGGCGCAATCATTCTTCAACAATTCGAGAATCCCGCAAACCCTGCAATCCATCGAGCAAGCACCGCACAAGAAATCCTGCGCGATACCGACGGAAATGTCGATATCTTCGTCGCCGGAGTCGGAACCGGCGGAACCGTTTCGGGAGTGGGAGAAATCTTGAAAAAGCACAATCCAAAAATTGAAATCATTGCCGTTGAACCCATAGATTCGCCGGTACTTTCGGGAGGCAAGCCCGGCCCTCACAAAATTCAAGGAATAGGAGCCGGCTTTGTGCCGGCAACATACAATCCCGACACAGTCGATAAAATAATCCAAGTTTCCAACGATGACGCCATTCGCACAAGTCGCGAACTTGCTAAAACAGAAGGGCTAATTGTGGGAATATCCTCCGGAGCAGCCGCCTTTGCAGCCACATCCTTAGCGAAATTACCCGAAAACAAAGACAAAAACATAGTCGTAATACTGCCCGACACCGGCGAACGCTACCTCTCAACAATACTCTACGCCTTCGACGAATATCCGCTGTAGATACAGGATTTCAAGAGCCAAGAGCCAGGACTTCGGACGAGCTTGTCAGCCCGTCAAAGTTCTGGCTCTAATTTTGTCTCCTGCAATCTTGATTCAACCGTCCGAAATCCTGGCTCCTGGCTCTTGAAATCTTGGTTCAAGTCCTGGTTCTTGAAATCTTGGTTCAAGTCTTGCTTCCTGTAATCCTGGCTCCTGGTTCCTGTAATCCTGATTCCAAAGAGGGTTTCAAGCCCCAAGCCCTACATGTCCAGAACTTTTCATCGTTCTGTTTTTCAAAGATACACAAGCTTCCGGTTGAAACCTTGATTTGATGCCGGCTGGCAAAAAGCTCGAAATCGCCCGTAAGATGCGGAGCAAATCTGATGATTCCATTAGAAGTTACAAGCAGCGTCGTTTCGTTGCGATGGTTGGACATGACGGTATTTGCAGCGAAATCCAACCAAGTGGATATGATTTTATCGGGATTTACCTTCCAGCCTTCGGGAACGATAGCATAACGATTCCAACGACTTATGATTTCCCGACCTTTTTCTCTGACCCCGCCTCCAAGACGAAGTTCGACCTCTTCTTCGGTTTTATTCTCGTCGGGGCCGTAATCTATTTCGACAAAATCATCCAGAATCGACACTTCCGTCGCCAAATTTGCAGCTTCGATGGCAGCCCTTGCGGTCTGAATTGTGCGCAGTAGAGGAGCCGCATAAACCGACGAGGGAATCAAGCCATTATCACGCAAATATCGTCCAATATTACGTCCGCGCTCAGTCTCCGTCAGGGGCAAATCAGTGCCTGAGCCGACCCGCCTTGGCGTCTCGTCGGGAAGAAAAGTATTCCCATGCCTTGCTATTACGAGAAAAGTTCCCATTGTTCCAAAAGTTTATATTGCGATTTAAATAATTTCTGATACTCCGGAAGAAGAAGCATTAAAGCCTTATCCCGCTTGATAATACGCTCGGAATCGACACGCCGATCCTCACGAACTGTCCTTTCAAGAACACGACGTTTGGCCAAATCTATATCAACCTTGATATGAGCGAAATAAATCTCATAATCAAAATCAGAAGCAATCAATCTAAAAAGATCAACATGCTGAGCAAGTGCCGAAGAATGTTCAAAAAGAATATTC
Organism: Prevotellaceae bacterium; assembly: GCA_031280885.1. Lineage (GTDB taxonomy): Bacteria > Bacteroidota > Bacteroidia > Bacteroidales > UBA932 > JAIRLF01. The sequence goes on along the minus strand of JAITGD010000206.1, from coordinate 4,982 downwards.
AACCTCATCCTAACGGCGCGTCGCAGAAGCTCATAACCGGCAATTCGCGCCGGAACTTCCCAACGGCCGAAACATTTTTCATAAAATGCCGATGAACGTACCTCAGCTTGCAGCCGATCAGAACACATTATGTCATCAAAAGCAAGATAAAGCGCCGACGAAAAATCAAGACCGAACAAGTGCGCACGGCCAGAGATAAGTCGATGACAATAAGTCGATTTCCCTGCGCCGGGAATACCGCTGATATTAACTAAAAACGGACGAGCAGCCGACCGGACGTCCAGCAACTTATCTGAAATAATCGACTCGAAGAGAGCGCTTAAGCCCTCGTCGTCGAATCCCAACGGAAAAGAATCGCCGATTTGCGAATACTTCTTGCCGGTAATACTCTCTATCACAGCGCTCAATCGCATATCAACTCGCCATATTCAGATATTATTCGTTCTGCCCTATCGACGTCAGCCGGCGAATCAATCCCGCTCGAAGAAGCACGGCCGCGATAATCAACATCAACAACTTTTATTGAGATGCCATTATGCAGAAAACGAAACTGTTCCAAGCCTTCAAGACTGCCGCTTTCGTAGGGAGATTCTTCCAACGTGGAATAAGCCGCAAGCGTGCCGTATGTGTAAGCATACAAACCAACATGACGACGTATTGGGCTTTTATTCTGATTGATACGTCGAGCCTCTTCAACATTCCGAACCACCGGTATTATTCCCTTTGAAAAAGCAAGTGCATGATTATCACGATCAACTATCACCGTAGTCCCGCTGAAAGGCGTCGATTTCTTAGCTTCGACCATTGCCTCGTAAGCATCCCAGCTCAGGCTCACGCAAGGAGTGTACACCCCAGCAGAAGGGTCTCGTTTCCACTCGTTTATAAGATCCTGCAAAATCCAAGGAGGACACAAAGGATTATCGCCTTGCAGATTAATTATCAACGATGGACGGCGGGCGAGTCCAAGAACCACTTCAGCGCAACGTTCTGTGCCATTGCGACAAGCGGCGGAAGTCATAACAACATTCAAACCCGCCGATGCGCAAAAATCGCTGATCCTCAAATCATCAGTAGCCACACAATAATCGCAATCAGCATTACTTCGGCACAAGTAAGCGGCTATTTCGGCCACGCGAACAATCATCTCTCGTCCACATATCTTAATCAGAGGCTTAGCAGGTAGCCGAGTACTCGCATATCGCGCCGGAACACATATCAAAATTCTCGATTCGTCGCACATAAGGCATAATTTTCGGCAAAGATAAGCAAAATCTTAGCTACTGACTTTTAAAATCCACAAAATCCACAAAAATATATTTTATATATCTTTGCATCGTTACGAAAAGATGCAAAATCCTCAAATAAAGAGGAAAAAAATATTCATAAACCAAGAAAAAAACGAAAAATTATGATCAAAAAACAAGAAAAAAATTCGAGCAAGGCGCTACTGAGCTTAGCCGCGCTGCTTGTTATGGCCAGCGCCATTCCACTTTTCGCCAATCAAAGCGACACAATCGCAAACAAGTACCTTAATATGCCCTTCGGCCCCGTTGAAACCAAGCCCAAATTCCAGGGAAAGGACGCACGTGCCTTCGTTGAGTGGGTAAATTCACAAATTCAGTATCCCCCTGAATTAAAGGCCAAAGGCACGCAGGGAACGGTGTACCTTTCTTTTGATATTGACGTCGATGGGAGGCTGATTAATGCCAAAGTAATACGAGGAGCCGACCCCTTGCTCGACGCCGAGGCCCTGCGCGTAGTTAATCTATCGCCTCTCTGGGAACCGGGCTATAACAATCTCGGCAAAGCTAAGATTCCATATCAATTTCCGGTCAGATTCAAGCTCACTTCGGATGATACATCAACTTCGACAAAAAACCTCGATCCATACCACGATATTTCATCGAAATAGAAGGAACTGTTTATGTATCATTTGTTATCGACCTTGACGGAAGTCTAACAGATATTCAAATATATCGCAGCGCGCACCCTTTTCTCGACGAAGAAGCCATTCAAGTACTTAAACGCTCGCCGCGATGGGAACCCGGCAAGCATAAAATCGATGGGAACCCGGTAAGAGTATTATATGTCATTCCAATAGTATTTAAACTAAGATAAAATCCAAAACATCCATTCCAACAAAACATTCTTCTGCGATAAACCATCGCCAGCAAGGTACGAGGCATGGCCATATCTCCATGAAATTTTGTCATATCTCCATGATAATTTGTCAGAAACTTATTTAATATTTCCCATATTTTATGAAAGATGGGTCATCCGTTATAACAGATGGGTCATCCTTTATCACAGATGACCCATCCTTTATCACAGATGACCCATCTGTTATCACAGATGACCCATCCTTTATAACAGATGGGTGATCCTTTATAAAGGATGGCCCATCCTCTATAAAATATGGGCAACTCTCGACGAAGGATGGGCGGTTCTCGACGAAATATTAAATTGAGGCGCTATAATGCTTCCAATATTATTGCAAAAATAATTGCAAGCCCCGCAGGGGCGACACTTTATTAACCGGCGGTTTTAACCGCCGGAGAGCTGACATACACATCTTCCCAAAGTCCCGCAGGGACGACACTTGATATAGTACCTTGATTTAATATTTCGCCACAGTTCTCGACGAGATACGATCAACTTTTGACGAATCATGATCAACTTTTCACAAAAAAAGGCGCAAAACAACAAGTGCTTTGCGCCCGAAAATGTGAACAGCGACGAGTTCACAAATATGAAACCCCGTTAGGAGTCATGTAAAATAAAACGGGGAATCATGCCAATAAATCTCACCTTAGAGAGCCTTGATGAGCGTCTTGAATCATCTGCTCGTTGGCGAGAATGTAGATTTCTACGCGACGATTTTGTGTTTTTCCGGCAGTGGTTGAGTTGTCGGCCACAGGTTCCGACGAGCCTTTGCCGGCAGCGCTCATTCTGTTAGCCGCAATGCCCTGCTGCATCAGATAGAACTGCACCGAAGCCGCGCGCTGCTGCGAAAGCGGGATATTGATGTTGTCAGTTCCCGTATTATCGGTGTGTCCAAAGATTTGGACATTCGTTTGCGGGTTCGCGGCGAGGCTTGCAGCGAACTTCGAGAGCGAAGTTTTTGACACAGCGCTCAAATCACTCTTCCCGGTGGCAAACAATATCCCCGAATCGAAGGTAACTTTTATAGCTTCGCCGCTATTAACCGATTCGACAGTAGCTCCTTCGATTTTCTCGAGTTCTTTTCGCTGCTTGTCCATCTTATGACCAATCAAGGCGCCCGCAGTACCTCCGACCACGCCCCCAATAACCGCCCCAAGAGCAGTATTTCCGGCTAAAGCGCCCACTCCAGCGCCCACAGCAGCGCCTGCTCCGGTGCCGATGACCCCGCCTTTCACCCCGCTGCTCGTATTCTGTATAGTTTCGCAACTTGCAAACATCAAACAGATAATCAATGTCATCGAGCAAATTAAATTAATCCTTTTCATTCCTAACATTTTAAAAAATCAAACTACTTTTGTATTAAATTATGTGGCTTCATGCCTCATAACGGGTGCAAAAGTAGTAAAATTATTTGAATGAAAAAATTTGCAGCACATTTGCTTTTTACCGGCGACGATTTTATCCGTAACGGCCTGCTTACTCTCGATGATTCGGGCAAAGTTCTTGAAGTTTCGTCGCTTGGCGATGAAATTATCGAGCGTCAAAGCATCGAATTTTATAACGGAATCTTGTGTCCGGGCTTCGTTAACGCGCACTGTCATCTTGAATTATCGCATCTTTGCGGACTTTTTCCCGAAGGCGCCGGAATGAGCGCTTTTTGTCGTCGGATGATCTCCTCGCGAGGCAATCAGCAATCAGAAATGCAACTCAAGATGATTGAGTACGACCGTCGGATGTCTTCGGAAGGCATTGTAGCTGTGGGCGATATATCTAATTCGTCGGCGAGTTTCGCCATCAAGCAAAAAAGCCGCATCGCCTATCATACTTTTGTGGAATGTTTTGGACTTGATGCTTCGCTGGCCGCCTCTGTGCTGAATAATGCCATGGATCTCAAGCATCTGGCCGCAAAACACGCTCTGAAGGCCAGCATCACGCCACATGCGCCATATTCCATGTCGGACGCTCTCTTTTCGGCCACCATGCAAGGCGGCCTCGCCGATGGCGTCATAAGTATTCACAATCAGGAAAGTGCCGACGAGGATGACTTGTTCAGAAGCAAGTCGGGCGCTATGTACGAACTCTTTGGTTCTTCTTTGGATGAGTTTATTTTCAGATACGAAGTTTCGCTGCATCGAGTGCTTGAGAAAATCGAGCCGGAGACTCGCTTACTGCTGATTCACAATGTTTACACCTCTCCTTCGGATTACTCTTACGCCAGCTCTCGGAGTCGAAATATCAGTTGGATTCTTTGTCCCTCGTCGAATCTTTACATAGAAAATCGCTTGCCCGACGCGCATTTTTTCGCCTCCGTCGATGCTTCGGTTGCGATAGGCACCGACAGTTTGGCCTCGAACCGCAGTTTATCTATTATGGATGAGTTGAAACTGCTTGATTTACATTTTCCATCGATTGGTTTGCGTCGGCTTTTACGCTGGGCTACATCCGGAGGAGCGGCGGCGCTAAATTTGTCGGATACCTTCGGATATTTCAAGCCTGGCGCCCGTCCCGGAGTAGTTTTAATCACCGATACCGACCTTGTTGGCCGTCGTCTAAGACCCTCGTCTAAGGCCAGACTTTTGGACTGTTAGACTTTTTTTGGACTTTTGGACTTTTGGATGGACTGTTAGACTTTTGGACTTTTGGACGTTTAGACTGTTAGACTTTTGGACTTTTGGACGTTTAGACTGTTAGACTTTTGGACTGTTAGACTTTTGGATGGACTTTTGGACGTTTAGACTGTTAGACTTTTGGACAGTTAGATAGATAATTATGAGTCATCCGACAGTCCAAATGTCCAAATGTCCAAATGTCCAACAGTC
>JAITGD010000132.1 GCA_031280885.1 Prevotellaceae bacterium | reverse complement strand
AGGTTTTAGATTGCCGTTGCGCGCTCGTATTTTGCAGGTGCGCGCTCGTATTTTGCAGTTGCGCGCTCGTATTTTGCAGGTGCGCGCTCGTATTTTGCAGATGCACGCTCGTATTTTGCAGATGCGCGCTCATATTTTGCAGATGCACGCTCGTATTTTGAAGATGCACGCTCGTATTTTGAAGGTGCGTGCTCATATTTTGCAGATGCACGCTCGTATTTTGCAGATGCACGCTCGTATTTTGAAGGTGCACGCTGTTATGATTGATGCGTTGCGAAGTGTCGCAGTATGGAGTATTCAGCCGTTATATAATGCTTCGCTGCCTATTAAGGACATTAAAGTCATTAAGGGACGTGAAATAAATAACTTATAAACTTGTGATTTTTTTTACCGCAAAGGGCGCAAAGTTACCGCAAAGGGTGCAATGCCTTTGCGTACCTTGCGTAAACTTTGCGCCCTTCGCGGTAAAAAGTCTCTGGTATTTTTGCTATGAAACAGAAACAACTTATATATTTCATATCCCTAAAGTCATTAAAGACATTAAGGACATTAAAGACATTAAGGACATTAAAGACATTAAGGACATTAAAGACATTAAGAACATGTATTCCAACAGTCCAACAGTCCAACAGTCCAACAGTCCAAAAGTCCAAAGAAAAAGTCTTACCTTTGCGCCTTGTCAGTATGAAACGTTATACATATAAATATATACTTTGATGGATTTTATGGAATTAGTGGCTAAGCGACATTCGGTAAGGAAATATGCCGCAAAGCCGGTCGAGAAAGAGATACTCGACATGATACTCGAAGCAGGCCGTATAGCTCCTACGGCTTCGAATCGTCAGCCGCTGCGTATTACGGTGGTACAGTCGAGCGAGGGACTTTTGAAGATAAAGAAGGCGGCGAAAATCTTCGACGCGCCTTTGGCTTTGATAGTCAGCGCCGATCACGAGCAAATATGGAGGCGTTCATACGACGGCAAAGGTACGGGCGATATAGACGCATCAATAGTTACTACTTACATGATGTTCCGAGCAGTAGAGCTTGGACTGGGGACAGTCTGGATCTGTCATTTTGAACCTTCTGTTCTGAAAGCAGAGTTCGATTTGCCGGATAATCTCGAACCGGTAAATATTCTGGTGGCTGGCTACGCGGCTGTGGACGATGAGCCTAATCCAAGACATTTTGAACGAAAGGAGCTTGACAAGCTCGTCAGATATGAGTAATCATAAACGATAATAATTGTAATAAGATGAGTAAGAACATGAGCGAGATGAAAACAGGACGGGTGTCGCAGATCATAGGCCCGGTGGTAGATGTGGTGTTCGATGGTTTACTTGAGCTTCCTCATATCCACGAGGCTTTGACTATTGAGCGTCCGAATATGCCGTCGCTGACTTTGGAGTGCCGTCAGCATATCGGCGAGCGGACTATCCGCACAATTGCCCTTGATTCTACCGACGGATTGTGGCGAGGGATGGAGGTGAAATCGGCCGGCAACCCTGTAACAATGCCTGTCGGAGAGCAAATCAAAGGAAGAGTGCTGAATGTGATCGGACGTCCGATAGATAATCTGGAAACAATATCAGAAGCAGGAGCGCGCTCGATACATCGCGATCAGCCGAAATTCGAGGATTTATCAACCGAAAAAGAGGTGCTGTTTACCGGAATCAAGGTTATCGATCTTTTAGCTCCGTATCAAAAAGGAGGCAAAATTGGCCTTTTTGGAGGCGCGGGCGTCGGTAAAACGGTGTTGATTATGGAGCTTATTAACAACATCGCAAAGGGTTACAGCGGATATTCTGTATTTACCGGAGTGGGCGAGCGCACTCGGGAGGGAAACGACCTGCTGCGCGAAATGATCGAATCGGGCGTTATCCGTTATGGCGAGGCTTTTAAAACCGAAATGGAGCGTGGTAATTGGGATCTGTCGATGGTTGATTACGAAGAACTGAAGAAGTCGCAAACGACGCTTATCTTCGGACAGATGAACGAGCCTCCGGGAGCGCGCGCTTCTGTTGCTCTGTCGGGTTTGACAGTGGCCGAAGCTTTTCGCGACGAAGGGATTGAACAAACAGGAAGAGGAAAAGATATTCTGTTTTTTATTGATAATATTTTCCGTTTCACTCAGGCCGGCGCCGAAGTGTCGGCTCTCTTAGGACGTATGCCTTCGGCGGTGGGTTATCAGCCGACTTTGGCTTCGGAAATGGGGCTGATGCAGGAACGTATTGCCTCGACTCGTTATGGTTCTATCACATCGGTACAAGCGGTGTATGTTCCTGCTGATGATCTTACCGACCCTGCTCCGGCTACTACTTTTGCTCATCTGGATGCTACAACGGTGCTAAGTCGCAAGATTTCGGAACTTGGAATATATCCTGCTGTCGATCCTTTGGAATCCGGCTCGCGGATACTCGATCCGCTGATAGTGGGCGAAAAACATTACAACACTGCTCAACGTGTAATACAAATTCTGCAAAAATATAAGGAGCTTCAGGATATAATCGCCATACTTGGAATGGAAGAACTTTCGCCGGAAGACAAGTCTGCTATTCTGCGTGCGCGCAGGGTACAGCGTTTTCTGTCTCAACCCTTTCACATGGCCGAAGCCTTTACAGGAATACCAGGTACAATGGTGCCGATAGACGAAACCATAAGAGGTTTTGAAATGATACTCGACGGTAAACTCGACGAATATCCCGAATCGGCCTTCAATCAAACAGGAACAATAGACGAAGCCATAGAAAAAGGAAAGAAAATACTTGCTTCTTCTTCTTAGGATTCAGGATTTCAAGAACCAAGAATCAGGACGCTAACGCAGGCTGGTTTGATTCAGGATTTCAAGAACCAAGAATCAGGACGCTAACGCAGTCAATTAAAAATTAAAAATTAAGAGAGCTACGCAGTCTGGATTGATAAAAGAGATCTGCGTGCATCCGTAAAATCTGCGTCATTTGCAGTGCAAAACGTCAATCAATCCAGCCTGCGTAGCTGTCTTGGTTCTTGGTTCTTGAAATCCTGAATCTTTCATAATTCATAAAATATGTTCAAAAATAATTTCTCCGAAGAGCCTGAAAAGGCTGTGATTGTGGGTGCAATAACTGCCGGACAGAACGAGCGAGTATCCAAAGAGTATCTGGATGAACTTGAATTTCTGGCCGAAACCGATGGCGTACTTGTCGTCAAACGTTTTGTTCAGAAGTTAGTCAAGCCCGACACGCGAACCTTCGTCGGTTCGGGTAAGATTGCCGAAATCAAAGCTTATCTCGAAGATTCGGATACAGGGCTGGTTATTTTCGACGACGAACTTTCGCCTTCGCAACTGCGTAATCTGGAAACCGAACTGAAAGCTGCCGTAATGGACCGTACTGCTTTGATTCTCGACATCTTCGCCCGACGAGCCAAAACCGCATACGCCAAAACACAGGTCGAACTTGCTCAATACCAATACATGCTGCCCCGCCTGACTCGTATGTGGACTCACTTGGAACGCCAAAGCGGTGGCGCAGGTCTGAATATGAGAGGCCCGGGCGAAACTCAGCTCGAAACCGACCGCCGAATTATTATGACCCGAATAGCCTACCTCAAAGCGCAATTGAAAAAAATCGATAGGCAAATGGCCGTGCAACGCGGCAATCGCAGCGGAATGTCGCGACTTGCGCTGGTCGGATACACCAATGTAGGCAAATCGACACTGATGAATCTGCTCAGCAAGTCGGAGGTATTCGCCGAAAACAAGCTCTTCGCCACGCTCGACACTACGGTTCGCAAAGTGGTGATAGGCAATCGTCCCTTCCTGCTTTCCGACACTGTCGGCTTCATACGCAAGCTGCCGCATCAGTTAGTCGAATCGTTCAAATCGACCCTCGACGAAGTGCGCGAATCGGATATACTGCTTCACGTAGTCGATATTTCGCATCCGAACTTCGAGGAGCAAATCGACGTAGTGAAACAAACTCTGCACAACATCGGCGCGGGAGATAAACCCGTTTACCTTATATTCAACAAAATCGACGCATACAGCTTCATCCAAAAAGACGAGGACGATTTAACTCCGCCAAGCAAAGAGAACCTGAGCCTGACCGAACTTATGAACAGCTGGCCGGCTAAGGAAAACGCGCCCTGTATCTTCGTGTCGGCTCGTCAAAAAACAAATATCGACAAGCTGCGTAACGATATATACGACATGCTCGTAGTTTAGACTATTAGACGGTTGGACGGTTGGACGGTTGGACTTTTGGACGGTTGGACGGTTGGACGGTTGGACTTTTGGACGGTTGGAGCATCTAAAAGTCTAAAAGTCCAAAAGTGCTGACGGGGTTCTGAGGCTGTGTGGCACCTCGTTTTCTATTGATATAACTATAGTCCAAAAAAAGCCCAAAAGACTTTTTTCTTACCTTTGCGACCGATTACTAAACGAATTAACCGTTAATAAGTAACTGTAACAAAGTAGAATTGTCGAGTTTTGTAAGTTGGATGGCAGAAAGCAGAAAGCAGAAAGCAGAGTTTTGAAAGAGCTGATTAGCATTGACCGATTGCTGAACTTCGAGTGAAATTATGTAAAAAACAGATATTTAAGATGAATATAAACTTTCCTGATTTTCCTGTCTGCGCCTGGCTTTGCCTCTCGATTTTCGCGCTCTCGCTTCTGGTGCAGCTATACTATTATGTTTTCGTTTACTCGAAAGTTGCACGCTCGCAAACAAGCAACAAAGCCTCGAATGAGGTGCTGGACAGAGGCTTATCTGTAATTATATAC
>JAITGD010000099.1 GCA_031280885.1 Prevotellaceae bacterium | reverse complement strand
ACTGCTGTAAAGAGCATTACAAGTTTGCCGAACTGAAATACCCAACCGACAAACAGTTTATTCTGAATATGGAAGAAAAATTATCTGATTATGAATATGTTAATGATATATTTTCAGTTATTCGCGCCGATACTGATTATAATCCACACAAAGCATGGGAGTTGCTGAAAGAAAAATTTGGAATAAAAACAGAACAATGATGCAAGTCCGCGCCGGCGAGGTATCTACTCTTTTATTATATTCGCTTTAATATAAGGAATAAGGGCTGATAGCCCTGTGTTTTTGGCTACTAAAGACGCCCACAAAAATAAAAGTTATTGCCGCCGGATGAACCGTGCAAAGATCTTTTTGTCCAATCCTGTGTCCTGACTCTTGATTCCTGAAATCCTGGTTCTGTTCTGGCTCTTGATTCCTGAAATCTTGGTCCCCAAATCGAAGATTTGTAACGAATTGTCATCATCGTAAAGTGTTGTGGTACAATATTTATTCGACAAATTTAAAATTTATTATCTCCGTTTGATAAATATTGTGTTACTTTGCGGCATTGAATTGTAAAACTGTTATAAGATGAAACGGATTATTCTTTTTTCAATAATGCTTATTTCCTTCGCAGGATTACGGGCGCAAAAATTCGGATACGTTGATACCGAATACATACTGAAGAAAGTGCCGGCATACAAGTCGGCGCAAGACCAATTAGACAAGCTGTCGGCACAGTATCAAAAAGAAGTCGAAAGCAAATACAAGGCGGTAGATGATTTGTTCAAGAAGTATCAATCAGAAAAAGTGCTGCTTACCGAAGATATGCGGCAAAAACGCGAAAACGAAATCGTAACACGCGAAAAAGAAGTCAAAGAATTGCAAAAGACTTATTTCTCGCCCGAAGGATCCTTAGCCAAAAAACGCGAAGAACTGCTCAAACCCGTGCAGGACAAGGTTTATACGGCAATAAAAGACATCGCCTCCGACGGAAGTTATGCCACAATATTCGACGTAGCAAACAACCCCGGAATGATTTACAACAACCCCCGATTCGACCTGAGCGATAAAGTCCTCGAAAAAATGGGCATTTAAACAATCAAAAGAATGCATTAAATTACTCTATATTATTAATTTCAAAAACTAAAAACAACTGCTATGAGTAAAATGTCAAGGAGGTCATTCCTCCAAAAAGGTGCCGTTTTAACGGCCGGAATTACCGTCGTACCGAGTATGGTAATGGGTAAAAAACTTGGACACGCCGCGCCAAGCGACAAACTGAATATCGCATGTGTCGGTATCGGTGGCATGGGAAAGGCAAACCTTAACAAGCTGTCGTCCCAAAACATCGTTGCGCTATGCGACGTCGATTGGGGATACAGCAAAGCTGTGTTCGAGAAATATCCAAACGCGCAACGATTCTGGGATTGGCGCGAAATGTACGACAAAATGGGCAAGGATATCGACGCGGTAGTGGTAGCAACAGCCGACCACACCCACGCAATCATTGCCGCAACAGCTATCACGCTCGGCAAACATGTGTACGTGCAAAAACCTCTAACCCACTCGGTTTACGAATCGCGCCTGCTGACAAAACTCGCCGAAAAGTACAAAGTCGCAACCTCCATGGGGAATCAAGGAAGCTCCGATGAAGGCGTGAATCTGATCTGCGAATGGATCTGGAACGGCGAAATCGGCGAAGTTAAGCGCGTCGATGCATTCACCGACCGTCCGATATGGCCGCAAGGCCTGAATCGCCCCGAAACAGTGGACAAAATCCCAAAAAACCTGAACTGGGACCTCTTCATCGGCCCTGCTAATAAACGCCCCTACAACGGAATATACACCCCTTGGAACTGGCGCGGATGGTGGGACTACGGAACAGGCGCTCTGGGCGACATGGCCTGCCACATCCTGCACCCCGTCTTCAAAGGCCTGAAATTGGGCTATCCAACTAAGGTTCAGGGAAGCTCCACTATGCTGCTGACCGATTGCGCTCCCTCGTCGGAATATGTAAGATTCATCTTCCCCGAACGCGAAAACCTTCCGAAAGTCGCAATGCCTCAAGTGGAAGTATATTGGTCGGATGGAGGCATACTCCCTATCCGCCCCGAAGGAATGCCCGCAGGAAAAAGCCTTAACAACCACGGTGGAGCCGCAATTTTCCACGGCACGAAGGACACTCTTATCTGCGGATGCTACGGCAGAGAGCCTTGGCTGGTATCGGGACGCAAACCGGAAGCGCCAAAAACAGAACGGCGCATCGAAGGTGGCGAAAGTATGCACGAAATGGACTGGGTGAGAGCTTGCAAAGAAAGTCCAGCATCAAGAATACAAACTAAATCGCCTTTCAGCGAAGCCGGACCTTTCAACGAAATGGTTGTGATGGGAGTGCTGGCAGTTCGACTGCAAAACCTTAACCGCGAGCTGGAATGGGATGGAGCTAATATGCAATTTACTAATATCTCGGATAGCGACACAATCGAAATTATCGAAAAAGACGGATTCCGAATCGAAGCCGGACACCCAACATTCGATAAAAAGATGACCCCGCCGCAATCCGCCAAAGCATTTGCCCAAGAGCTGATTAAACATACCTATAAAAACGGTTACAGCCTTCCGGCGATGCCCTAACAAAGAAAATTAACCGAGCTTTTCGGAGGACTTTCCTCCGAAAAGTTCTTTTTTACTAACAATTTATTAATCACAAAAAAATGAAGAGAGTTATTTATTCTGTATGCTGCATGATAATGGCAGGTAGTCTGATTGCCTGCGCAGGAAAAGGCGGACAAAAGAAAGCAGACGTCAAAAACGCCGACTCTGCTGATGTTCAAATGACAAAAGCTGTCGAAATCACAGAGATTCCCGTCGAAGCAAAAGACGGTTGCCCTGAGTACATCATCGTCGAAAGGCCACAAGTTGATATTTCGGGCTATGAAAAAGATGATCAGGGTCGTATTGCTATGTTTGACGGCAAAACCCTCGACGGTTGGAGAGGATACGACAAGGATCATGTACCCGGAAAATGGACTATCGACGAAGGCGCTATCAAATTTAGCGGCTCCGGAAGCGGTGAGGCTCAAGGTCAAGACGGCGGAGACATCATCTTTGCCCATAAATTCAAAAACTTTGAGTTTACGGTCGATTGGAAAGTGTCGAAAGGCGGAAATTCCGGTATCTTTTATCTGGCTCAGGAAATTAAAGGGCAACCAATTTATATCTCTGCTCCGGAAAGCCAAGTGTTGGACAACGAAAATCACCCTGACGCAAAGCTCGGAAAGGATGGAAACCGCAAATCTACCTCACTTTACGACATGATTCCAGCTAATCCGCAAAACGCTAAGCCTGCCGGCGAATGGAACAATACTAAAATCATGGTTTACAAAGGTACTGTGGTGCATTATCAAAATGGCGAAGCTGTTCTGGAATATCATTTGTGGACCCCGCAATGGACAGAAATGCTGCAAGCAAGTAAGTTCAGCAAAGAAAAGTGGCCGCTCGCTTTCGAGTTGCTTAATAACTGTGGAGGCGAGAATCGCGAAGGATATATCGGATTCCAAGACCATGGCGACGATGTTTGGTTCAAAGATATCAAAATAAAACCGATAGAATAAACCCTGACAAACAAATACTTTAAATCCTCGACGTCATTCCCGACGTCGGGGATTTTTATTTATAGCTGTATGAGCGAATTTATCGCAGTTCGGGGGCTAAAAATCAGGCCTGAAAGCGCTTTCGGAAGGAATCCCGCCGGAAATACTCGGCCAATCGTCGATCCAAATAAGCTGGTCGAGCATCAAACGACGGCCACGTGGATTATCGGTACGGAAGGCGTGATAAAAAACCCAGTCAGAGCCGCTTTTATCTTTTACAATTTCGGAACAATGACCGTTCCCGACAAAAAATTCGCTCTTATTGATGATAGTTTCGTAGCCATTGTCGAGTATCGACCGTCCTGATTTATCGGTATATGTCCCGAAGAGAGAGCGGGAACGTGCTACCACCAAACGGTATGTACTTTTCAAGCCCTCGCAGCAACTTCCCACCGAAGCAAAGAAATACCAGTATCCATTTCGATGATAAAGGCAGCTTCCCTCAAATGCCCTGCCTCCAATGTGTACTTTCTTGGCCTTCCGCTTGATAGATAAGCCGTCATCGCTTAACTCGATGGCATATATTCCTCTAAAACTGCCCCAAAACAGATATTTGCGACCATGCTCTTCGATATAGAAGGGATCGATCGAGTTCTGTACGCCGATTTCATTGCTTCTGAATAACTTCCCCAAGTCTGTGAAGGGACCTTCCGGACTGTCGGACACAGCTATTCCGATTCCGCAGGTCTCTTCTCCGCCCCAGACCGACATCGAATAGTACATCACGTATTTCCCTGATATATAATTAACATCCGGCGCCCATACGTTGCCTTTCGGCTCGAAATCGGGACGTGTGGATGGAGTAAAGGCATGTCCGACAAAGTCCCAATCAACTAAATTGCGCGATTTATATATAGGAAGATTCTTCGAGCGCTCTGTGGCATAGACATAGAACCATCCGTCGGGGGTCTGAATAACTGTTGGATCCGGCATGTTTTCATCGATAACCGGATTGGAATATTTTAAACTGTCGAGCGGTACGGAATCGAGCCTCTCGCGTCCTGCGCTTAAATTAAAAGTAAAAAAATAAAAGATAAGCGATAAAAAACAGATTTTTATATACATTTTTATATTTATTTTTATTATTCGATTTAGCTTGAATTTTTTTCTACAATTAAAAGTAGCTCCTCCCAGCGGGTCATGGCCTTGTCGAGAAGGCTTTTAGTGTGTTCATATTCGGCATAGAAGGCATTATCCATAGTCAAGTCGGCAGTGGGCGACGATAAGGTAGCATTCATCGTAGCAATTTTGCTTTCGAGAGCGATTATGCTCTCTTCGAGTTCCTTCAATTCCTTTTCTGATTTCTTATACAGACGGTCGCGTTCTTTTTTTTCGGTATCGGAAGGCTGCACAGGCTTGATTTTTTTAGCAGTGGATTCAACTTTCGATTTCCTTTCCAATTCGTTGAGAGTTTCGAGCTTTCTCCGTTCAAGAAATTCGTAAATTCCTCCCAAATGTTCCTTAACTTTTCCATCGCGGAACTCATAAACCTTATTAACCAAGCCATCAAGAAATTCGCGGTCGTGCGACACCACTATCAAGCTGCCATCGTAGGCCTTGAGAGCGTTTTTCAGAATATCTTTTGAACGCATATCCATGTGATTTGTAGGCTCGTCGAGTACTAAGAGATTATACGGTTCGAGCATTAGACGAGCCATTGCCAATCGGGAACGTTCCCCGCCGGAAAGTACCTTCACTTTTTTATCAACGTCCTCGCCTCGAAAGAGAAATGCGCCTAAAATATCTCTTAATTTTGTTCTTATTTCGCCTGTGGCCACATTGTCGAGAGTTTCGAGGACGGTATATTCTCCTTCGTCGAGTTCATCCTGATTCTGTGCATAATACCCTATTTTCACATTATATCCCACGATAGCTTCGCCGCTTTGCGAATCGGTATCGCCCACAATTATCTTGGCCATAGTGGTTTTTCCCTCTCCATTACGCCCGACAAAGGCCACTTTTTCACCACGTTCCACAATTATGTTGGCTTCCGAAAAGATTTGTTTTTCGCCATATCGCTTAAGGAGGTCTTTTGCTCGAAACACTACGCCGCCGGAACGGGGCGCGGGAGGAAATTTTATGTTCAAGCGAGCAAGATCTTCATTCTCTATTTCAATGACGTCTAACTTTTCCAATTGTTTTATTCTCGATTGCACCTGGTTCGATTTCGAGGCTTTATATCTGAAACGTTCGATGAAATCTTCCGTTTTTTCTATCATTTTTCTTTGATTTTCGTAAGCCGCCGTTTGCTGTTCGCGGCGCTCGGCTCGCAATTCGACATACTTCGAGTAGGATACTCGATAATCGTAAGCCTTTCCGAGCGATATTTCTATGGTTCTGTTTGTTACTCCGTCGAGAAAAGCCCTGTCGTGCGAGATAAGAATCAAAGCCGTGCCGCTACTTTTCAGATACGCTTCGAGCCATTGTATCGATTCTATATCCAAGTGGTTAGTCGGTTCGTCGAGGAGCAGCATTTGCGGTTTTGCGAGCAAAATTTTTGCAAGTTCGATGCGCATTCTCCAACCTCCGCTGAAAACCGAAGTAGCTTTATGAAAATCTTCACGTCTAAAACCAAGACCAAGAAGAGTTTGTTCGGTATTTCCTTCCTTCGAGTCGCCTCCGAGTATTCTCAAGCGCTCACTTGTTTCATGCAGAGAGTTAATTATTTCGGAATATTCCTTCGATTCATAGTCTGTGCGCAGGCTCAGCTCAGTCGAGAGCCTATCCAATTCGGCTTCGAGCCTGTTTATCTGTTCAAAAGCAGTCATCGCTTCATCAAAGACAGTTTTTCCCTCAGCCATCGACATTTGCTGCGGCAAATAGCCCATCACGAAATCGTTTGGGATAGAAACTTTTCCTGATGTAGGCTGTTGCAGCCCCATAAAAATCTTTAGCAGGGTCGATTTGCCGGCGCCGTTTTTACCTACGAGTCCAATTCTGTCGTTTTCATTGACCATGAACGAGATATTGTCAAAAAGAGTAAAGCCTCCGAAGCTCACCGTTAAATTATCAGCAGAAACCATAATGCTTAATTCAATTAAAGCGCAAAGATAGTAATAATTTTTAATAGCCAAAGGCTATTAAAAATTAATTATGAATTATGAATTATGAATTATGAATGATTCAGGATTTCAAGTTATCTATTACGGCAGGCATAAGTAATCTTCCGGCGTTTTCCTGCGGGCTTCCGGCGAGGATAAGTTGGCTTCCGGCGAGGTCTTGGAGGCTTCCGACGAGGTTTTGGAGGCTTTCGGAAGGTTTAAGTCGTCTTCCGGCGCTTTACCGGAGGCTTCCGGAGGGCTTAAGTTGTCTTCCGACGTTGTCTTGGAGGCTTCCAGCGCTTTCTTGGGCGTCTCCGGCCTTTGTAGTCAATGATTTTATATAGTTCCGTGCATTTAATTTATTCTTTGTATCTTTGCGTTTTGTTTACTGCCACGATAAAATGTTTATCAGGCCTAAAAAAAGAGAGTATTATGAAGTATTTTGACTGTATTTTTGTGTTGATTCTAAGTTTGATATTCTTCTCGCGCCCGGAGGTAGCCGAATGGTATGGTCGAGCCATATATCCATCCATTGCTGTGGGGCTTTCGGCAATTTCGGGTCAATTTTTCTTTTCTTTATACGATATTTTTATAAGTTTTTTGATAATACTAATTCCGGCAAGTATCATCCTGGCGGTATTTCGCATACTTTCTGTACGTAAGATTTTATCTATTTTATTTTTTGTGATTTTCGTCACAGTTTCGTGGTTTTATTTTTCGTGGGGAATTAATTATTTTCGTCCTGATGTTTATCATCGTACAGGTTTGAAGCAGGCACAGTTTGATTCGATTAAATTTTCCTCTTTTCTCGACAGTTATATTGATGATATAAATGCGGCTCGCGTAGAAGTTGATGCTATTTATCTTGATAAAGTTGATGTCGAAATAGAATCGCTGTACAGCCGTATGTCTGAAAGGCTTGCAATACGGTATCCCTGCGGAAAACGTCGCACTAAGCGGATGATTTACGAATCATTTATCACAAAAATTGGAGTTTCGGGCTATTTCGGTCCTTTTTTTAATGAGGTTCATGTTAATTTTTATCCGCTTTCTTTGGATATTCCTTACACCCTTGCGCATGAAAAGGCTCATCAATTTGGCGTAGCAAGCGAATCGGAGTGTAATTTCTATGCTTTTGTAGTTTGCACTGCCGGCAGCAGTCCCGAAGTTCGCTACAGCGGCTATATTGGCGCTTTCGGACATGTATTTTCCTACGCTCGCCGCCTTCTGAGCGCCGACGAGTTTGCTTCGCGGCTTGCTCGTCTCGATCAAGGTGTTTTAGAAGATTATCGAGCCTCTTACCATCATTGGCAAAGGGGGATAAATGAGGAGCTTTCGCAGGCTCAAAGCAAACTTTACGACGCATATCTCAAAACAAATCAAATCAAAAGCGGTGTGGCGAATTATTCCGAGATGCTTGGGCTGCTTGTTTCGTGGTACGAGGGAGGGAAATAGGCCTGTGGTGAACGCCGGAGGCCTTCGGAGGTCAATTTAGAGCCTTCGGAACTAAATTTTTATCCTTCCGGCTTATTTCACATCGATTATTCGTCCGATTTCATTAGCTTCTGACATCATTTGTTTCAATTTATCGGCCTCGCCGAGGTCTATGCAGGCTTTGAATTTCTGTAATTGTTCGATATAATTATTCAGAGCGAAGGAAATATTTTCGGAGTTTTGCATAAATATAGGTAGCCAGGTTTCGGGCGAGCTTTTGGCCAAACGCACAGTGGAACTGAAACCGCTACCGGCAATATCGAAGATACTTTTTTCGTCTTTTTCGATATTCAGAACAGTTTTACCGAGAGCAAACGAGCTTATGTGCGAAATATGCGACACAAAGGCCAAGTGCATGTCGTGAGTGTCGGGTTGCATGTATATTATGTCCATTTCCAGCGCCTTGAACATTTCTTCTACTCTTGTCAGGGCAAAATCGGAGCTTAATTCTTTTTCGCAGATTATGGTTTTTTTGCCAGCGAATAGCCTTCTGATAGCCGCTTTTGGGCCAGAGAACTCCGTTCCCGCAATTGGGTGCGAAGCCACGAAAGCCGAGCGCTTCGGATGCGATCTATTTTCGGAACAGATTCCGTTTTTGGTCGAACCCATGTCGGTTACTACGGTTTTCGGCGGAGCTAAGTCGAGAATTTTCGCAAGGTTTTTTCGAGCAGCATCCACCGGGATGCTTAAAATAATTAAATCGGATTGTTCGGCGGCATTTTCGAGGGTCATTATTTCATCTACAATGCCATTTTTCAGGGCGTCGAGGGCATTTTGTTCGCTGCTATCGACTCCTATGAAGCGCGAGCCGAAGCCCGTCTCCCTCAGGTCGATAGCCAGCGAACCTCCGATGAGACCCGTGCCGATTACGGTGATCGTCATCGGGGATCTGTTATTCAAATTCGGATTTTAGAACTGCAATTACCTCCTTGACCGTTCCTTCTTCGAGGTCAGTGCGTTTTACAAGCTCGTCAAAAGGAATAGCAAGGACGTTTTTGGCAGTATCGCAGCCGATACCTTTCAAAATATCGATGACCCAGGATTCAATTTCGTCTGCAAATTCATCGAGATCGACGTCTTCTTCGTTTTCGTCCATGTTGTCTCTATAAACATCGATTTCGTATCCTACTAATTGACTTGCAAGTTTGATATTTAATCCGCCTTTTCCTATTGCAAGCGATACTTCGGCGGGTTTCATATAGACGTCGGCATGTCGCGCCTTTTCATCGACTTTAATTGTCGATACTTTGGCCGGGTTCAGCGCCCTTTGGATGAGTAATTGTATGTTCGTGGTGTAGTTTATCACGTCAATGTTCTCATTCCTTAACTCTCTGACAATCGAATGTATCCTTGAGCCTTTCACACCTACACATGCGCCCACCGGATCAATTCTATCGTCGTAAGATTCGACGGCTATTTTGGCTCTTTCTCCGGGTGCGCGAATCACTCTTTTGATTGTGATTAGCCCGTCGAAGATTTCGGGTACTTCCTGTTCAAACAAGCGTTCGAGGAAGAGAGGCGAGGTTCTCGACAGCAGGATGTAGGGCGTGTTATTTCTCATTTCGACTTGCAGTACGATGGCTCGGATGGTGTCGCCTTTCCTAAAATAGTCGCCCGGAATTTGTTCGGCTTTTGGGAGTATCAGTTCGTTGCCTTCGTCGTCGAGTACAAGGGTTTCTTTTTTCCAAGCCTGATAAACTTCGCCAACGATGACGTCTCCCACACGGTCTTTGTACTTATTGAAGAGGTTTGCTTTTTCGAGATCGACGATTCTGCCGGCCAAATTTTGCCTCAGAGCGAGAATAGCACGTCTTCCGAAGGCTTCAAATTTGACTTCTTCGGTAACTTCTTCTCCAACTTCGTAGGATTCGTCGATTCTTTTGGCTTCTTCGATGGATATTTGCGTAGTAGGGTCGTCCACAGTTTCTACCACGATTCTATTGCGCCAGATTTCAAAGTCTCCTTTATCGATATTTATAATGACGTCAAAATTATCAGAAGATCCGTACATTTTCGCCATCATTCCTTTGAAAATATCTGTCAGCACGCTCATCATCGTCGGTCTGTCGATATTTTTCAGTTCTTTAAATTCCGAAAAAGTGTCTATCAAATTCAAATTTTCCATGGGATTTTTACTTTATATAATTAATACGTTCATTTAAATTTCACTGTTTGTCTGATTGATTTCAGTTCGTTGAGTGTAATTGTTTCTTTGCGGGTGATTTTTGTTTTACCTTTTCCATTTGTAGCTGGTTCTTTTGCAGAATATTCGAGTTCGATTGAGTCATCGTTTACTGCGGTCATCACTGCTTTGATTTTTTTTCCCGACGCAAGAGTTATCTCCATTTCCCGACCGATATTTTTGATATATTGACGTTTCAATTTGAGAGGTTCGGTTAATCCGGCCGAGAATACCGTCAATCCGAAGTCGTCGATACCGGCTTTTTCCAGCTCCTCGCAGAGTTCGCAGTTCACACGGGCGCAATCGTTCACACTGACATTTGAATCGCTATCAAGCACAAGTTCTATGGCGTTATCCGGCGTCAATTTCAGTTCGACCACAAAGAGGTCGGTGTCTGCTATTAGTCGATTTACCGACTCGCGTAT
This sequence comes from Prevotellaceae bacterium, assembly GCA_031280885.1. GTDB lineage: Bacteria > Bacteroidota > Bacteroidia > Bacteroidales > UBA932 > JAIRLF01. The sequence continues at coordinate 21,662 of JAITGD010000099.1, read as the reverse complement.
TATTATTTCATCAATCATATTCTATTTAACAATCGAGGGAGGCGAAACTGCCTCCCTCGCGGGTCAATTACGGCGCAAAAGTAATACATTTTTTTAATTATGAATTATGAATTATGAATTATGAATTAGCTACGCAGTCTGGCTTGCTTAGTAAATTGCATTAATATCAATAGGAAACTCCGTTCTGCTTTCTGTTTTCTGCTTTCTCAATTCATCAAACCAGACTGCGTAGCAAATTCATAATTCATAATTCATAATTCTCATGCTTCTTTTTCGCAGATTTTTGCGAAGGGGCAATAAGTGCAATTTTCTTGGTATTCGGTTTGTATGAAAGGGATATTTGGGTCGAATATTTCGGAGATACAGTCGTCGAGTTGTTCGCGAAATTCTTTGGCATAGCATCCGAAGTTATTTACCGTCGATTTATTTACGGCGTCGAATATTTTGCAGGTAAATTGTGGCGAGTAGCAGTCGCGCACGAAATACAGCGCTGGGATTATTTCGGTTTCGGGTTCGATTTCGTGCAGAATGGCGCAATAAAGGAAGGCTTGAAACACTTCGGAGTTACGTTCGGCGGGGTTTTCCGAGAATAGTGATTCTACTCCGGCAAATCTCATACGTTTATCTTTTCCTCGTCCCGCGCCGGTTTTATAGTCCACCACTCTCAGCGCCGGTTTTCCGTCGATTTCTATCATGTCGAGGCGGTCGATTATTCCTTCGATATTCAGCGTCCGCAGATTTCCGTCGGTATTTATTTTGTAAGCTGCACGAACTTTACCTTCGAGATTTTTCGGGACGAAATGAGGGTTTTTGGCGTCGTATTTCAGGATTCCACGAATGTATCGTCCGATGACATATTGTGCGATGAGCATATTTCCGTTTTCGTCGAAGTTTTCGGGCAATTTTTCAGTTTTATAAAATTCTTCTGCCAGGGCTTTGTCGGCGAGTTCGTCGAGCAGTTTTCCGTTTTTGAGCAGATTTTGGATTTCTTCGGACACGATTTGCCGGTTTATCATCGGTTTATAAAGTTGTTCCATGACTTTGTGGACGATGTTTCCGAGCAAATTTGCGGGCAATTCTTCGCTGAGCGTTTCGGGGATTTTTATCCGAAGTATTTTGTTGAAATAGAATTTCAGCGGGCAAGCGATGTATGCCGACAGGGAACTTGGCGACAGGCTTGCGTCGGAAAGCGGGTCGGCATAACGCGCAAGTTGTTGCATAATGGCTTCGTCCTTCGGTATTTTTATTTCTGATTTTTCTTTGAGATTGACGTCATAAGTTACGTGATATTCTTTTATATCGATTCCCGATTCAAATTTCAGTTGATAAAGATAGCGGCTCATTTCGCCGGTTCTATTTTGGTCGGTTTTCGACGAATACAGCAGTCGCACTTTGCTTGCTCCTTGCATCAAGCGGTAAAAATAGTATGCCGAGATAGCTTCGTTTCGTTCGATGTAAGGCATTTCGTATGCTCGCCGCAGGTTATACGGCACGAAGGAAGGATGGTCTGATTCGGCCGGCAAGCGTCCTTCGTTTGCAGAGAGAATCACAAGGTTTTCGAAATCCAAAGCGCGGGTTTCTTTCAATTCCATGATTTGCAATCCGCGTACCGGTTCGCCCGTGAATGGGATTTTCAGGCTTCGGAAGAGGTCGCAAATCAGGCTTGCGAATACCGGTTTTCCGATGTCGAGATTATGTTCCGCGATGCTTGTTTTCAGTTTATTCAGGGCTTTCGTTGTGTGGAACACATATTCTCGCAGCAGGGCTGTGTTTCGATTGGTTTCGCTGTCGGGCATGTTTGCAATCGTTGCGAGAATCTCGGTCAGATAATCGATAATTTCTTTGTAATCGTTTAGCGGGGTGAATATTTTTTGCAGAAAACTATTTGATTCAAAGAGCTTTTTCGGGACATACACTATATTATTTTGTACAATGAAGGCTGCTATTTTTGAGGCTTCGTTGCCTGCAATTGCTTCGACGTAGCGATGTTTCAGAACCGCGAGCAGGTCTTTGTGATAAAATCCGGTGTGCGAGCCGAGTTTGTATGAATTTTGTAGGCGGATTAGCAATTCGGTCAGGGCAAATATCGGCGTATGTTTCAGCGGATAGCCCAGTGTTACGTTTATTTCCTCATAATCGTCGGGCAGGGAGTACAGCGTTGGGATCAAGAGGTTTGCGTCGGCAAGAATCACAGCTGTATTACGGTTACAGGCGGCGTTCATTTCTTTCAACACCGTCGGCAAGATTTTACTTTGTAGGACGTCCGAAGGAACGGAGATGAGATGCAGGTCTAAGGAATCGAACATATTGCGCAGGTTCGAATCGGAGGGTTCATCAAGGTTTGGATGCTTTGGATTTTCGTTTGCGGGGAAGTTTTTGAGATTGTCGCGCATGAAAAAACCTGCCTCTTGCTTTTTATTTTCGAGATAGTATGGATTGTAATCCCAGTAAAATTCGGCTTTGCCGGCGTCGCGCAATTCGGCGAGCAGAATGTGTTCGCATTTGCTCAGTGCGTTGAATCCGGCGAAAACGTATTGTCCGGGCAGGTTTTCGGCTCCTGTTGTTTGTATTTTTTCGGCGGCGTCTCGGTATATCATTCCCGAATAAGCCTCTCCTTTTTTGCGTAATACGTTGCGAAAATCGGAATAAATGGCAGGTAGCGCGTCCCATATTTCGATAAAACGGTTTTGCAATTCTCCGTTTTTTCCAGCATCGAAACTACTCCAAAACAGGCGGATGTATTCAATTTGTTCTGGCGTCAGGAAAGAAAAATCGCCTTCAAGTTCTTTTTGTTCTTTCAGATTTCGGAACAGGATTTCGGCATCGACGAGGTGATTATCGACGTCGTTGAAATCGCGCAGCAGAGTTTCGCCCCAGAAATAAAATCGGTCGAAACTTTCCTTGCTTTGTGTGTGTTTGAGGTAAATGCTATACAGATCAACAAGTAGCGAAAAATCTTCGGCTTTGCGCAGAGGGGTAAATTCTTCGGCAATTTTTTCGATGCTTGTGAATATCGGTTCCCAAATCGGTTTATCGATAATTCCGGTCAAGGCTTCGGAGAAGAAGAGTTGCGCTCTTCGGGAGGGTAAAACCATTCGCAATGAAGATATTTCGTTGCCATAACGGGCATATAAACGGCGTGCAAGCGATTCTAAGAATGTCATGTTACTTTTATCTTGATTGCACAAAAGTAGATATTTTTTCGAGTAACGCGATTCAGTGCAATTGGAGGGCGAAATATTAAATTGAGGTGCTATGATTTTACATTTTGATTCCAAATTATTCGGATGTAGGGGCAAGGCGCGCCTTGCCCCTACGCGATAAATAATCTTCGTTGTAGAACCCCGTGGGGTTCCACAGCAAATATTTCGCTTAGCACCTCAAACTTTTTTTTGAACCGTTAAAAAAAATCAATCGTCTCCGAAGAGTTCTTTCAGCATCTCTCTGTACGAGGAAAATATTTTTGATTTCGAGAGAAATCCTTTGTATTTTCCATTTTCGTCCACTACGGGGAGGTTCCAGGCTTGTGTTTTTTCAAATATTTCGATGACTTTTTCCATAGGCTCGCCGATGCTGACGGTGGCTGGCACCGGTCGCATGATGCTTGATACGCGGATGGTTCTATATAGATTCGGTTCAAACATGGTGTCGCGTATATCGTCGAGCAGAATCACGCCCTCGATGCCGCGTTCGCGATTTACCACAGGAAAGATATTGCGTTTCGAGCGCGAAACTGCTTTTACCAGCGTTCCCAAATCGTCGTCGGGCGATACGGGAACGAAATCCGTTTCTATGAGATTATCTGTTTGCAACAGCGTGAGTGTGGCTTTGTCGCGGTTGTGAGTCAGCAAATCACCTTCCTGAGCAAGCCGTTTTGTGTATATCGAATGTGATTCAAATCCTCTGATAGTCATAAACGAAACCACCGAAGTAACCATCAAAGGCATCAGTAGCATATATCCGCCGGTTATTTCTGCGATTAAAAAGATGGCTGTCAAAGGAGCCTGCATCACTCCGGCCATAGCTCCGGCCATTCCTACGAGTGCAAAATTGCTTTCGGGAACTTGATGTATGCCGGAAATATTGATTAATCGCGCGGTGAGAAATCCGGCTATTCCGCCCATGAATAAGGTTGGCCCGAAAGTGCCTCCTACCCCGCCGCTGCCGGTGGTGGCTGCCATTGCTACAACTTTAAAGATGAGTATGGCTACTAAATATAACACAAAAAACCAGGTGTTTTCCTGCATTCCGGAAAAGAGACTGTTGTCGAAAATCGTATGCGCATTGCCGGTCATCATAGCTGTAAGAGTGTCATAACCTTCGCCGTAGAGCGAGGGAATGAAGAAAACCAGCAGGCCAAGCGAAGCCGTACCTGCCAACCAGCGTTGCCATATCGAGCCGGTTTTGTTCAGACGCTTTTCGATGGCCATAGTTGTGCGGGTGAAATACAGAGAAACAAAGCCGCAAAATACACCAAGTACAAGGTAATACGGCAAATTATTCATGGCAAAAGGTTGAAGAGTGTTTCCAAAGGCGACGTCGGAACCGATAAGAAAATACGAAACGCAGAGAGCTGTTATCGACGAAATCAACAAAGGTATGATGGAGGCAAGCGAAAGGTCGAGCATCAGTATTTCAAGCGTAAAGACAATCCCCGCCAATGGCGCTTTGAAGATTCCAGACACAGCGCCGGCAGCGCCGCATCCCAGCAGCAGGGTTATCTGCTTATAATTTAGATTGAAAAACCGTCCGATATTGGATCCTATCGCCGAACCGGTAAGCACTATCGGAGCTTCGGCGCCGACAGAGCCACCAAAACCTATGGTAAACGAACTTGCTGCGATGGATGTGTACATGTTGTGAGGTTCCAGCTCCGAATGTTTGCGCGAAATGGCATACAAAACTTTGGTGATGCCATGCCCGATATTGTTCTTTACAAAGTACTTGACATAGATAATGGTAATCAGTATTCCGATGCCGGGATAAGCCAGATACAGCAAGCTATCGTGCGCCGCGTCGAACCAGCTCGTAAGGCTGTCTTTAACCAAATGTATAGTGTGTTTCAACAGTACAGCTGCAAGGCCGCTACACAGCCCAACCAGCAAAGACAGAATGTAAATCAAACGCTTTTTGTCTATGCGTTCAATCTGATTTAGAAGCAATTCCTTTACTCGATTTATTGTCGAATGTTTCAAATGTGTCATAATTCTTAATTCATAATTGACTGCGTAGCAGTCTTGGCTCTTGGTTCCTGAAATCCGGCTCAGGCATAAGAGTAATTTTTTTGCCGTTCAGTAAGGCTTTCAGATGGTATGAACGTTCGATTACTTCCAGCACTTCGTTTAAATCGTTCACCGGCAAGGTTCCCGTAAATGTATCCGAAAGACAGTCCGAACATTCTATATCTATTGCTATATTATAATTTACTTCTATTGTGCGTATTACCTGTGCAAGTTCCGTATTACGAAAAACCATATCGCCACGTCGCCAGGCCGAAACGTCCTGTATATTTTCGTCGCTAATCAGAGTAATTTCGCCGGTCATCTGGTTGATTATGGCTTTTTGATTTTTGTGAAGCACAGCACTTTGGCCGTTGCGTATCGAGAATAGCGACAGTTTTCCTTCTTCAAGAGCAAGTTCGGCAGTCGGATTTTCCTTACGTACCGAAAGGTTGAAAACCGTGCCAAGTACTTTTACCTGTAAACCATTGGTGTATAACAGAAAAGGAATATTCACGTCGCCATGTATTTGAAAATATCCTTCGCCATCGAAATTAATTTTCCGCTCTATTTTATTATAGTTTCGAGGATGGTATTTCAAGATCGATTCTGCGTTCAGTGATACGATGGTTCCATCTGGTAAAGTGATACTTGCGCGTTCTGCTTTTCCGGTTGAAACGCTAATTTCTTCGGACAAAATCAGGCTGTTTTCCCTATAAAAATAAATTGAAAACGACAACAATACGGGAAACATCACAGCAACAGCAATTTGGGCTGCACGAACAAGTCGCCGAAACACAGCGCGTTTTCTGCTACGTTTTGCGTCTATTCTGTTTTTCAATCGATTAATTCTTTTGTCATCCACCGACGAAACGTCGATTTCTTCAGACCTCCATTGTTCGAGCATTTGCCGTCCGATTTCTTCGTCGGAAGCAAGAAGAAGTTTTTCTTTAAGCTCCAACAGTTCTTTGGACGTCAGCTCATTACGTCTGTATTTCTCTATCAGATTATTCATTTTTCTTGTATTAAGTAAAGACGTTTTATTTTATGTAAAAGTGTTTTCAGACCTGCCGACAGTTGATTTTTCACCGTCTGTTCGCTGAGTGATAGTCTTTTAGCGATTTCCTTATTCGTCAGATCTTCTATTCTCGACAGCGCAATGACCTTCCTCTGCGTAGGTGGCAATGAAGCAAGAGCTTTTTGGAATTGCACAAGGAAATCGCAATATTCCAGATTGTTAGGAGTATCGTTCACAGAGATTTCGTTTTTGAAATTTAGGTAATCTTCAAAAACAGGACGATTTATTTTTGAACGGAAAGCATTAATCAGCAGGTTTTTTGCCATCACAAAAAGCATAGCGCAAAGAGTTTCCTCCTGTTTGATTTTTTCGCGATTAAGCCAAAGTCTCACAAAGACGTCCTGTACAATCTCTTCGGAATCCGCAGGCGATTTTGTAAATTGCAGACTATAAGCATAAAGACGTCGAGCATACATTTGATATATCCTATCAAACGCCTTATGCGAACCATGCTTCAATTCGCGAATCAATTCAGCCTCTTTAGCACTCATTTTTATTTGGACTTTTGGACTGTTAGACTTTTGGACTGTTAGACTGTTAGACTTTTGGACTTTTGGTCTGTTAGACTTTTAGGCCTTTGGATTTTTGGATTGTCTAACAGTCTAAATGTCCAACAGTCCAACAGTCCAACAGTCCAACAGTCCAACAGTCCAACAGTCCAACAGTCTAACAGTCTAACAGTCCAAAAAAACTTCACAGCCATTTTTCCTGTTTGTACCAGGCTATGGCTTCTTCTGTTCCTCGGTCGAGGTCGTAATCGGCGGTGAAATCAAAATCTGTTTTAAGGGCTTTGATTTCGCATTTCCAGTTTGTAACGCTTAACAACTTGTATTTGTCTCTATTAAGTGTTGGCGATTTGCCGAACCAGCCGTACACAGTATCCAGAAAATACGATATTCCTTTGACCAAAAAGAGCGGGATTTTGATCTTTATCGTGCGTTTTACTCCGAGATGTTTTTTTACGATGTTGGCATATTCTTTGTTTGTATATACCTTACCATCAGTAACAAAGTAGCCTTTTCGGACGATGTCGCTTTCGATGACTCTGAAGACGAATTTCACCAAATCGCGCACATAAACGAAGGTTAAATATTGGATTTTGAAGCCCATCGAAGGTTCGAGACCTCCTGCAATGGTTTTGTTAAACACGAAATAATCTTTTTCGCGCGGGCCATATACTCCTGTAGGTCTGACAAAAACGTAAGGCAAGTCAGGCACTGTTTGCAGAAACTGTTCGGCTTTCAGTTTGCTTTGTCCATACAAAGTATTTGGTTTTGCTTCGTCGGCAAGCATGATTGGACGTCCGGTAAGAGAATCGCCCGGCCCCCATGCCGACAGGCTGCTCATATAGATAAATCTTTTGGGAATCATATCGTTAGCAAGCAAAGCTTCGACAAAATTTTTAGTATATAAGTAGTTGATTTTGTCGAAATCGCGTTTGTCGTTACATTTGGTTATGCCCATGTTGTGGACAATGCAATCGAATTTTCCATGTTCGTCGCGCAGTTCTGCAATTTGCTTTTTCAAAGATTCGGGATCATCATAATTAAAGTCAATGAATTGAGTACGAGGGTCGCGCAGATATTTTCTACTACTCGAAGTACGGACGCCTGCCCAAGTTTCAAAGCCTTTTTCCAGAGCTTTTTCCACCAAAAAACCACCGATAAAGCCCGAAGCTCCTGTGATAAGAATTTTCATGATTTGTCCTATTTTTCCATTAGTCCGGCGCCACGTTTTTCTATCATTCCTTTTGACGTCAATTCGTGTACCGCCTTGTCAAGCACGCCGTTGATAAAGGTGCTACTTCCGGATGTGCTGTAAAATCTTGCAAGTTCGATATATTCGTCCATAGTTACTTTTACGGGGATGAAGGGGAACTCAATGAGTTCAGCGATAGCCGCCACAAGAAGCAGAGTATCAGTAAATGCAATGCGTTCTACATCCCAATTTGGAGTATATTCGTCTATCAATTTGCTGTATTCTTCAAATTTCACGGCTGAACATCGGAACAATCGGCTGGCAAATTCTTCATCTTCAGGATTTTTAAAAAATTCGAGCAATTTAAAAGGCTTTGTTGCCGACATGCTTTTTACCGTTTTGATTATAGCGCTGACAACGAAGCCAGGCTCATCAGTCCAATATATACTTTGCTCTTCCAGAAGGACTTCCAGATCTTCCAGATCTTCAAATTCATTAACAAGAATATCCACAAGCAACTGTTTGTCTTCGGCAAACGATTGCGTTGGATTTTCCATGTACTCTTTGTAATATTCTCGTTCAACGATATTTGCATACATTTTCTTCACTACTCCGGATGCTTCTGTGAGCATCACCGAGTTACGCTCGGCGTATTTGCGTAAGTCGGAATTTTCTGCAATCCGTTGAATAACTTGATTTTCTGCAAATTTGGTATTCGGATTGATTTCAATGTCGGTAGGCAGAAACTTTTGTCTGCCAATATCTATGCGCGATTGAGCGTAGTCCTGCAACATCGGCAAAAACAAAAACAAGTATTTATACTGGTCGTATGTTTTGTCTATGCTCAACGCCAACTCCTTTTCGGCTGCCGGAAGACTGTTGTGGCTTACGGCATATCCGTACAGCTCTTTGAGAACCTTTACTCTAAGCAATCGTCTGCTAATCATTAATACTTATCGTAGTTAAATTTACGTGCAAACATATACAAAAAATACGAGATGCGATAAATATTCTGTAAATATTTTTTATTCAATGTATTATGATTGACATTTATCTCAGTACACTGCCGTAAATCCACAACTTTCGACGCTTTTTTCGAGCATTATTTGCGGCTCGAAATATGATTTTGTATTATCTTTGCAACAAATTCTAACATGTAATTTAAGTTTTTAATCCTTTATAACTCAATGAAACTAAAGACATTCCTATTTATCGTTCTCGTCGCCGCAATTTCGGGATTTGCCGAGTCTGCAATAGCTCAAGCTAAAACTCTGAAAATCACAGCACGATACCTCAACATCCCCGTCGCCGCTCGCGACGAACGCGCCATGATGCGCTTCACTATCGATGGAAAAACCGAACGCGAATTTCGTATCCGGCTTGCTTCCGAAAAACCAGATTATCACGTGTTTTGCGATATGGAAGCCCTGCGCGGAAAAACCATACTCGTAGAGTACGAAGGCAATCCCGCAGGATTAAGTAAAATAACTGTTGATGAGGCAATTGCCGGAGCCGACAGCATGTATCGCGAAACAAATCGTCCGCGATACCATTTCACCGTCCGACGTGGATGGAACAACGACCCTAACGGCCTGATTTTCTACGAAGGCGAGTATCATCTTTTCTTTCAGCACAATCCCTACGAGCGCGAATGGGAAAACATGCACTGGGGACACGCCGTCAGCCGCGACCTGATTCACTGGGAAGAGCTGCCCGTAGCCCTCGCGCCCGACAAACATGGAACGATTTTTTCAGGCTCGGCAGTGATCGACCGCAACAACACCGCCGGATTCGGCAAAAACGCAATGGTGGCAATTTACACCGCCGACAGCCCCGAAAAACAAGTGCAGTGCTTAGCTTACAGCAACGACAGAGGACGAACTTGGACAAAATACGCTGAAAATCCGATACTTGACACCAAGCATATCTGGAATAGCAAAGATACACGCGACCCAAAAGTGTTCCGATACGAATCCGGCGATTATTGGGTGATGGCGCTGAATGAACGCGACGGACATTCGATTTATTCCTCGAAAGATCTGAAAAAGTGGACTTTCGAGAGCCACATCACCGGATTCTGGGAATGTCCCGAATTGTTCCAACTTCCTGTGGATGGTAAATCGGATAATAAAAAATGGGTAATGTATGGAGCATCAGGAACATACATGATAGGAAGTTTCGACGGCAAAAGTTTTACTCCAGAATCGGGGAAATATTATTATACCTCTGGAAGTCAATATGCTGCACAGACTTTCAACAACATTCCAGCCACCGACGGACGACGCATACAAATCGGCTGGGGACGCATCGAACAGCCAGATATGCCATTCAATATGATGATGTTACTTCCAACTATGCTTACTCTCAAAACCACTCGCAACGGAATCCGCATGTTCAGCACGCCGATAAAAGAAATCGATTTGCTGTTCCGTCCGGAGGCCAACGTTCAAGAACAGAGCGCCGAAGCTGCTTCAAAACTCCTGTCGCGCTTTGCCGACTCGGCCTGTCTGCGCATAAAAACTACATTGCGACTATCGCACGCCACAAGCGCCGGCCTCGACCTCAACGGCCAACATTTGATAGATTATGATATGAATTTCAATCTGTTAAACGGAGTATTTTATTCGCCCGACGAAATGACAAGCATGGAAATATCTGCCGACATTTTTCTCGACAAAACATCGGTAGAAGTTTTTATCGATGGCGGAGCATACTCATTTTCAATGGCTCGCAAATCCCGCGCCAACAATAAAGAAGGCTTCAGATTTTGGGGACACAATATCGAAGTCAAAAAGCTGGAAATCTATTCTTTGACCAGATAAAACACAGCAGATAACAAATAGCTATTCGAGCAAATAATCTTGACACACAGCTGATTGTTGGCCATTTTTCGTCCTCACACCACAGAAACCTCTATTCCGTGTTCGTTCAGGCTTTCGAGAGTTTTTTGAGGTATTTGTTTGTCGGTTATGATATGGTCAATCGAATCCAGATCGCAAATTTTGCTAAAGCCGCGTCGTCCGAATTTCGATGAATCGGCAAGCACAATTGTTTTTTGTGAAACCCTCATCATCACTCTGTTGAGCAGAGCCTCCATAGCGTTGGTGGTCGTTAGTCCGTAATCCAAATCGATTCCGTCCACGCCCATAAACAACTTGCTGCACGAGAAATCTTCAAGCATTTTTTCTGCATAATTTCCCACCGCCGAAAGAGAGGTATTTCGCACAAAACCACCAAGTTGAATCACGTCGATATTTCGGTCGCGCGCCAGAATACTTGTTGCGGTCAATGCCGCCGAAATCACAGTAAGATGCTCTTTTACTTTGATTTGCCTTGTAAAAGCATGTACCGTAGTTCCCGACGCAATTATTATAGAATCGTTGCTCGTTATCAGTTCCGCCGCCCTCATGCCAATCAGACGTTTTTCGTCCATAAACAGCTTTTCTTTCACATTGACATGCCTGTCGTTAATGTACGGATTTATAAGTATTGCGCTACCGTGAGCGCGATAAAGTAGTTCTTTTTCTTCGAGATAGCTCAAATCCTTGCGGATGGTTACACTCGAAACCTCCAGCCGATTAGCCAGATCCAAAACAGAAACAGAACCCTGTTTATGCAAGATTTCAAGAATTTGGGAATGTCGTTCCGTAAGTGTCATCATCTAAATTATACTTTCACGACGCAAAGATAACAAAGATTTCGTAAGTGAATCGCAGGGTGAATAATAAAAAATCTTGCCAACTCACCCTACCATTGTCTTTGATGAACATTGTCTCAAATTTTAAGTCCGATTTTCAACTTTCGCAAGCAATAGATTTCGTATTTGAAACCTTTTTGACAGAAAAATCCCCTCCTTTGTGTCTAATTATTGAAATAATATTCACCTGAAAATGAGATATTTTATTCAGAAAAGCAAAAATTTCACCTTCGGATGTCGATATTTTGTCTTCGTATTAAAATTAAATCATATATATTTGCAGCGAAAACGAAAGCATAATACTTTCGTTTCAAAGATGGATAATGCGTAATTAAAATGAAAAGAGACGAACAAATAGTGAAAATATCGGACGCGGATAAACTTTGGGACCTCGTTGTGATAGGAGGAGGAGCCACAGGACTTGGCTGCGCTGTCGATGCCGCCGCTCGCGGACTGAGCGTCGCTCTGTTCGAGAAAGACGACTTTGCCAAATGTACTTCGAGCCGCAGCACGAAACTTGTACACGGCGGAGTAAGATACCTGCAAAAAGGCGACGTCTTTCTTGTGATTGAGGCGCTTCGCGAGCGAGGACGCATGAAAGCCAACGCTCCGCATTTGGTAAAAGACCAGTCTTTTGTCATTTCAAACTACAGATATTGGGATAATTTCCTGTATTTTTGTGGCTTATCGCTTTACGATTTGCTTTCGCTCGGTTTCGGTTACGGACGTAGCCGTTTCATTTCAAAGAAAAAAGTGATGGAATACATTCCCACAACCGTAGAAAAAGGTTTGAAAGGTGGCATAGTTTATCACGACGGACAATTCGACGACTCGCGAATGGCTGTAAATCTTGCACAAACAGCCGTCGATAAAGGAGGTTGCGTACTGAATTACGCAACGGTCGTAGATATATTTCATAACGAAAATGGAAAAGTTGCGGGAGTGAAAGTCATCGACCGCGAAACCGATAGGCAATATCTCGTCAAAGCGCGAGCCGTCATCAATGCCGCAGGCATTTTTGCCGACGATATCTTGAAGATGGACAAGCCCTCGGCAAGCAGAATGATACGTCCAAGTCAGGGAGCGCATCTGGTTATCGATATGAAATTTCTGAAAAGCGATTACGCTATAATGGTACCTAAAACGAGCGACGGGCGCGTACTGTTCGCCGTGCCATGGCACAACAAGGTCGTGGTCGGCACAACTGATATTCTGCGCGAAACTTCCGAAAGCGAACCGAAACCACTCGACAAGGAAATAGATTTCATTCTCGAAACCGCAAGCCTTTACATGAATCCGGCGCCCACGCACAGCGACGTTCTATCGGTGTTTGCGGGGCAACGTCCGCTTGCCGCGCCCAAAAAAGATGGCAAAAAAACAAAAGAAATCTCACGAAGCCACAAGATTATAGTATCAGCAAGTAAGCTGATAACCATAACAGGAGGAAAATGGACTTCGTATCGCCTTATGGCTGAGGATGCTATCGATAAAGCCGCATCACTCAAACTGATAGAAAAACGAAAGTGCTGCACGAAAAAATTGCACATTCACGGCTATCGCGAAAATCCCGACATGCACAATCACAGGTACGTATATGGCAGCGATGAAGCTGAAATTCGGAAACTTATGGAACAAAATCCGGAATACGGAAAAAAACTATCAGAAAAATACGAATATACTGTAGCCGAAGTAATTTGGGCTGTGCAAAACGAAATGGCTCGCACAATCGACGACGTTCTCGCCCGCCGCGTGCGTTTGCAATACATTGACGCTCGCGAAGCAGTGAAAGTGGCGCCGCAGGTGGCGCAAATTATGGCCGTCGAAATGAAAAAAGACAAGGCTTGGATTGACAGTCAATTGCAAGATTACAACGAAATTTTGAAAAACTTTATAATATCAAAAAATGTTAATACTTAAAAATATCGAAAACACATGAAAAATTTGTTACAGCCTGCTATGCACAAACCCTTGATAGCAGAAGAAAAAATCGATAAAAAATATACTGCTCTGAGGTGGCAGGTTTTCGTCGGCATATTTGTGGGATACGCCGGTTATTATCTGGTTCGCAAGAACTTCTCGCTTGCCATACCCGATTTGGTGATAGAAGGCTTCAATCGTGGAGAACTTGGTTTTGCTCTGTCGGCCAATGCTATAGCTTACGGATTATCGAAATTTCTCATGGGAGTGGTTTCCGACCGCAGCAACGCCCGATATTTTTTGCCATTGGGATTGCTATTGTCCTCGTTAGTAACTGTTTTCATGGGAACTTCGTATGGAATATCTTCCATTGCCGTCATGTTCGTAGCGCAATTTCTCATAGGTTGGTTTCAGGGAATGGGCTGGCCTCCATGCGGACGTGTTATGACGCACTGGTTTTCTCATAATGAGCGCGGTACAAAAATGTCGGTCTGGAATGTGGCGCACAATGTCGGCGGCGGCTTGATCGGCCCGATGGCAGCCTACGGATTAATATGGTTCGGAACCTGGCAGGCCGGAACTTTTATGTTTCCCGCAGCGGTGGCAGGGATTATTGCGCTGATTAGCATCTTCTTGATACGCGACACGCCTCAATCCTGCGGACTGCCTCCCATCGAAAAATATCGCAACGATTACCCGAAAATATATTCCGATGCTTCGGAAAAAGAACTGTCGGCCAAGGAAATACTCCTGAAATATGTGTTGAACAATAAGATTTTGTGGTATATAGCCATAGCCAACGCCTTCGTTTATCTGGTTCGTTACGGAGTACTCGACTGGGCGCCAACGTATTTACGCGAAGTGAAGGGCTACGACATAAAGGAAGTCGGATGGGCGTATTCGGCATACGAATGGGCGGCAATTCCGGGTACCATAGTCTGCGGCTGGCTCAGCGACAAACTATTCAAAGGACGACGAGCCATTACTACAATGATATACATGCTTTTAGTCTCGCTGTTCGTGTTCATCTACTGGAAAAATATGGGAAATATCACGCTCGACAGTATTGCACTGATAGCCATTGGATTTCTGGTTTACGGACCCGTAATGCTGATAGGCGTACAGGCGCTGGATTTGGCTCCGAAAAAAGCGGCGGGAACGGCGGCAGGCTTAACCGGATTCTTCGGATATTTCTTTGGTACAGCCATTTTAGCAAACATCGCAATGGGATTCGTCGTGGATAATTTCGGCTGGGATTTCGGATTTGCAATGATCCTGCTCGCCTGCCTGTTTTCGATTGTCCTGATGGGATTTACAAATAAACAAGAAAAAGAATCTACCGTGAGAAAATAGTTGTTTTTATTAAAATCAAATTAAATTAAAAGTTATGATTAAAAATTTATTTAAACTGAGCGCAATGGCAACATTGCTTGCGCTTTTGACTTCTTGCGACAAGCAAGATTTCAAAAACGACGCGGACAATGCAAAAAAAGTTCACGTCGAACAGCTTTCGGCCGACATGCTGAAAGTTAGAGATTACGTTCCGAAATTCGCTGTAATGGCGCATCGCGGCTCAACCTTCTGGACGCCGGAAGAAACCGAATCGGCATACCGCTGGGCGCGAGAAATTGGCGCCGATTATCTCGAAGCCGACTTGCAAGTGTCGAAAGACGGCGTGATACTTGCGCTACACGATGATAATCTGAAACGTACTACAAACATTGAGAGCGTTTTCGGCGAAGATTTGCCCTCCGTGCGCAAGGATTATTATCTGAGTTTGGGATACTCCGACTCCGAAGCCGAGGCAAAGGTAGCAGCCGATAAAGCGGGCTTTATTCCCAATCTAACAAGCTATTACACCTATCAGGAGTTGCTTATGCTCGACGCCGGCGCATGGTTCAATCAAACAAATCTGGAACAGGCGCGTCAAGGCTTTGTCGATCAAAAGCAGTACATCTCTACGCTCGAGGATTTAATCATGTATTCAAAAGGTTACAGACTTAAACGCGATGCAAACAGCGAGCGTATAGTGTCGAGCATGAGCAAAAAAGCCGAGCAAGTAAGCACGCTCAGCGGAAAATCGGATGTGGTGGAATATGTCTTTGAATATGAGCTCGATCCTGAAGATTCCGGAAATCGCCCCGGTATTTACCTCGAATTTAAAGAATCGTGGCTCAATCCGAGCGATATCGAACAGCGCGTGTACAACGAACTAGACAGGCTGGATATGAACATAATAACTAAACCGGCCGATGGAGAACCCTTTTATAAAAGAGGAAAAATAAACGTCGGCGAATCCAACGGAAAAGTGATTTTGCAAACTTTTTCGCTCGAAAGTCTGGTTCGCGTGTCGAAAGTCTTCAAAGGCAAGGTTCCCATGTGTTTCCTGCTGTGGGAAGGTTCCGGTTCAACCGATATAAGCAATTCCGATCCGCAAGGCTACGCTTCGTTTATCAATTTGGGAGTAAAATATTTAGCTCACATCATCGGCCCCTGTATTTCGGGCGCGCCCAACAATTATCCCGATTTAAACAAACCATGGCAAGCGTATCTGATAAAAAAATCCGGAATGTTAAATCATCCGTATTCCTTCGACACTCGCGACCAAATGGCTAAATACTTCGGCGACTATAACTTCGGTGTAGAAGACAGCAATTTGTTTTCCCCGCCTTACTTGGACGGAATGTTTACAAACAGATCGGAAATGACTTTGAACTACTTTATAAACAAGGGAATAAGAGGTAACGACGCGCCAAGTACCGTGCCGGATCCAAAACAATTATTAGAAAGATTAGCTTATTAAAAATTTTATAAAAATAAGGAATATGAAAAAATATATTATAAACGCTTTGGCAATTTGCTGTTTTGCAACGCTTAACGCGCAAAATTTCGACGCCGAACCGGTGCTTCAACTGAATAATAAGGAAAATAATTTGAATTTCAGCATCGGAGCGCGCTTCATGGCCGATTACGCCTACTACAGCACGGAATACACTCCAATGAAATCGGGAGCTGCGATTAACGACGCACGTATTCGTACCTCGCTTTCGGTAAAAGACTGGTATTTTTATGGCGATTTCGATTTTTCAGCCGGAAAGTTTCATCAGAAAAACCTTTTTGCCCAATATACCTTTCCTTCCGAAAGTGCAGGGAAACATCGCATAAAAGCAGGATATTATACGGAACTTGCTTCGATGAGCTTGAACACCAGCCGTTACGGTTATCATTTCATGTCGCGCTCTGTCGCTGCAAACGCCTTGGCTACAGGTCGTTCGCTGGGCGTGGCGTATCAGTTTTTCAACGAGCGATTTACTTTGCATCAGGGAATTTTTGCCGAAAACAAGTATAACAATCAATCGTCGGGAAATCAGGGCGGAACCTTTAGCGGACGCTGGTTGTACCGACCTCTGAGCGGCGAAAATCAAAATCTACATATAGGATTTGCAGCTCGTTACGCAATTCTCGGAACGGGTAAAATCGAAAACGACGTGCTTAAAACGGGTTTGACTCTCAGCGCTCCTTTCGAAACTTCGGTCGATGTCGAAAGCAAATATCTCAACGCCGAAATTCCCTGGGCTAAGAACACGCTCTACCTCAGCGGAGAAGCTCTTTATCACAATGCTAAATTTTTCGCGCGAGGCGAATATATGTACAAACACATAACGAAAAAGCGCCCCGACGAAAAATTATTCGCCAACCAACTTGGCGGCGTTTGGAGCTGGACGACTTTGGAATCGTGGCGTAAGGGTAATCCTCTGCGTTCCAATAATTTCAGTGGCGCGTATCTGGAACTTGGCTACTTGCTCTCGGGCGGGGGATACGGATACTCCGGCGAAGATGGTTTGCTGCTGGGCAACAAGAACAAAGCTCTGGAAATCGTGGCGCGATATTCGTATCTCAATCTGAACGATATTAATGACGGTGAGTTCTTTCTGATCGGTAAAAACAAATTTTATCCTACTGGCGAGATTTCGGATTATCCCGCAGCTTCGACCAGCGTCGGCGGAGGTAAGGTGCACGCTTTCACCGTCGGACTGAATTATACGTTCAACAAATACTCGCAGTTTATGCTCGATTATACGTATAACAATCTGAATAACGTGTATTTCCCTATGGATAAAAATTTCCACACGATACAAGCGCGAGTTATGTTTTCGTTCTAACTCTCGCCAAGACAAAACCCTATTTCTCATTGAATTACCCTGACGGAGCTTCAAGCTTCGTCGGGGTTTTTCGTTTGCACTCAGGTCATGTCTATGCAAAGGGGTTGATTTGATTAGCGGGACGTGTTTTTCTATTGATATTAATGCCCTGCGGACAATTTGCCTACGCCAATTTTAATGCGTCTGCCCGATATGGTATCAATAAAAATCAAAAAAGACAGCCACTCTTTGAGAGCAGCTGTCTTTCTCAGTCCATATTTGCCAAGCGACTGTTATGGAGCAAGATATCCTACGTTGAAATCATATACAATAAAGAGTTTCGCCTGTCCCCACGAATAAGTACCGCCTGTGCCGGAGTATGCCGCACTGCTGGTGGCTAATACCACTTTCAAATAGCGGTAGTTATATACTTGCGGGAATACATAAAATGCGTTATAGGCCGGATTAAGAGTGAGTTGCGAACCTATCGGATCAAAATTCGTTCCGTCGTTACTGCCATAAAGCGTTTGACGGTTGGCTCGAGAATAATTGTTCCAGTTGCCCGACCACGAATGGGAGTATATCAAATAGTTGAACGGGATACCGGATCCAAAATCAAGCACAAAATAGGGATCGTCGGTCGGGTTTTCCGGAGTTCCTTTCCGGTAAAAACCAACCTGTTTGCCGTCTTCCAAAAAATTGGCAATTAGTCCGCCCCACACATCGTTTCCGTCCTGCGCCTCGCCGGTGGGCGAAGCGCCTGCTATCTGCCATGAAGTGTGCGGATAAATGCCATACACATTAACAGGATTCGAGGTAACGCTGACGTCGGAGCCGTCGGTAGCAGTTGCCGTGATGGTGGCGCGGCCGGCTTTCTTCGGTATCAGTCGGAAACCGTTGGACGAGGTGCTTTCAACGGCCAGCACTTCAGGGTCGGACGAGGTGTATTCCAATATGTTTCGCGTGGCGTTGGCCGGTTGGTAACGGATGGGGCTGGTGGTACCAGTTCCCTTAGCGTAATCGGCAGGACTTAAATCGTAGTTGCCGCTTTGATTCATTTTTGAATTGATATTCAGCGCATTGAATGTGTTTGTGTAAAATGACAGCGAGGTGATTTTGGTGATACTCACCGTAACCGTTGATTGGGCAAACACACCGCTGCCGTCGGTGGCTTCTGCGCGGATAACTGCCGTGCCTTCCCACAGGGCGGTAACTGTGCCGTATTCATCTACCGTAGCTATTTCGGGCGCCGACGAGCTGTATTTCAATTCTTTGACGGAAGCATTTGCCGGTTCGACAGTCAGATTTTGTCCCAAACTGTAGGACGGCCCTGCGGCATTGGTGCGGAGGAGCGTCCGCGTTTTGTAATCGTCGGCTATGTCGATGGACGTAACGCGAATACCCACCACCGTTACCTTGTATTGCGCTTTTACTGCGGCGTCGTTTTTAGAGATGACAGTCAGCGTGGCCGTGCCTGCGCCGGTAGCCGTGAGTACGCCGTCGGTAGAAACGGTGAATATTTTCCGGTTGTCGGAGGTAAACACGTAATTGCCTGCATTGTCGGCATTTGCCGGAGTAGAAACTATCTGCAAAGCAAGCGTAGCGCCTGCGTCGGAAAGTACAATGCCGTCTGATGTGGCGTTAGTTACCGAAATCGCCGTAACTGGATTGGCGATGCTTTCTGCCGGCGGTAAGGCGCTGTTTTCGTCGTCGTTGCAGGCGATAAACAGCGGCAAGAGCGCGCCCGCAATAAATGATATGTAAAGTATTTTTTTCATATTAATCTTTATTAATGTTTTTTACCAGTCTTTTTGATATACATCTCTTACTCGTATAGTTTCTTCGCCATACAGGATGTTGGAATAGATAGTTAGCCTGTCGGAATAATCCATAAAGGCATTGTTTGGATGTGTATCCGATTTCCCCCGCAAATCATACATCAGATTTACGCCAAAGCCGTCATTTTTAATTCTGTTGATATTGGTAGTACTGATAGATGGGTTTGCCGTGCTTCCATTTGTTCCATGAAAGGCATAAGGATAAGGCCCCCATTTTGCTCTGGAAAAGCCTCTGAAACTGGAACTGGATGGCACATCGGAAAAACTGCCGTAATAGGGATAATAGGAATAATCCACCAATGCCCCCGGATCCACACCTTCTATTTGATTTCCTAAGCCCATAGTACCAATCCAATAAAGTGTAATTAACTTGTCCGGCATAAGTTTTCTTGTCTCGTAAAGTATTCTTGCATACGATGTGGTGTTAGTGCCCGGCAGTCCATTCGTTCCATAATCAGCCCATTCTTCGTCGAAATCAATGCCGTCTAATCCATACGTATCCACAATGGATCTTAGCTGACGAGCTATATCTCGCGCTGCCGCAATATTTAGATTGTTCCAACCTATACCATAGTGATTCGGTAAAATATCCAGCAGTACTTTTATGCCCATGTCCTGCAAGGGTTTAATGTATTTATCGCGATGTGTCAGCAGATGGCTTATATTTTCGTTGAAAAATATAACCGGTTTTTGGGTCTGTACATCGTAATTCAGATTGGCTGCAAAAATGATACAGATGTCAAAGAAGGGCTTTCCGCTGTCTTTCAGTCGATAAATCCCGGTATTCAAAGGATTGTGGTTGTTCACTTCCACGTAGCAGATGCTTTTGACGCCTCCGGGTTTGTCGGTATCGGGAATGGAACCGGCAATTTTCACAAAGTAGTAAAGCACTTTGGCGTCGGTCGATACGTTCACATTACTTTCTTTTATCACCACCGGCAGCAAGTATGTTTTTTCTTCCAGCGAGCCTTTGGTAAGGCTTATTTTGAGTGGCTGCGAAGCGGATTGCCAATTGTCCACAGACATTTGCCCGCTGTTTTCCAGCGATACCTGCGTGAGCGGAAATGCCGGATAGTCGGTAAAATACTCGTTATTATATGCTTCTACCAGCGAAGCGTCAGTAGAGATAGTCGCATTTGCTGCCGCGCCGGTGGCTTTTGTAAGCCCCAATTCTACACTGACAACGCTGGCGTTTTCCCGCATTTCTAAGGCAATAGCCTTGCGCGAGCTGTTCGCATCCTTCAAAAAAGCAAAACTTTGATTCGCCAACTCGTAGGGTTTTTCGTCCAGTTCGCCTGTTTTAATGGCTTCATCGCAAGCGGTAAACAACCCTCCCGCCATAATAAACAGGACAAACAGTCGTTTTATCGTTTTATTCAATTCTTTTTTCATGATACAATCATTGTTATAGTTCATAATTCGTTTATTCCATACCTACTTCCACAGGTATCCATGTAATGGGATTGATTGCAGTGCCCGTTAGTCCAACGGTCAGATGGTTTCCGTTTTCGGTGTAGTCATACACGTCGTTTCCGTTTCCTTCGTCGAATTTCCAGTGGGCCACCAATCCGGGTGTATCGGAAGCGACATAGTATTTGCTTGAGTTTATTTCGTCCTGCGAACGAACTGTATTCCAGATACGTGCTTCGCATATTTCGCCTCGCAACGGGCGGCCGTCGTTCCACGATTTACCGATGTAGAAATCAGCGCGATTAAAGCTCACCGTAGAGCTTGTTCCACTTTGATTGGCACGCGACTGCACCTTTCCATCCACATAAATAACCATTTCGCGGGAGGTTAAATCGACGGTCAGAGCAATATGTTGCCAAATATCTTTTTTCAGTTTTTTGCTTTCGTCCGCAGGAGGCCAGTTTCCGCCATATCCGCTTCCTTTGGCAATCTGTATCTGTTCCGGCGGAAAGCCCGAATCGCCAATGCGGATAAGGAAATAGCCTTCTACTCCCATCACGGTCGAAATTCCGGCTTCGGTACCCCATTCGTGGGGGCGAATCAGAGCTTCCATCGTAATTTTGTTCAAATTAGCCAATGTGGTAGCTCCGGAGGGATTTACTA
>JAITGD010000043.1 GCA_031280885.1 Prevotellaceae bacterium | reverse complement strand
GGAGCCGATTACACCTTCGGCGTCGGAAACGGACTCACCGTCTCTTTTGAGCATCTCCTCTACACCACCGGAAAGCAGTTGGACTTTCGCGAGACGGTAAACTTCTCGGCGCTAAACCTTTCCTACCCCCTCACGCTCTTCGACCAAGTCAGCGCGATGCTCTACTACTCCTGGAACGACCGGCAAACGTACAATCTCGTAAACTGGCAAAAGCAATTCAACCACTTCACCTTCCATCTGATAGGCTACTGGAATCCGTCGTCCATGAACGTCCCGATGCCCACCGCCAACTCCTCGCGCTTTCAGGGCAAAGGACTGCAATTGATGGTGGTTTGGAATTATTAGCTCGTAGAACCAAGATTGCAAGAACCAAGAGCCAGGATTGCAAGAACCAAGAGCCAGGATTGCAAGAACCAAGACAGCTACGCAGGCTGGATTTACCACTATGTAGTGGAACCTTGCGCGCAATGCTATCCTACAAATAATACGGCTCCAAATGTCCAACAGTCTAACAGTCCAACAGTCCAACAGTCCAACAGTCTAATAGTCCAACAGTCTAACAGTCCAACAGTCCAACAGTCCAAATGTCTAAATGTCCAAAAAGAGTCCAATCCAGTTTTCCACACGTTCCTGAGTGAGATTATCTTCGTTGTCGTTATCAATGGCAAGTCCGATGTATTTTCCATCGATTACGGCTTCGGATTCGGTGGTGGCGTAACCTTCGACCGGCACTGCGCCGACGATGGTGCATGATTTGTTTTTCAGCACATCGTAGATTTTCCGCATGGCTCCGCAAAAAGAATCGGGATAAGTATAAGAATCGCCACAACAAAAGAGGGCAACAGTTTTATCCGTCAAATCGCTTTCTTCAAGCGTTTTCAAATAATTTTCCCAGTGATCCGGCAAGTCGCCGAAACCAACTGACGAGGCGCCAAAAAGCAGAATGTCGTATTCCGATAGATTTGGTTTTGCCGATTCAACATCGTAGATATCCGAAGAGTTTATTCCTAATTTGGAAGCGATTAATTTTGCAACACTTTCGGTGGTTCCGGTAGAGGAACCGTAGAATATTCCTATTTTTTTCATCTTAAAAATTTGAATTTTAGTTTCGATATTAGCAACAATTCATGGCGCGAATTGTTCACGAGTTTATTCCGAACACATTCTCAGCAGATACAGTTTGAATTGATATTCGGCACGATACAGAAGCATTAATTTTTCGGGGCCGAGTATAGCTTTAAACTTGTTGCGATAATTTCTCATCAAGTCGGCGTCGTGTTGGAAGGAGTTTAGATAATCTTCGGTCAGCATATTTTGTTCCCACACGGGTATTTTCCTGTGTATGTCGTTGATTCGCTCGATTGCATCTTGACGTTTAGCCATTATTGCGTCGAGTTTTTCGCTGTATTCGTTATAAACAGGCCAAAATTTTTCAGATTCTTTTGCTGTCAGCCCGATGATATTTGTAAAGGTTGCGATTCGTTGATTTTCAATGAATCGTTTCAATCGTGCGGCTTCTTCTTCTCGACGCTGTTTAATTCGTGCGCGTTCGTCGGCATAATTCGAGGCAGCCTGATTTACTATTCTGCGGCGGGTGTTACCAAAGTCTTCTATTATATCGGAAAAGCCTGAAGAGTAGCTCGATTGGATACGTAAAACGCCTCCGCCAGGAAACCATACTGTTGTATCTTTCTTAACATTAACAGATTGAGCTGCTAAACTTCCCGAAACTCCTAATAAAACAAACAGATTAAATACACTTTTCATTCAAAAACATTCTTGTGATACTATTACTTTGTTTTTTCACGGTCATCCTTAGTATCTTGCGCTAACGATGTCGTTGAGATTTACGTTTCTCAAAGCCAAATGCTTAATCATTATGTCTTCGTCGATTTTCTTATTGCCGGCAAATACGTATGAAAAGCCTCTCGACCGTGAATTGTACGGATAGCTCACTTGCAGGCCGTATCCGTCGGACACGTAAACGGCGTTTCTGATAGCAGCGTCCAAGCTGCTGGCTTTATTATCCGCACCAAAATACGAAAAGAAACTGATTGACAGCAATATAACTGCAGCTATTCCACCTGCGAAAGCCAAGCGCGGCTTCCATACCGAAAAGATGCTGCGAGGCTCTGATTTCGATTGGCAATTACTTTGTATCCTCGTGGCCAAGAGATCGAAATAGTTCTCGGGTACTTGAAACGGATTCCTTTTTAATTCATCATTTAACATGTGTTTTACCTCCTGTAAATGTCTCGTTTTTGAC
Organism: Prevotellaceae bacterium; assembly: GCA_031280885.1. GTDB lineage: Bacteria > Bacteroidota > Bacteroidia > Bacteroidales > UBA932 > JAIRLF01. The sequence continues at coordinate 9,349 of JAITGD010000043.1, read as the reverse complement.
TATAATATTTAATAAAGGTTTAATCATCCTTTAAAAACTTCTCTATTTTATCCACCGCATGGTGGTACGAGGCCTTCAGCGCTCCGACTGAAGTTCCTAATATTTCGGATATTTCCTCGTATTTCATTTCTTCAAAATATTTCATATTGAAAACCAAGCGTTGTTTTTCGGGCAATTTCAGCACTGCTTTTTGAAACTTGAGTTGCATGTCGTCGCCATTGAAATAAACGTCGCTTTCGAGCGAGTTGCTGAGTTGCCCTTCGACATCGACTAATGGTAGCATGAATCGGGTTCGTTTTTTGCGCAAAAAAGTCAAGGCTTCGTTGGTAGCTATCCGGTACAGCCAGGTGAATAGTTGCGATTCTTCGCGAAACGATTCCAGACCTTCCAATGCTTTCAAAAAGGTATTTTGAAGCAAATCGTCAGTATCGTCGTGCGAGACCACCATTTTTCGGATGTGCCAGTACAAACGCTCCTGATATTTGCGGATGATGAGATTAAATGCGTAATTTTTTCGCGTCGGATCGCGAAACATTAGCATCAGTTCCTTATCGTTATAACTTTCTTTACTCATTCAGTTGGAAACGAATGTCCCGTCAAATTTTGCAGAAAACTACCATTTGGTACGGTTTAACAAATAAACCACAAAGGTATTATAAAGTAATCAATTTAACAATTATTCAAGCTAAATAAAAAATTAACTTCTGATTATAAGGCGATTATATTTTACGTTTTGTGTTTTTCAGGAAGATTGCAAGTTCATATATCGACCCGAAAGCGACATTCTGTTCGCCGTTTCGGTATTCAAATTCGAGTTTGCCGCCCTTGTTTACTGTTTTTATCAAAGGATGGTAGGAGCTTTCTATTGGATTGAATCCCACTCGTTTCAGTGCTTTTGCAAGCCAGAATTTCAGATTTTCGTTTTCTCCGTCGAAAGTAATCGACTGTTCCTCACTGTTATTGTGGGCAACTATTCCGCGACTATAATCAAAATAAAATCCGGTTTCGGCGAATAAATCGTTCAATCCCTCGTTCAGAGCCAGGTCTTCGGGAGCGCCTTCGGTCAAACCGGCGGCGGACATTATCCACAGCTTGTCGGCCATACGCATTGCAAGATCCAAATCGTGCGTGGACATCACTATTGTCTTTCCTTTTTCGGAGGATAGATTACTAAGTATGTGCATGATTTCTATTTTATTAGGAAGATCGAGAAAGGCTGTCGGCTCGTCGAGAATAATCAAAGGCGTATCCTGCGCCAGAGTGCGGGCAATCATACAACGCTGTAATTCTCCGTCGCTTAGCGCATTTACATTTTTTTTTGCAAGACGAGCAACTCCTGCCGCCAGCAAAGCATTGTTTATATGTAGTTTATCTTCTTCTGACGGTTTTCCGAGCCAGTCGGTATGCGAATATCTTCCCAGTGCAACCAGGTCGGCGACAGTCATATCCCGCACTTTTATTCGCTCGGTTGAGACGTAGCTTACGAGTTCGGCTCTGCGGCTTTGTTTGTATCTGTTCACCGGACGTCCCATCAAGTTCAACACTCCGCCGAAGGAGGTTTGCAATCCCGCAAGCGTTTTTAGTAAAGTGCTTTTACCTACGCCGTTTCGTCCCAGCAAGACGATAAATTCCGACTCGCAGACCTGCGCAGATATTTCCGGAAAATGGTCATTATCAGAATAACCTATCCGCAAATCGATTGCTTCGATTATTCCGCGTCGTGCGTTCTGAATATTTTCGTCGCCATACATTTACACTGTTATTTCCTGAGGCGGATTTGCAGCCAGAAATACATCCAAAGCTTTTGACATCGAGGGAGTATCGGGCTTTGGAGCTTCGATGTCTAAACGATACTTGGCGGCTTTCACAGCTTTGGCTGTCGCCGGCCCGAAGGTGGCCATCAGAGTTTCGTCCTGTTCAAAATCGGGAAAATTATTTTGTAACGATTTGATTTCGGCCGGACTGAAGAAAGCTATTACATCGTAACTCTTTATGTCCAATTCTGTTAAATCGCTTGCTACCGTCCGGTACAGCACGCCTTTTGTGATTTTCAACTTTGCTCTCTCGAAGGCTCTCGGCACTTCGGGTTTGAAGGAGTCGGCAAGAACCATAAAGAACTTATCGACCCTGTGCTTAGGTACATTGACAGTTGCAATGAGCGAGGCTAAACTGCCGTTGCCAAAGAATATCTTGCGTTTGCGATACACTATGTATTTTTGCAGATAGAAAGCTATGGCTTCCGACATGCAAAAATATTTCATGGATTCGGGTACCGTAATGCGCAAACTGTCACAAATGTGGAAAAAATGATCGACGGCGGTACGCGCGGTAAAGACTATGGCTGTGTGCGAAAGTATTTCGATTCGCTGTTTTCTGAAATCCTGCAGAGAAATGCTTTCGACATGTATGAACGGCTTGAATACGATTTCTATATCGTACTTTTCAATCAGCTCGTCATAAGGGGATTTCTCTGTGGGTTCGGGTTGAGAAATTAAGATTCTCTTTACTTTTTTCATCCGCTTAAACGTCTTCCTTACTTACTTAAAAACAATATATAAAGCCAAATACGGGCTTATTTCGAAGGCGCAAAGGTATAAAAAAAACCGAAAAGCGGATACTTTTGCCGATAAAAATATAACAAACATTCGTATTATTGTGCCTATAATCATCAGAATTAATATCGCAAATCCAACATTAAGACTTACTTCGTGCAGCGCTGTTCCCTCGTATAAAAGTAGCGTTACTACGACGGGAAATAGGGCTATTCCTGCTATTCCTGTCATAAGGCGCTTGCTGAAATTGATTTCTCCTATCAGCGAGTCGGCGCGCGCAACTACCGCACAAACTCTGGTCGCCGCCGCTTGCAGCAGCCAAAGGCCGATTAAGGCCGGATATGCAAGTAGTAAAGAACAATAATCAAAATCGAATAAACCGCATGATGTCAGATATTTAAAGATAAAAAAAGGCAGAATCAATCCGCAAAAAATGGTAAAATATATTCCCGAGCGAGCGTCGAATTTGTAATTTTCCGAATATCGTTTGCCTGAGTATCGATATGTGTAAGCCGCTCGAAACATGTCAGGTAAATGCCGTCCCGAGAAAATCGTCAGCAAAATGAAGACTGCAATAAGGCTTATGACCGCCGAACTTTTGTAGGAAGTATCATTTTTAAAATCAACTGCTTTGTAAACAAGTTTGTTGCCGGTCCAGGCGCCGGGCGAAATCGATTCTTTTCCATAGATCTCGAAGGGAGCAACTTGACGCAATTGTTTTAAAGGCCTGACGCGATGGTCGATAAGCGGTGCGATTTCGAGTTCGGGATTCAAGCAGATTCTGTCAAATATCTGTACGTCAGGTTCTTTGCACGCGGCGACAGAATCGGTTTCGGGAAGGTCTGCGATTCGCACAAGCCGCACCTGCGGCACGATAATGTTAGAATCCGCGATTCCGATTTGCCTGCGGACGAGGCTGTTCGACGAGTTTGTTTTTGTTGTATCGGCTTTCAAACTTTCCGGCACGGGCGAAAGCGTCGAAACTGCAATATCGACTTTGATCGTGTCAGGAATAGATTTGACGTGATTGAGCGTATCGGGCATCAAACGCGATAGTTACGTCAGTAATTTCTTTAATTTTGCGAAGCTTTCGACGTGGCTCCCGAAGCTCCGTCCCATTCGCCCAGCGTTTTCATTACGTCTTCTCGAAATACCGTGTAAGCTCTTGATACAGCGTCGCAAAACGCTCTCGAACTGATGGTCGAAGCGGTTATGGCGTCGATGTCTCCGCCGTCTTTTTTCACCGTCAGCTTCATCGTTTCGGGATTTTTTCCTTTGAATTGCAGACTGAATGTTCCTTTTTTCGGCTCGATTTTATCGCCTAATCCGGGAGTTTCGTTATGCGAAATCACCTCGATATTATTTATGGAGCCGTCGGGTAAGAAGCCTACCATCAGCGAAATACGTCCGGCAAAACCGTTGTTTGTAAAAGTTTGAATGGCCGAGCCTACAAATTCGCCATCCTTTGTGGCATTGTAAATCCAAACAGAATCGCCGTCGATAAATTTCGACGATACTTCGGACGAGGGGTCGTTGTCGAACTCTGGCAGCACGTTGGCAATACCGTCGTTTACTTTTTTGATTTTAACCTTGTTAATAGCGTCTTCGGTGAGCCGATACGCACCCGCAAGAACCGCCGACGATACCATAGTTATCACCAGCAAGGTCAGCGTCATGTTTTTGAATGATGATTCTTTAGCCATAATTCGGAATGAAATCTTGTTTTAAATTCGTACAATCGTTAATTTTGCGCAAAGGTAAGAATAATTTGTAAGTCGATGTTTCTGATTGAGGCGATTTATTTTGCGTTTTTACATATTGCTCATATCAAGACCTTTGTATTCAATTTTATAATGAGCCAGGCGGGCGGTTTTGTTTATCATATTTTTTGCCTTTTCTTTAAGCGCGTTGAATCTGATATGTTTTTCATTTCGTTTGATTTCAACTATTTGCGCCGTCATATCAAGTTCGTTAAGAGCAACAAGATCTATCTCGTTTTCGCCCGTCCTGTCCCAATAACTGCCTATCTGTGTGAAACCTCCGTGTTCGATAAACAAGTCGCGGAAATACCGTTCAAGCATTTTACCGCTGAAGGTAGCATAATCTCTTTCGATAATGCGTTTAAGTTCGTTATACTGAGCAATTTCAATGATATGAGAATATTTAAAGATAAATCGAAACCAAAATGTCAGAAAGTTATCGTTGATAGCATATCGCACGTTTTTGCTTTCTGTTTTGGCAAAAATCGGAATGATTTTACTGATCAAACCATAATCCTGTTCAAGCCGTGTTAAATATCCTCCAACTTCCTTTCCTGTATAGTTTTCGATGGCTCCGCGAGTGTTTTCGCCGTGTGCAATCGCCGAAAGTATGGTAAAATAAATGCCATAATCTTTGCCGAACTCATCGATCAGCATGTTTTTTCCATCGAAAATAAACTGCGAATCTTCTCTGACAATAAAATCAATCATCTTACTAAATTTGAGCGCCTTATTATCAACTAAAAGTTGTACGTACTTTGCTACTCCACCGGTAAAACTGTAAAGAGCAAGCAGATCTTCGCTGTTAAATGAAGGAAGATTTTCTTTCAGAATTTCTTTCAAAACCGATACTTTGAACGGACGAAGTAAAATAAACTCAGTAGCTCTGCCGAATAAAGGCGCTTTGTAGTCCTTGAATATCTTGTGTAAGAGCGAAAACACAGAGCCGCACACCAGCAAATTCATTTTGCTTTTGTCTTTGTTCAAATCCCAGTGCTGCTGCATTTCTCCATAAATAGCGGGATTGATATTGAAAAACTCCTGAAACTCATCGATAATAAGGTTAAAATGCCGCTCGGCTGAAGTTTGCATCAAAAACTGAAACAGCCGTCCGAAACTTGTGATGCTACCCAATATAGGGATGTTTAATTTTACTGATATTTCTTGTTGAAAATCCTGACAAAGAAATGATTCTGCTTTGCGAGTTACAAAAAAATACAAGGTTGGCTGTCCTTCGGTAGCACGAAGCAACAATTGCGTTTTTCCAATTCGCCGCCGGCCTGTTATGACCGTAAATTGTGCCGTTTCTTTTGACATTTCGGCAATTTCATTCAAACGCTCTATTTCTTTTTCTCTGTCAAAAAATCTCATATCTAATTATTTGTAAAAAATAAATCAATATCGAAACCGCCAGTTCCGAAACCTGTGTTTCGATTGCAAAAGTAATGTTTTTGAATTAGAGCCAGGATTTTAAGAACCAAGAGCCAGGACGCTACGCAGTCAATTATGAATTATGAATTATGAATTATGAATTAATCATTAGCGTCTTGGTTCTTGCTATCCTGGTTCTCCAATTACAATATCCAATATCGTGAACAGTGCGTAGCAGATGCTTGCTATACCATTGACGGTAAAGAAGGCGGCGTTAAGGCGGCGCAGATTTGCGGGGCTTATTATCAGATGTTGATAAATAAGTAAACCTGCGAAAATACACACTCCGACAGCGTGCAACAGACCAAGCTGTAAGACAAAACTCAGGATCAACATAAGTATAGCTGCCGCAGAGTGTACGAGCGTGGACAGCAACATCGCTCTGCTTCGTCCGACAAGGGCTGGAATTGAATGTAGATTCTTTTGTTTATCAAAGTCTTCGTCGGCCAGTGCGTACAATATATCAAAGCCTCCGACCCACAGCAATACGACGGCGGAAAGCAGAGCAGGAGCCAAGGCAAAACGTCCTGTTACTGCCAGATATGCTGCTGTCGGCGCTATCGAAAGCCCAAGTCCAAGCACGAAATGGCAAAGAGCAGTAAAACGTTTGGTATAGCTGTAACCCAGCACTATCAGCAGAGCGAGGGGCGAGAGGGCAAAAGTTATGGTATTGATAAACCATGCCGTCAAGCAAAACAAGAAGCAATTAACTGCGACGAAGCACAAAGCAGCGTGCGGCGAGATTATTCCTGCGGGAATTTCGCGGCCGGCAGTACGTGCATTATCGGCGTCGATTTTACGGTCGGCGAAGCGATTGAAACTCATTGCCGCGTTGCGTGCAAAGATCATACACAGAATCACCAAAGCGAGAATTTTCGTCGGAAAATTGTGCATCAAGCCGGCCTCGCGCACTCCATAAAACAACCCGACCATAGCAAAAGGCATAGCAAAGATTGTGTGAGCAAACTTCACCAGCGAGAAGTATTTATACAGATTCATCATTTAACAAACTTACTATCCTTTAAGAGCTTCGGCTCCGCCCACAATATCGAGTATTTCGCCTGTTATCGAAGCCTGACGAACCTTGTTATATTCGAGCGAGAGTTCATGAATCAGATCTTTAGCATTTTCCGTTGCAGCCTGCATTGCTGCCGAGCGAGCGGCATGTTCTGCGGTGGCCGATTGCAGCAACTTTTCAAAAAACGCAAGTTGAATCATTTGAGGAGCAAGATAGCTGATTAAATCCTGTTTGCAAGGTTCGACTATATAATCGATTTTCGATTTCTGCTCTTTTCCTGCGGCTTCTTTCGCCGGCATCGGAAGCAAAGTTTCTTCCGTAGTATTTTGCACAAGTATATTCTTGAATTTGTTGAAAATCATCCGAACTTCATCGACTTCGCCTTTAAGGAACGATTCGCTAAGCAGCGCGCTCAATTTTGCACTTGACGAGTACATTGGCAAATCGTGCAATTCGGGGTATGGCCCGTTCACTGTCAGAGATTTATTGCCGGCAAAAGCTTCATATACCTTTTTACCGATGGCGTGCAATGTGATTTTGACATCGGGGCTGTAAGCGCTTATAATCTCGCTTGTTCTCTTGATGATATTAGAATTGAAAGCCCCACACAGGCCGGAGTTTGACGAAAATGCAATCAAAGCCACCGATTTAATCTGTTTACGCGATTCGGCAGCGGGTATATGCGCCTCCGCATTAGAAGCCACAAACTCGTAATACACTGAGTTTATCCTCCGTTTGTATGCAGTAAATACCGACAATGTTTCCTGAGCCTTATGAAGCTTTGCTCCTGAAATCATACGTGTTACGTCGGTAATCTTAAGCGTTGCCGATACGGAGTTAATACGTCCGCGCAGTTCTTTTAATGAAGCCATTTCTGTTTTTGATAAGATCGTTTTAAATCCATGTCCCTTACTATACAGCACATTCTGCTCGCATAACTTATAGTTAAACGAGCCGCAAAGTTAAGCAATACTTTTTCAGCGTCGATATCGTCCTCAATCGTTAAAAATACCCACAGCAAACTTTTTCAGATCGGGATTTTGCATCGATTTCGGCACAGAACTTCGGACGATATTCAGAATCACATCAAGCATTGCTCTACGGACGTAATTACCGCTGACGGCGAGATTTACCTCCCGCACGGCGATACGATTTTTGAGACTGCGAAGATTATCCTGCCGCTCCTCGTCGAGGCCTATTGCGTGCATTTCGGGGATGATAGTAATACCGGAATTATAATCCACCACATGAATAAGAGTTTCAATACTTCCGGCTTCATATTTAAGACCTTTCGATTCGGCTTTTTTCTCTTTCAGACGGCAGAGATATTCGATTTGCTTGCGCAGGCAATGTTCGTTTTCGAGCAGCCAAATACGATCCACATCTACCGTATCGAGGTCGATTTCCTTTTCGGCGTAAGCCTTGTCGTCGGGCGAAACATAAGCATAAAACTTTTCGTAATACAGTGGTATTTCGGATAATTCGGGATTATTAAGCGGTCCGGCCAGAATACCTCCATCGAGTTTGCCGGTCAGAATTTCATTAATCAAATTGTTTGTAGTCGATTCTTTAAGCGTAAGTTCGATTCCCTGGCAATCGTCCCGATGTTTCTGCAGCAGCACAGGAACCAAATACGAGGCTATTGTAGGGATAATTCCGAGCCTGAAACTTCCTTTGACAGTCTTATGTTCGCTGGAAGCAATCTCTTTAAGTTCATCAAATTGTCGAAGCAAAGCCCTTGCTTGTTTAATGATATTTTGTCCCACAGCAGTAGGTTCGACCGGATGTTTAAACCGGTCGAAAATCTTCACATCAAGTTCATCTTCGAGTCTTTGGATCATCATACTAAGCGTAGGTTGAGTAACGCTGCACGCCTCTGCCGCACGAGCGAAATGCCTGAAATTATCCACAGCGATAATGTATTCCAATTGTTGAATATTCATATTTATTTATCGTTTTTAATACTGATTTAAATGACATTGTTTATCATTATAAATTTTATTGATGCAAAGATAGAAAAAATCAGTTTGACAAGCCTATTTTGCAGCAGTACCTTTGTCGAAAATTAAGTAACGATTTGTATTAACATTATTAATTTAAAACATTATTAACAAAAAAAACAGTAAGATTATGCAAACATTAATCAATTCACAGTCGCCTGATTTCAGTGTACAGGCTTATCAGAACGGAGCGTTCAAAACCGTTAGCAGCAACGACGTCAAAGGCAAATGGTCGATCTTTTTCTTCTATCCTGCCGATTTCACTTTCGTTTGTCCCACCGAACTTGCCGATATGGCCGACAAGTATGAACGCTTTCAGGCGCTTGGCGTAGAAGTATATTCCGTCAGCACCGACACGCATTTCGTCCACAAGGCATGGCACGACGCTTCGGACAGCATCAAGAAAATCAAGTATCCGATGCTTGCCGACCCCACAGGTCATTTGAGCCGCTCGTTTGGCGTGCTTGATGAAGCCAGCTGGCTGGCATATCGCGGCACCTTCCTGGTCAATCCCGACGGACAGATCAAACTTGCCGAAATGAACGACAACGGCATCGGTCGCAACGCCGACGAGCTGCTGCGCAAAAC
>JAITGD010000208.1 GCA_031280885.1 Prevotellaceae bacterium | reverse complement strand
TGCGCAAGCTTGGGCAAGCCGATACTGCTGATATCGAACTTTGCCGAATATTCTTTTCCTTTTTTTCCGTTAGGCAACTGTATCTGTTTGCCTTTCAACTGTATTTCAAAATTTCGCTCCTGTTTGAACATGTCCCATTTCTCTTTAAAAAATTCGGATATTGGCAAGTCATAGCGTTTTGCAAATTCAAGAACTTCGTGTTCCTCCGCTTCGGCGTCTATCTTTCGTAAAATATCCAATATGCTCATTTGCATTATATTCGTTAATGTTTTTGTATCATTTTCGATAATCCCGTAGAAACCGGCGCAAAGGTACAACTTATTTTCAAATCTTTATTGTACCTTTGTTGTGGTATTATTTTTAAACTTTACTTGCTATGTCTAAAAAGAAAGTGAAAGTCAATCGTTATACTCAGCAAAAACAGGATGCTGCGAAGTATAAAAAGGAATATTTCATGAGGTTGAAGCACATTTGTGATCTGTTACATCCCGATCTTTACCCCAATATTCCTGAGGCTCAGAAACAAGCCATCTTTTTGGTTCGCGGCACTACTGTCAAAGTAACTGCTGATGAGAAAGTTCCTAAGAAAATCCGCGAATTTGCCGACATGAACATGAGATGTATCCTGATGGATGAAAAACTGTCTCTCTACAAAGGCGGCCCTGAGGTATCGATGCGCGACTACATACAATTAGTGTTTCCGCTTGAAATAGCGCTCATTCCGGTAAACGGTATCGACAAATTTTCGATCTTCATCGAGCAATTTCTGGGGGAGGAGTGGTACATTAGATTTGAAGAAGGCAAGGAAGATCGTGAGGTTGAATTTCAAAAGGTTATGCAAGAAATTCGTGTAGTTCTTTCATTCACAATGAGCGACATGCGTCATGTACTCTATAATGCTGTATGCGACTGGCATACCGCTCATCGCGCCGGCACCTTCGCAAGCGCCTCTTCTCTGCCCAGCGCCACCATGTTACGCACCATGCAGATCATCCCTATCATGCCCGAATACAAGAAGATAAAGCTGAGGGGAAGCTCCGAAACTCGTCGCGGTGTACGTCTCTCGATTGTCATACACAGTGATGATCCTTTCGACGATAATCATAACGTGCTTACTACAATTGAATTACCTCCATCTCATTTTGGATTCAAGGGAGCTTGGGCAAAGAAAGCCTTGCCTGTATATGCCACCCTGCACGCGCTGAACCGTCTCGAAGAACGACTTGGCTGTGTGTATCCTGCTATCATTCAGCGCGATTTGATTGGTTCCATAGTTACAAAACATCCTATCATAAGGATGCGAACCGGCGAACTTTTGATTGAATATTGGATGTACGAGGTCAAAGTTGGCTATCTGGTGGTAAGCATACAGGAGGATGGAATATTGATACACACATTTTTACTGCTGACAAATACAGGAACTCCCGAAGGATCATTACTTTATACTCAATTTGGTCTGAAAAAACTTGATACTCAATACTTAGGTCTCGACAAATTGACAACATTCCTCTATTCTGACATTTTTGACCACGAAGATTTGCGCGAAATATTCCGAAAAGCAAATTGTGAATCGCTTATCAAAGTGAAAGAAAGACTTGAAGATGATTGGTTTTGGCAACAAAAAGGCGAACATATCGAACTTGCAATCCGGATGCGCGATTATCTAAAAAAAGACGAACCTGAAAAATGGCTCCCTGATAATGAGAGCATTGCCGACGAAGCAATCGAAGCAAACATAAACGAAAAAAGCTTCACTGAGGATGAACTTGAAATGACGAATGAAGAGGAAGAACCAAGATTATAGGAATCAAGATTACAGGAATCAAGAGCCAAGATTATAGGAATCAAGAGCCAAGACTGCTACGCAGGCTGCCTTGGCTCTTGATTCCTATAATCTTGGCTCTTGATTCCTGTAATCTTGGCTCTTGATTCTTGTAATCTTGATTCTCTGTTAAGTAGCGCGATCCGGGATTGAACCGGAGACCTCATGATTATGAATCATGCGCTCTAACCATCTGAGCTACCGCGCCTTGTTTTTTAAAAAAAGGGTAAGCTACTTATATCGCACCGCTACAACCACCTACCTTTGCTGCCTTCCGACCCTGGAGGATTCGGAGGGAGCTGGTCGTATAAGACTTACCCCAACGATTGCGACCGAAAGTCGCTATGATTTATCTGCGAAAAAATTCTTAACTTCTTCGTTAGAAACCATTTCTTCTTTGAAGGAATATGCACCGGATTTTTCGGTACGCACCATTTTGATGCAACGAGTCATCGTTTTACCCGAACCGGTTCTAACCTTACCTACCGTTTTTTTTGCCATGTATTAAAAAGTTTTATTTTATTTCGCGATGAACAGTTACCCTTTTCAAACAGGGATTGTATTTTTTGCGTTCCAGCCTGTCGGGTGTATTTTTCTTATTTTTAGTGGTTATATACCTCGACATCCCCGGCACTCCGCTTTCCTTTTGTTCAGTACATTCAAGAACTACCTGAACTCTATTACCTTTCTTTGCCATAAATTTCTTAATTTATTCAATATGTGTTTATAATACCTGCGGCCTTAGCCTTTTCCAAGGCTTTTTTCAGTCCGATTTTATTAATAGTTCTCATTCCGGCCGACGATACTTTCAGTGTAACGAAGCGCTTTTCTTCCTCCAACCAAAAACGTTTAGTATGAAGATTTGGCTTGAACTCGCGTTTAGTTCTTCTATTTGAGTGAGATACGTTGTTACCTACCGATACCTCCTTTCCCGTTATTTGACAAATTCTCGACATAATTACATTTTATCTATCTAACAATCACTTATTTAAAGGCTAAAAAACTCGTTTGACCGGAGCTTTTAGCGGGTGCAAATTTCGTACTTTTTTTTGATATACAATGCCTATTTGAAGAAATATTTTTAAACTTTTTGATAAAATACTCATTTACAGAGGAATTAAAAATAGTTTTCGTTGAAGAACATGGCATAATCCAAGGGTGATTTCAGCTCTTGGAAGAGCTTTAGGTTGGTTTCGGAGATGACAAAATGAGCATAACCGTCGATGGAAAGGTCCTTAAAAACCTTTCCATCGCTCGTGATTTTGCGGTAATATGCGATGGCTTCCTTTTTATCCTTCATCTTCCCGCATATCAGGAGTTTATTCGTGTCGAAATCGACCGTTTCCACATTGTAGTTATTGTTCAAATATTGATCTGCATTGAAATTTACTACATTGAATTGCAGCTTATTAACATTTTCTTTAGCATCCAGCACTACTATAAAAAAGTGCGCGCCTTCGTCTTTTGAATATTCCGAAGATTGTGGCTTTGCCGTTTTATCATCCTGTTGTACAGGTTTTTGTTGTTGTTGCTGCTCCTGTTTTTGCTCTTCCGGTTTATTTTGAGCGACGAGAGCTATTTCATTGATTGACAATTCTTCCAACAGTGTTTTTGCTGAACCTGCGGCGGCGCTTTTAGGATATTGAGCGATTATGGCTTCGAGCGCGTTTTTATATTTGCCGGCGTTACCGGCATAATCGTCCGAAATAGCAAGTAACAGAGCGTATTGCGGAGCAAGTCGTCCCTTCGGATTTTTACTCAGTTCGCCGGCGGCGGCGCTATGTGCTTCCGCCTTTCGGTTCGACGAGTATAGAGTAACGATTTGGTTAAAATTCGCACTTTCAGCCTCTTCCTGAGTTTTCATTCGATCCGCATAAGCCGGATCGGTTGTGGCCAGCACTTGCGGATCGTTAGGATATGCTGTCAGCATCAGATTTTTGTAATATGCAGCGCGATCATTCTCTCCTATTCGCGTAAATAGCTCGTATAAAGCTACATAAGATGAGGTTTGCATGGAATTTTCCGGAAATCTTGTATTGAGATCTTCCATTGCCTTGATTGACGCCGGAAAGTCTTTCAAATCATCGCGATACGCTTCGCCGATGTTGAACATAGCATGTGCGATTTTTTCGTCGGACATCCGTTTAGCTTCGTCGCCAACGGGAATGTTTGCCTGAAGTTTTTCCTTGTCTGTTTTATTCTGATTTTCTGGATTTTCCGGCAAATCTTCCTTAAAAACCTCCTCATCGGCATATAGCTCGTCGTAAGCGTTTTGGACATGCACACTACGGTCGCGTCGTCGCCAATTATCTTCGAGTTTTCGTTTTCCCCAGCGCATTTCAAAATCGCTGCGTCCCAGAGTAAGAGCCGTTGTATTATTGAAATACCATTGACCGGAAGCCTGTTGCGCGGCACGGTCTAAAGGAGCGTTTCTGTCGGCCTGCACGCGCGATTGCAACATTCGCTGTTCTTCGTTTTGTTCAGCACGTTTGCTTTCTTCCGCTTTTTTGACCTTTTCGTCGATAATTCTATTGCGCTCGTTTTCAGGCATCAGAGCCAGACGCTGCAAGCTGTCCTCGCGTTGAACCGTTTGGATATTTACAGCTAATTTACGAAGTTTCAAGGCGTTTGATGTTGCTACTTCGTGCATCGAATGTTCGGGACTCAGAGTGCGCGCGGCGCTGTCGTAACAGAGATATGCTTTCACATAATCGGGCTTTTTCAGATAGTAATCAGCTAAGGCTAAGTACGATTGACCTTTTTGACGGCTATTTGTTCCTCCGACGCTTATGGATTTGCGATAAAGTTCGGCGGCTTTTGTCGGATTGCCGCTTGATTCCTCGATTTTTGCCAGAGCGTAATATATTTGGTCGTGATATTCGTCGTTTCGTTGGTCGTTCAAAGCCTTTTCGAGAGTTTTACGGATGTTTGCGCCTCGATTTGTCGAATCGTATGAAAAAGCCATTGCCATTTCCGCATTGAAAGCAGTAAAATATGGTGGATTCTTTTTCAACACTTTAGAATAGTATTCCAAAGCTTCGGCCTTGTTGCCGATTCGTTGATTCAATTGAGCTATAATGTAGTAATACCTTATTTTCGTGGTTTTTTTACCGGTCTTCTCCAAAGCCTTTTTCAGCGATTTTATTGCTTCGGGATATTTTTTTTGTTTGATATACAAATCGGCGTATGCAGCCTCGAGCAGAGGCCGCAGCTTGTCGGGAAATTTCCGGTTAGCGTTCAGCGAGCGCAATTTATCTTCGGCTTCGGTGTATTTTTGAGTTCTGACATCGACTACCGCCTGCCAAAGCCGCGCCTCATAAGTGCTTTCTTCTCCGTGATATTCAGAGTTTATGAAGATAAATTTTTCTTCAGCTAAGGAATACTCGTGCAGATAGAGGTTTGATTTTCCGGTCAGCAATTGAGCGTCATCAATAAAGATATTGAATTCCCGTTTGTTATAAAATTCCCGCTGTTCGCGCGACATTCCTTTTTTGTTCTTGGGTTTTACTGTGATTGAATGTTTTTGAATGGTTTTATTAGCCTTATCAATAGCACGTTGCATTTCGCCAACCACAGTGCCTGGCGCCTGTTGATATTCAAACGCAAACACCGGTAATATTTCGTCGAAAGCTTCGGGTTCCATAGCTTCGACGCGCTTAGCGGCTTTGTTATAGCTGTCGCGTCCGTTGAACAGCACATTGAAATATGCGGTTACATCATGATATTGCCTCGAAACAAAGGTATTACGCTTTGTTGAGCAACCTATTGCAAATACAGCAAAAATCAAAAAAAGACATATCCGTTCACTCGATTTATTCACCTTGCATACCTTATATAATAATACATACGAAATACTTCGCAAAAGTAGTAATTATTTTGGACTTTTGGACTTTTGGACTTTTGGACTTTTGGACTTTTGGACTTTTGGACTTTTGGACTTTTGGACTTTTGGACTTTTGGACTTTTGGACTTTTGGACTTTTGGAAACAATTTCGGTCAAAGAAACTTTGGTCGAAGGATGGTCGAAGCTAAG
>JAITGD010000120.1 GCA_031280885.1 Prevotellaceae bacterium | reverse complement strand
TTGCGTATGCCAAGTCCCGCAGGGACGACACTTTATTAACCGTATGCTTTAGCTTACGGATGGCAGACATACACACCATACCAAAGTCCCGCAGGGACGACACTTAATATAGTTGTTTTCAAGTGCCGTCCCTGCGGGACTGTATGGAGGGGCATGTATCGTTTCTCCGTAAGCTAAAGCATACGGTTAATAAAGTGCCGTCCCTGCGGGACTTGGCTGGCTTGTGTGCGTATCCTGTCCGGTGGCTGAAGCCACCGGTTAATAAAGTGTTGTCCCTGCGGGACAAAGCATACTGCGACAGTCTGAAATGCACCCTGCTTTCTGCCTTCTGCCTTCTGCCTTCTGCCTTCTGCTTTCTGCCTTCTGCTTTCTGCCTTCTGCTATTCTGCCTTCTGCTAAAAATCATTTTCCGAGAATGACGCCTTCGCGTATCAATTTAATCATTTCGTTTACGGACAGTCGTGCAGCCATGTCGCTACCTTCGAGCAGTTGTTCGGCAAGGTCGCGCTTCTGATTATGCAGCTGAATGATTTTTTCTTCGATGGTGTTCTCTGCAACAAGACGATAAATAGTTACGGGGCGTTGCTGTCCGATGCGGTGAGCGCGGTCGGAAGCCTGATCTTCGACGGCAGGATTCCACCATGGGTCGAGATGAATGACATAATCGGCAGCGGTGAGATTCAAGCCCAAGCCGCCTGCTTTGAGGCTGATAAGGAAGAGTTCGCCTTCGCCGCTCTGGAATTTTTTTACGTTACGCTCGCGTTCGGCTTGCGAACTTGAGCCGTCGATGTATTGATATTTAATTCCCCGCTTGTCGAGTTCTTTCCGTGCAATGGCAAGATGAGTTACAAATTGACTGAACACTAATGCACGATGATTATTTTCTATCAGTTCGTTTGCAATATCGAGAAAAGTAGCAAGTTTCGACGACGGGATTTCTATATTCGGGTCAATCAAAAGCGGATTGCAACTCGCCTGACGCAACTTGGTGATTTCCGCCAGAACTTGCAGATGCTTGGATTCGTCGGCATTTGCCAAATTTTCAAGAGCCTTACGGCGGAGCGCTTCGTAAAACGCCATTTCATCGGTCGAAAGTTCTATCTTTTTTATGATTTCGGTCTTGGGCGGTAGTTCGTCAAGCACAGCCGATTTCGTGCGACGAAGGATGAAAGGGGAAATCATTTTCTTCAAATGTTTTCTCGACTGTTCGTTTCCCGATTTGACAAACGAATCGGTAAAATGCTGTAAGCTGCCAAGCAGTCCGGGGTTGATAAAATTGAACAGATTCCATATTTCGCCCAGATGGTTTTGCAGCGGCGTACCGGTTAGCGCTACACGGAAACCGGCTTTGAGCTGCATTGTGGCTTTTGAGGTTTTTGTGGCGTAGTTTTTAATCACGTGCGCCTCGTCGAGCACAACGGTTGCAAATTCCTGTTCGGCGAAGAGTTTTTCTTCCGACTGCAACAGTCCGTAACTTGTTACCAGCACATTTCCCGCTTCGAGCGACTGTAGGATTTCCTTGCGGTTTCCGGTGTTTATTCCAAGTGTTTTAAACCGTAGCGTTGGCGCAAACCTTTCGGCTTCGTTCACCCAGTTTCCAATCACTGAAACGGGACAAACCACCAGAGCCGCTCCCAGCGATGCGCGATGAAGCAAGATAGCAAGTGTCTGTATTGTTTTTCCCAAGCCCATATCGTCTGCCAGACACGCGCCGCCGTTCCATTCTGCCAGACGCGCCATCCATCGGAAACCATCTTCCTGATACGAGCGCAATTCTGCCTGCAAACCGGCGGGAACGGGAGTGTTTTCGACTTTCGTTTCCTTAATTTTGTTTCGGAACGCTTGCCATTGTTTGTCGGCATTCACGTTTTCCATTTCGTCGAAAAAGTCGCTCATGCCTACGGATGCAAACTTGTTGAGCTGGATATGGTTTTTGTTGTTTCCCGAAAACAGACGCAGCCTGTCCAACTGTTTTTTCAGACGGTTGCTCAGCGCCAGAAATTCGCCGGAGTTGAGTTCGATAAAGCGATTATGACTTTTTTCCGTCATGCTCAGGAGTTGCTGTAGTGTCAGCGCAATGTTTTCGTCCACGCGAAATTCTCCGTGCAGTTCAAACCATTCTATTCCGGTTTTTATATTGATTTTCAGATTACCGATACTTGCCGTGCCGCGTATTTTGTATTTTTCGCCTTCGGGCCATTCTACTACGCTAATATCCTGATGCCGGATAAGAATATCGAGCAAATCCAGCGAATCTGTCGGGTTGCTGAACGAGAAAAGACCATCGTTTTCGTTCAAACCTTCGAGGCTTTGAATATCGTTAAGCAAAATCCTTTCGTTTTCGATTTCCTGTTTCAGATCGCGTTTTACTTGCAACTGTACGTTGTTTTCGTGTGAAATCAGCACTTTTCCTCCCATTCCGGGTTTACAGTACGGCGGTTTTTCGCCAAAGGGTTTGCTGAAAAGTTCGGCTTTCAATCCGTCTCCAAAAGGCAGCAGCTGCACGCGAATACGCGAATCTGCGGGCGTCTCTTGCACTGCCATGCTTGTGCTTTGAGAGGCTACAAGGTCGGAATGAACAGTAAATCCTTCGACACTAAGCGTTCCCAGCAGCCGTACTATTTTCTCTTTGCTGCTTTCGGGTATAACAAGTTTCTGTTCGTTGACGATATTAATGATGCGTAATTGGGTATCGGTAAGGTTATAGACCTTGTATCGGGTATTGGTTTCCTTCTCGAGAAAGAGCTTTGTATTGACATTTTTCAGGTTGGTAACAATCTGGTAGCCTTTCGGTACTTTATTTACCGATACAATTATTTGGGCGGCGATAAATTCTACCGGAGTATCGTTTGCGTTTTCCAGAAAGATATACGGATGTCCAACCAGATCGACAAATACATTTTCATCGAAAGAGTAGCTTGTATCGTAGTAATTCGAAATAACCTTAACGTGTTTTGAGATGCGAAGGTCTTGGTCGGACATGTCGGGGATATTGGCGTCGTGAAAAGTTTTCATGGCGATGTTACGTCCTTTCGACCATCCTCTTATTTGTCGTGTTTGCAAAACAGGCTGAATATTTTCATATTTCGGATTGAAATAATATACCACACGTGTTTTATTTTCGACACTTTTTGTTGTTTTCGATTTGATTCCCAGCAGGAGATTCAGCGATTTTTCCCAATCTTCCTGACGGTAGATTTGCGAAATGGCGGGTTGATAATTGAGTTTTATTGATAAATCCGCATACAGATTGTTTATTTTATCGTCGTTAAACCATTTTGTCGCCACAAAAGCCGCCTCGTATGCAAGCAGCAAATAACCCGCATCGGCGGCAGTTTTCACGATATTGTAAACCTGCGACACATGCTGTTCGTCTATGTTTTCGCCAACGAGATAATAGATAACAAGATTTGTCAATGAAGCGGCGTTGACTTCGCTGCGGAGAATATCGCTTTTCATTATGGTTTTCAGTCCCGACAGTTTGCTTTTTTCCTCGTTCAGCGTATCGCAGGCGATGGCGATAAACATGTAGTGAAAACTGAAATCCGAATTTTTGTGTAACATTTGCACAATCTTCCGAAAAACGGGCACATAGACTGAAGCATCCGATAACAACAATACAATGACATAAAAATATGTAGCAGGGAAACTTTCGGGCAATGGCGATTTGTTTTGTGCTAAGCCTTGGTCTTTGATTGCTCTTTTGAAAAGCAAAAGCGATTCTTTCACATTGCCCTTAATCAGAGACCTGATTGCATGAAGGTATAAAATATTACTTTTAAGTGCTATGGCTTTGTCGATATTTCCGTTCCAGAGATTCTTGTTGATTTCAATTCCGCTGTGCTGTATCAGTCCTGAACAACCCGACTGCGTTTCTATTTTTGCGATTCGGCGGATCATCTCGTCCCAAGGCGTAAGTTCGTTCATCGCCGACAGTATTACATGGGAAACAATCTCGTGGTACATCTCTTTTGAGATTTTGTTCAGGTACTTGCTGTAATTTTCGTCTTCAATTACAGCACAGAAGTATTCCGGTATGAACCTGTTCATTTTCGTAGCTGCAAACAATCTCTTTTCGGCGTCCTTATAATGTTCGGGCTGATACATCAGAGCATACAAGCAGTTTCTAAACAGTTCATAGACGGTTATACTGAACGAACGTCGGGTAACTTTATCCCACAATACCTGATTGATATTGATTTTCGGAAACACAAATGCAAAAAAATCGGCAGAAACGGTATATCTTATTTGCCAATCATGTCGTTTGGAAAACAGTCCATGTTCTACGGCATTGTCGAGAATCGGCATAAGGACTTTTGAGGGAAACTGTTTTTTGCATAAATAATTGACTATCTCTTGCAAGCCATAATCGAGATAAAAAGATGTTTTCAGGGCGGCAGCCTGTAATATCTGTTTATGTTCTTCGCGCAGAGAATCGTAATATTCTATCTGATTTTGATGCATGATATTGATTTATTGCGTTACAATTTATAATTATATATCAGTTTGCCGATATTGGGCTTTACGAATATTTCCAAGAAAATTCCGATTAAACAGTTAATAAACGTAATCATGTTCGTATAACGATATCGACTTTAAAATTGCGCAAATTTATAAAATTGTTGCATACGACAGAGGAATTAAATTGAAAATTGAAAATTCTCCATTCATACCCAATACTCACTATTAAAAAATATGTCTATATTTGCGGCGACATTATAAGTAGCCTTATACACAGATAAAACGATAATAAAAAACAATGCAAACTTTGCCCTTCAAGCGTTTATACAAGTTCTCGCACGACTCGCGAGAAGGCGCTGTAATGTCTTGTATTGATACGAAATATTCAACCGTTCAATATAAAAATGAATCATACTAAAATCAGTAGAGTAGGGCGGGAAGACTATATTCGTTAGCCTTCTCGCTCTACTCTACACGGAAAAAGATTACGATAGAAAGAGAAAACTTTGTGTGCTTTGTGCCCTTTGTGGGAGAAAAAAAATCCCTTTGTGGGAGAAAAAAATCCCTTTGCGGGATTACGAAATTTAGAAGAAATTAAATAGTTAGATATAAGGAATAAAA
>JAITGD010000092.1 GCA_031280885.1 Prevotellaceae bacterium | reverse complement strand
CATATCCGTTTTCGACAAAACTCCAATAAGAGAACTGCTATCCGACTTCCATGTCAATTCAAATCAAAATCCCAAAGAACAATTGGACTTATTTAATTCAAATTTTTAACGCATCAGTAGTAATTCATCATTAATAATTCATCATTAATAACTACTGTGTGTATCCCGGATTTTGATGAACAAGTCCTTTTCCGTCCACTATTACCGAAAGCGGTAAGGGGAAGAGGTATTTTTCGCGACTTGCATAAGGCGCTACACCGTTGTTGAGGGTCATTACTCTATCATACAGTTTGTCGAATCGAATAAGGTCTGCACGGTACTGACCGTTTTCACACCAGAACTCGTGCGAACGTTCAAGTAATAGCTGATCAATGAAAGTTTCCTTAGTCGGAAAGTCGGCTAAGGTTTTTTGATTAGCGCTCAATCCTGCACGATTTCTGATAGTGTTTAAGAGATCTACTGCTTCCTGAGTTACGCTTCCTCCGGGTTTCATTACTATGGCCTCAGCCAGAGAAAGGATTACGTCGGCGTAGCGATACATTACAATGTCGAGGTCAGTAAATCCAGCGTTGGAACTTACAGCAGGATCCATTTCGTATTTTTGAGGAATCGGACCAAGATCCATTGTTTGTCCGGGGTTATTACGATTAACCAGGGTTCCTTCTACTGTTCTGTAAGAGTCTATTAAGTAAGTACGTCTTGTATCGCCGTCCTCGAAGGAGTCGAAGAAATACCAGGTGCTTTGATGCGTTCCCCAGCCTTTTACTGGGCCGTCGATGTCGGGCGGCATTGCCATCATGTGCCATTGATTCTGACTTGTGCCTTCGTAATTGCAGGGAATCACAAAGATATATTCGGTATTAGCTGCTGTTTGGCCACGAAATTCAAAGAGCGAGGGATAATCCTGCATAAGCGAGTATCCGTAGGCAGGGGTCATCATTTCACGCGCTATCGAATCTACTTTATTATAGTATGCCTTGTGGTGTACGGTTTCGTGTAGGTAAAGCCTTATCAATAGCATGTTGGCAAGGCCTTTGCTGAATTTGCCGTACTCGGCCTGTCGGGGAGCCGGTAGATGCTGAGCGGCGTATAGCAGGTCGTCTTCTATGAATTTCACCATGGCTTCGTTAGTTAAACGCGGCAGCGGGGTTTCGTCGAGAGGGTTTTTCAAGGTTTCGAGCGGCGCTATTACTAAGGGGCCGTACATATCAAAAAGAATGTACGACAAAAAGGCGCGTGCGCAGCATACTTCGGCGGCGTAGCGCTGCTTTTTTTCATCGCTGAGAGCGCTATTGTCTATCGCATCCTTTATAAGGGTGCATCTGCTGATTTTGTTGCTAAATCCGTATGGTTCTTCGCGTGTATAGTAGAAGTATGTAACCTCACTGCTGGTTTCGTTGAACGACAATTCGGAACATAATTTCTGCGCTCCGAATTTGCCGGACATGGTTTCGGTACATGCGTCGTTTACAAACATTTGTCCGCGTTCCGAAGTGGAATTGATACCGTCCCACCAGCTTCCTCTTAAAGGGTAATAGCATGAGAGTACTAAGGATTTAAGATCCTCTTCGGTCTTTGGAAAGATCGAGGGATTGATTTCGTTATAGCTGACAGGTTCAAGATCTCCGTAGCAGCTTGCCGCGCTTAGCGTGATTAAGCATATCAGCAAAAATTTCATAAATTTATTCATCTTAGTTGATTTTATGTTTTGTTTCAGAATTGTATTTCGATGCCCGCAGTAAAAGTTCGGGCATTAGGGTATGCAGCCGTGTAAGAATCGGTTTCGGGGTCGAGGCCTCTATATGGGGTTATAACCAAAAGGTTGTTAGCGTCGATGTGTATGCGCAGATGCGTTATGACTTTCGACAAGACTGTTTTTGGCAAAGTGTATCCTATTGAGATATTTTGTAAACGTATGAACCAGGCTTTTTCGTAGAAGAAGTTTCCATATCCGTATCTCGAATCTACAAAGAAAGAGCTTGGGTCGGAGTTTGAAGGTTTGCTTGGCGTCCATCGGTTTAGAGTACTTCGCAGTTCGTTGTATCCGTATTGAGCAATTCCGTAGGCCGATACGCCATAAGCCATTCTGGTTGGGTCTTCCATAATTCTGTCGAACATTCCGTAGATGTTGAAAGCAAGGTCGAATCCGCGAAATTTAAAGCTATTGCTCAGTCCAAGTATAAAACCCGGGTCGGAGGTACCAAGAAGTCGGGTATCGGCGTCGTCAATCGTTCCGTCGGGAGCTCCGGTCAGCATGAAACGGCCGAATTGATCGACGGCGGGGTTTCCGTCGGTATCTCTTACATATCCATCTATGTCGTGTATAGCTATTTGCCCCGGAATGAGGTCGGGCTGCGAGATAGGCGTTTGTTCGCCCGCCTGCAAAATCGATCCTGCTATGCGAGAATATATTGGACGCACAGGGTCGTTTTCTCTTTCGTAAACCGAGGGCTTCCAATCGGGCGTGCGTTCAAGCCACTTGTCGCGATACATAGTAAAGGTGAAATCGCTTGACCATGAGAAGTTTTTGCGCGTAAAGTTTTTTGTATTTAAAGTGATTTCAAAACCTTTGCTTTGGGTTTTTCCTATGTTTGCCATCACAAAACTTATGTCGTTATAGGCGTTTAGCGCTTTCATATTAAGCAAATCCGAAATAACACGGCTGTAATACTCAAATGAAGCGGCTATTTTGTTTTTGAATATCGAGACATCCAATCCGATATTAAATTCGGTAGTGGTCTCCCACTTTAAGTTTGGATTTTCGAGACGCGATGGAAATACTCCTATTTGACGTTCATTATTTAAAGTAGCCCATGCCGGATTAGGATAATATGCAGCAAAGGCGTTGCTGCCTATATCCGAGTTACCTGTTTGTCCGTAGCTTACACGTAGTTTTAAGAGGTTTAGATAATCCTTTGCAAAGAGCATGAATTTTTCCGACGACAAGTCCCATCCGGCAGCAACTGAGGGAAAATATCCCCATTTATGATTACGAGCAAATACGCTTGCTCCGTCGCTTCGCAGGGTCAGGGTCAAAAGGTATCTATCCATCAGGGTGTAATTCACTCGTCCGAAGAAAGATACTAATTTATTTTCGGACGAATATGAACCTACGGTTTTATTTCCTGCTCCTGCGTTTAGATTGTTCCAAAGGAAACCGTCGGTAGTGAAATTGTTATTGCCAGCATTGTTTCCGTTCGAGATAAACCGTTCATAGGAATATCCGGCAAGCACAGCAAATTTGTTATCCTTTCCAATCGTGAAGTTATAGTTAGCAGTTATTTCGGAGAGATATTGTTCGTTGTTATTTTGATTGATTGTAGCGACGCCTTTTTGCAGATTTCCATGCAGAGTGCTTTTAGGCATGTAAGTATTACGTTCTTGGTGCGAGCGGTCGATTCCAGCGCTGAGCTTTAGGGTTAAATCTTTGATGGGTTCAACTATTATGCTTCCGTTAGCAAGTAGCCGATCCATAACCGTACGGTCGGTTACTTCAAGCAGAGAGTAAGGGTTTGGCTGAGTTGGTAAAAGCGGATTGATTGGATATTCTCCGTTTTCGTTTACAGCTGCAATGTGTGGCCCCATTTGTACTGCTGCTCTGATTAGTCCCGAATTTTCCCACTGTCCAGCTCCAAGCGGGGTGTTATCATTGTCGAGCCGCGTGGCTGTGAGGTTCATCGATACTTTTACATATTTGCTTATGTTCTGGTCGAAGTTAAATTTGCCGGTATAACGTCGCATGTTCGAGTTTTTGATTATTCCTTGATGGTCATAATAGTTTCCCGAGGCGAGATACTTTGTTCCCGAATTTCCTCCCTGCAAGCTCAGGTTGTATTGTTTTATAGCGCCGGTGCGAGTAACCAGCGATAGCCAATCGGTACCTTCGCCAGCGTTATCTATTTGAGTATCGGTGTATGGCATCGAGTAAGCCACACCGTTTACAGGCATAGCCATAGCCTCTTCGAGGGTTCGAGTTCCGTAGGGATACACTCTATTATTGTATATCCACAAATCCCACGAGGCTGTATTTTTTTCCTTCATCCACTCTTTTAATCCGAGAACGTCGTACATATCGGTTGATTTTTGTATGCCGTAAGAGGCAGAGAAATTGACAATAGCTCGCCCTTCGGCTCCTCGTTTTGTGGTGATAAGCACCACACCATTGGCGGCTCTTGATCCGAATATGGCAGTAGCAGAAGCGTCTTTGAGAATTTCTATTGAAGCGATGTCATTAGGATTTAAAAAGTTCAGAACACCTTGAGTACCTGCGTCAAGTTTATTGTTATTGCTTCCGATAACATCCGGAGTCGAGATAGGAAAACCATCAACTATATATAAAGGACGGTTGCTTGCATTGACCGAACCGGCTCCTCGAATCAACACATCCAAACCTCCGCCGGGTTGTGCGCTATTTTGGATAACGCTAAGTCCGGCAGCCTTACCTTGAAGCGCATGTCCGATAGAAGTAGCTGCGGTGAGGTTCAAATCGCTGGCTTTTACCGAAGACACAGCACCGGTGAGATCTCTCTTTTTTACAGATCCATAGCCTATTACTACCACTTCGTCGATTTCGTTTACATCTTCGTCAAGAACAAGGTCTATCACCGTTCTGCCATCGGCGGCTATTTCCTGATAGACGAATCCTACGCTGCTAAAGACTAAAATGGCTTTGCTTTCGGATACTGATATCGAATAAGTTCCGTCGTTTCGGGTGAAAGCGCCGTTTTCTTTTCCTTTTTCATGTATCGACACAAAGGGAATAGCTTCTCCTGAGGCGGTAGTAACTTTTCCGGTGATAATCAACTCGTTGATCGCTTTGCTTTGCAGGTTTTCGTCGATGGTTTTAGCTGTTGGCGTTTGAGCCAGAGGATGAAGCAGAATCTTTTCATCGCTAATCACTTCGTAGCTAATTCCGAATTGGTTTAGATCTTCTTCAAGGAATTGACGTACAGATCGTTTTTCGGCCAAATAATGTACCTTTCTATCGGAATTAATTCCTTCGGGACTGAAGAGAAATTCAACTCCGGTCTGTTTACTGATAGACAGTAGAACGTCAGACAATTGCCTGTTCTTTACATTGATAGAATATTCGGCCTTAAAAGCTTGTCCCGACAAATCGCCTGCATACAGCGAGAAAGACAGAAAAATAAAAACAGTAAAGAGGCAAAGAGCGGGCAATATACGTAAAGCTCTGTTTCTTGGGTATTTCATAATCATTAAATTGTTTAAAGATATAATTAAATTAATTGTTCGCATCACAGTTTTAACACCAATCATCTCAATCGCTTGAGCAACCTTTTCCTCTGATAAGTATGTTAGTACCCTTTACTTCGTAGGAATAATTAAGGGCTTTGCAGATGAGGTCTAACTTACGATATAGATTCATGTCGGATATATCGCCGGAAAAGTGGCAGTTGAGTATATTTGAGTTTTCGACCACTATATCTATGTTATAAGCTGTCTTCAAGTCAGAAAGGATTACATCTAAAGTAACCGCTTCAAAAACGAAGATATTTTCGGGGATATTCACTTTGTCGTGGATTACAGCGCTGGTATCGGCATATTCATGCGCCACGATTGCGGGGTCGTTCACCAGACAGGTTTCAAATTGTCCTGCGTCGGGAGAGTAAATCACCTTCTGATTAGGCGTAAGTATCACACCTGTACTTACGTGCAAGGTCGAAGGCAGGGCTTTTCGGGAGCTTATATTTTCCGACACTTCGACCTTACCTGTGATTACTTCTACTACAATTCTTTCGCTTGCGGGGTCGGCTTTTACTATGAAACTTGTGCCCAGAACGTGGGTAACAAGGTTTCCGCAGTACACGAAAAAGGGACGGGCTTCGTCGCGACTGACCTCAAATAAAGCTTCGCCGGCAAGATACACTTCGCGTTTAGCGCCATCGAATTTGCTTGGATAAGTGAGCATTGCGCCCGGCGAGAGACGCACTACGGAACCATCGTCAAGTTGTACTGTCTTCACCTCGTTCGATTTTATCCTGACGACCTCCGTACCTGCAAACAGATCCTTATCGCTGATCTGCTTTGTTTCCGAGTTTCTTGTCAGCAGAAATCCGGCCAAAAGAATCGCACAGGCTGCCGCTGCCACAGCAATTGTGCGGAATTTCCTCTTCGGATGTTTTATTTTTGCGCCATTCTGTTGCTGATAGTTGCTTTTGTGCAACATAGTTACTATCGAGATAGTTCTTTTGAGTTCTTTTTCGAACTCATTTTTTGGCATTTGCAGCGAAAGCAGGGCAATCAATTCATCGGCGGCCTTTATATCGGCAGCTTTTTCGGGATGCTGTTCTATCCATCTCTTCCAGAAAGCAATATCGGCGTCCTTCGTACCGAAGAAGTAGTTCAGGTACGACTCATTTGAGGCAAAATCCTCCGGTTTATATGTCGAATAATTCAAATTCATAACATCGTATTTCACATATAAGAGCATCCGCGATGCTATTTTTACCGGATAAAAAGGGAAAAAATTTTTCTGTTCCGACCACAATCGATTTTAATCTCTACATTTGCAGCCGCATTTTGAAAACTTCGGAAGATGAATTTGCACGACGCCTTATGGAAACGTATAGCTCTGGGAGAGATTGACGCATTCGAGGAAATGTATCGTCAATACTGCCAGCCGCTATTTGTTTACGGACTTAAACTTTGCTCCGACAGGAATCTGGTTAAAGATGTTATTCACGAAACCTTTATTGAACTCTGGATAAACCGTACACGTTTCGATATACGCCAACCGGCTCAGTATCTGCGCACCATAGTACGCCGCCGCATACTGAAGCAGGTCTCTCAACGTCAGACACAGAGCATAGAATTTACCGAATTTCCCTGTCCCTCCTACGAGGATTTGCTTATACTTTCGCAGACTGAGGAGGAAAATCGCGAAAAAGTCCGTCAGGCTTTGAAAAAACTAACTCCAAGACAGTTAGAGATAATCCGGCTAAAGTTTTTTGAGAATAAGAATTACGAGGAAATAGCTACAATACTCTCGGCCTCGCCGCGAACAATCTACAATCAAGTTTACGAAGCCTTAAAGACTCTTCGGAAAGTGATAAACGCCATTTTATTTTGGATTTAAATCCTAAATCTTCACAAAGATTGATTTCTCTTAATTCTTAATTCATAATTCATTTATCTTTGCAGCCGATTAAAAAATGTGATAAGTGAGTATATTATTCGACGACATTGTATTCGGGCCTGTAAAAAGTCGCAGGCTGGGAGTTTCGCTGGGGATAAATCTTTTGCCTGTGGACAGCAAACTATGTAATTTCGACTGTATTTATTGCGAATGTGGCTGGAACGGTAGCGTTTCGCGTCCACGTTTTGGCCGGCGTATCGAAATACGTAGAGCGCTGGAAATCCGCCTAAAAGAAATGAACGAGAGCAACGGTTCGCCCGATGCAATCACCTTTTCGGGAAACGGCGAACCAACTATGCATCCCGAATTTGCCGAAATAATGAGCGACGTCGTAGAATTGCGCGACGCTTACGCTCCGAAAGCGAAAGTCTGCGTGCTGTCGAACGCTACTTTTGTTCATCGTGAAAAGGTTTTCGAGGCTCTGCGAAAAGCCGACCGCGCAATCTTGAAACTCGACGGCGGAAGAGACGAAACCGTCGAACGGATGAACTGTCCGCAGGGAGATTATTCCGTAGCCCTCGCAGTGGAAAAATTGAAGGCTTTCGAGGGAAATATGATTCTGCAAACCATGTTCTTACGCGGCGAATATCGGGGACAAAAGATCGATAATACTTCCGACGAGGAAGTAGAAGCCTGGCTCAAAGCAGTCAAAGAAATAAATCCGAAGGAAATAACGATTTACAGTATCGACCGCGATACGCCCGCTCCCGATTTGCAAAAGGTCTCGAAGGAAGATTTGGAAAAAATCGCCGACAAAGCCCGCGCTCTCGGATACAAGGTTCAGGTGGCCGGCTGAAATGTATCTGTTTGCAATTCGCACAGCTGTTTTCCCGCTTCGCGGATGGCGGTTTCTATTTCACGGAGTTTTTCGGGCGAAGGATTCTTGATTCCGCACAGATACGAAGCCATCACGTTTTGCGGGATATTCAATCGGTGGGCGATAGCCATTGCATTCAGTTCGGGATGAAGCATAAAGAACCGTGCGAAGTCGGTCGGTTCGGGATTCGGGTACTCGAAACTTTCGTACGAAATATCTTCATCGATAGTTTCCCAGCGAATCCCGAAATGTCCGAGTTCGTAAGTGTTCCTTTCTTCGTCGGTGGCTTCGTTCAAACGGCTATAATACAGCATGGATTGCCACAGAATACGTCCATTATGATCTTCCATATAAATCTTGCTGTCTTCAAACCAAATTCTTTTCGCTTTCATTTTTTGAACTATTTAATTATTTGCCGTGTATTTTAATCCATTCGCTTACTATTAATTCCCTGTTTTCCTCAATAATGCTTTGGGCAAGATGCAGGTCTTTGGGTTTAAGCCCCCTGTTGCTCATGAGCGAGACTTCGTCGCCAATTCTGAATTTGGCTTCTCCGTCGTTGCCAACCACGTGGATGTGCACCGGCTCATGATCTCTTACGTATATTCTAAATTTTAACCCAAACAAAATCAATATTGTAGGCATATTCTTACATCTTAAATCAACAGCAAATTAACAGTTCAAAGGTAGATATAATTTTATGTCGGCAAGATGTGTCAAAAATATTGTCGGCGACCGCAACATTTCACAAGGTTGGAGTATTTTATATACCTTTGCGCCGAAATTATTAACAACTAAGTTTTTATATAAAATCAATTTAAATGCCTTTTAAACGTATATCGTCGATTACCGAAACATTCGGAAAAACAACAAAATTGCTTGTCGCACTGAGCGCCGCAACGCTGGCTTTCTCCTGTGCCGACAAGGCAAGTATCAACGGTCGAGTGAAAAATGCCGACAAGGAATTGCTGGAACTCTCGTTGAATATCGCGCCTGTCAGAACGCTCGATACCTGCAGATTGAAATCCGAAGGCAAATTTGCTTTCAAGTACGAGTTTAAAAACGATTATCCTGTATTCCTGCTACTGAATGTGTTGAAACAAAATGAACGAGTTCCTCTCGCCACTCTGCTGCTCGAAAAGGGCGAAAACGTAGTGATAGAATCGGACTACGCTCAGCCCGGCGCATATACGGTGAAAGGCTCGAAAGGCTCGGAACTTGTTAAAGAACTGAACGAGAAAATGCTGACTGTAACCGCTTCGTACGATTCCCTGTCCCGCATACTGAAACAGACGGCGGAAAACGACAGCCTGCGCACACGAATCAACAAGGAAACGGGAAGCCTGTTTATCAAATACAAACAATGGCTGATACGTTTTATAATCAACAACAGCAAATCGTATGCAGCTTATATGGCTATGTATCAGCGCATGCCAAACGGTTTTGCGCTCTTCGGAAAGGAACAGGATGCGATATATTACAGAACTCTGGCCGATTCGCTGGAAACACTCTATCCGAAATCGCCATATATCAAACAGTTAAGAGATGATTACAAACAATTAATCAACGCAAAAGCCATTCAGGAAATGATAGAAAATGCGCAGGAAGTAAACGGTATTCCAGACGTCAAACTGCCCGACAGCGAAGGCCGTGAAATCGCCCTGTCGAGCTTGCGCGGGAAAGTTGTCCTGCTAAGTTTCTGGTCGCCCGAAGATAAAGGCCTACTGATGGATAACATGGAACTGCTCGAAACTTACGGAAAATACAGCTCAAAAGGCTTTGAAATTTACCAGATTTCTTTGGATCAATCGCGCGACCGCTGGTTGCAGGCTGTTCACAATCAGCAATTACCCTGGATAAGCGTTTCCGATATGAAGGGTGTAAACAGCCCTGTCGTCGGATTGTACAACCTTACAAAATTGCCGGCAAACTTTCTGATAGACAAAAACGGCGAACTGATTGCTCGGGATATCTTCGGCAAAACATTGGAACAGAACATCGAACAAGCTTTAAAATAATCAATAAAACATACTTCGATCATGAAAATAACCGTATTGTCGGGCGCCGGAATAAGCGCCGAAAGCGGAATCAAAACTTTTAGAGATTCCGACGGATTGTGGGAAAACTACAATGTGATGGATGTAGCGTCTATCGAAGGATGGTATAAAAATCCCGATCTGGTTCAGCAATTCTACAACGAGCGCCGAAAACAGCTGGAAAGCGTCGAGCCGAACAAGGCTCACAAAATTCTGGCCGAACTTGAACGCGATTTCGAGGTGGAAATCGTAACTCAAAATGTTGATAATCTGCACGAGCGAGCCGGAAGCACCAAGGTAATCCATCTGCATGGAGAATTGACCAAGGCGCGCAGCGTCAAAAATTCCGAACGGATTTACGAGCTTGGCTATCGCGAAATCCGCAAGGGCGAAAAAGCCGAAGACGGCGGCCTTCTTCGTCCGCACATCGTCTGGTTCGGCGAAGCCGTTCCTTTGATAGAAAAAGCCGCCGAAATAGTGTCGCAAGCCGAAACGCTGATTGTGATAGGAACTTCGCTGAACGTCTATCCCGCAGCAGGTTTGCTCGAATACGCCGCAGGCTCGGCAGCAATATATCTTATCGACCCGGCCGAAGTTAAATACGTCGGCAGCAGGCGAATAACCTTCATCAAGGAAAAAGCCTCGGATGGAATGGAAAAAATGAAACAATATCTCTACGAAGCTACGGGTAAATGTTAAATGATTATCTTTGCGGCCTCGTAAAGCTAAATTTGTAATTTAATAAAGTAATAAAAACAATTTATGGAACAAAAAAAACGAGTTTACTTTTTTGGTAACAAAACCGCCGAAGGAAACGGCAATATGAAAGAATTGCTCGGTGGAAAAGGCGCTAATCTGGCTGAAATGAATCTTATCGGAGTGCCTGTGCCTCCCGGATTTACCATCACCACCGAAGTTTGCAACGAATATTATTCGCTGGGTAAAAAAACGGTAATCGGAGCAATTGAGCAGGCGGTGGAAGAAGCCATGAGCAAGGTCGAAGAAGCAGTTGCCGGGCCTAAATTCGGCGACAACAAAAATCCTCTTTTAGTTTCGGTGCGGTCGGGAGCAAGAGCCTCAATGCCAGGAATGATGGACACTATTCTCAATCTGGGATTGAACGACGAAGCTGTCGAAACTATCGCTCAAAAAAGCGGAAATCCACGTTTTGCATGGGATTCGTATCGCCGTTTTGTGCAGATGTATGGCGACGTGGTTCTGGGACTGAAGCCTGTCAATAAGGAAGATCACGATCCTTTTGAGGAAATCATCGACGCCATGAAAGTCGAGCGCGGAGTGAAATTAGATACCGAATTGAATACCGATGATCTGAAAGAGTTGGTAAAACGTTTCAAAAAAGCTGTAAAAGACAAAACAGGAAACGATTTTCCGGTCAATCCGCGCGAACAACTCTGGGGCGCAGTGATGGCCGTGTTCGATAGCTGGATGAACGAACGCGCAATATTGTATCGCAAACTAAATAAGATTCCTCAGGAATGGGGAACGGCAGTAAACGTCCAAGCTATGGTTTTCGGAAACATGGGCGACCGCTCGGCAACAGGAGTGGCTTTCACTCGCGACGCCGCAACGGGCGAAGACATTTTCAACGGAGAATATCTGATTAACGCTCAGGGCGAAGATGTTGTTGCAGGAATACGCACTCCGCAACAAATCACCCTCGAAGGCTCGCGCCGATGGGCGGCTTCGCAAGGAGTATCCGAAGAAAAACGCAAATCCGAAGCCCCTTCGCTCGAAGAAACCATGCCGCACGCATACAAGGATTTGATGGAACTTCAGGAAAAACTCGAAAATCACTATCGCGATATGCAGGATCTGGAATTTACCATTCAGGACGGCAAATTGTGGATGCTCCAAACTCGCAACGCAAAACGTACCGGAGCCGCAACTGTGAAAGTCGCTACCGATATGCTCGACCAGGGAATGATCAACGAAAGAGAAGCCGTTCTGCGTATCGAACCCGAAAAAATCGACGAGCTGCTTCATCCCGTATTTTCGTCCGAAGCCCTGTCGAAAGCTAAAGTAATTGCCAAAGGCTTACCCGCTTCGCCCGGAGCCGCAACCGGTCAGATTTATTTCTTTGCTGATGACGTCGAAGAAAAAATTACGGAAAACAGCGAGAGCAAAATCATTCTGGTACGTGTCGAAACCTCGCCCGAAGATCTCAAAGGAATGCACTCGGCGCAAGGTATTCTCACCGCTCGCGGCGGAATGACTTCGCACGCCGCTGTGGTGGCGCGCGGAATGGGCAAATGTTGTGTGTCGGGTGTAACTGCTCTGAATATAAGCTATAAAGAACGCTCGATGACCGTCGGCGACAAGGTTTATAAAGAAGGCGATTGGATTTCGCTCAATGGCTCGACCGGAGAGGTACTCGAAGGAAAAGTCGAAACCAAACCGGCCGATATGAGCGACGATTTTGCTCGATTGATGAATCTTTCGGGTAAATTTGCCAGAATGCAGGTGCGCGCTAACGCCGATACTCCCGAAGACGCTGCAACTGCCCGCAAATTCGGAGCCGAAGGAATCGGACTTTGCCGCACGGAACACATGTTTTTCGAGGGCGATAAAATCGTGCCGATGCGCGAAATGATTCTGGCCGACGATTCCGAAGGCCGTCGCAAGGCTCTAGAAAAATTGCTGCCTCTACAACAGCAGGATTTCGAGGGAATTTTTACCGTGATGCGCGGCTTGCCCGTTACGGTACGTCTTTTGGATCCGCCGCTGCACGAGTTCCTTCCACACGATCCTAAAGGTCAGGAAGAAATGGCTAAGGTTATGAACATATCCGCAGGAGAAATACGACGCAAAGTCAGCCTGCTGCACGAAGCTAATCCGATGCTGGGACATCGCGGATGCCGCTTGGCAAACACATATCCCGAAATCACCGAAATGCAAACACGGGCGCTGATTCAGGCTTGTTTGAATCTCAAGAAAAAAGGAATCGAAACTTTGCCCGAAATCATGGTTCCGCTCACAGGCATATTGTACGAAATGCAAATGCAGGAGCAAATCATTCGGGCAACAGCCGAAAAGGTTTTTTCAGAAATGAAAGACAGAATCGAATACAAAGTCGGCTCAATGATTGAGGTGCCGCGCGCCGCTCTCACTGCCGACCGTATCGCCGAATCAGCCGAGTTCTTCTCCTTTGGAACAAACGACCTTACGCAACTTACCTTCGGATATTCTCGCGACGACATCGGCAAATTCTTGCCCATATATCTCGAAAAAGGTATCCTCAAGGCCGATCCTTTCCAGATACTCGACACCAAAGCCGTCGGACAGTTGATTACAACTGCCACGTTGAAAGGTCGCTCCACTCGTCCGATGCTGAAAGTGGGAATCTGCGGCGAACACGGAGGCGAACCTTCATCGGTAGAATTTTGCCACAACGTTGGTTTGAACTACGTAAGTTGCTCTCCATTCCGAGTTCCCATCGCACGTCTGTCGGCCGCACAAGCAGCCATCAAGTCGATGAAGTAAGATTATAGGAACCAGGAACCAAGAATCAGGACGCCACGAATACCGCGAATTGCCTCAAAAACGATAGCGGTAAATGTGGCGTCCTTTTATAACTACCGTATAACGATTGTATAACCACCGTATAACAAAGGGATTAATCTTAACCGGACGCATCCGGCAACAGATTGTGAATAGTTCGGTCTTAACCGGACGCAACCGGCAACCGGTTGTGAATAGTTCAGTCTTAACCGGACGCAACCGGAACAGATTGTGAATAGTTCGGTCTTAACCACGCCCCTACGTATGGCGCACAAACATCTCATAATAGCATAGCATAAAATCAAGCCAGCCTGCGTAGCTCTCTTAATTCTTAATTTTTAATTCTTAATTGACTGCGTAGCATCTTGGTTCTTGGCTCTTGAAATCCTGAATCTTTCTTAAAAATCTCTTTTGGCACAAAATTTGTAGGTATTCGCTTGTGTTAATTAAAAATTAATAGTAGAAATAATACAAAATTGTTATGAAAACTAAGATTTTTGCCCTTGCAATCACAGCATTTATACTTGCTGGATGCGGTTCGTCTTCGTACACTTCGTCAAATGTGGACGATATTTATTATAGTGCAAAAGACGCTAACAAAGACAAGTCAAACAAACAAAGCTCTGACCCTCAAACAGAGCAACTGCGATCTAAAACCCAACAAGCCGTCGATACAAAAACCGTTTATTTGGATGCGGATAAAGTGTATATGAAAAATCCGACAACAGTGCATATCGAAGGAGATACAAAAGACATCAAAGTGTATCAAAACGATACCCTGCTTGCTTTTAGTGAGGAAGATTCCTACGAGCGTCGGCTTTCTATGTTCGACGACCCGCGATATACCATAGAAATCGATATGGGATACAATTGGAATTGGCCATATTACAGCTGGGGATCGCCCTATCATTGGGGTTGGAGATCGGGCTGGAGCTGGGGACTTGGATGGTCGAGCTACGGAGGCTGGAGTTTAGGTCTGGGCTGGAATTGGGGATACCCATACTACGGATGGAGCAGCTGGCCATACTACGACTGGGGATACCCATATTACGGATGCTATGATTATTATGGTTACTACGGACATTACGGCCACTACGGACATTACGGAAACTATGGACATTACGGAAACTATTCGAGCAATCGACAATCGGCTGGCGGATACGGTTCGGGAAGAGCCTCATCTAACGCATCCCAAAGCGGACGCAGCTACTCGCAGTCGCAGGGACGGAGCGTGGCTAATATGAGTTCTTCGGGAAGAGCTTCGACAAGCGGCGCACGCGCTTCAACAAGTAGCGCACGCGCCTCGTCGGTAAGCAGACTTGATAATGCCGACAACGGACGCGCAAGCTCAACAACGACAACAACAGGACGCGCAAGCTACAACAGCAACGGAGCAACTACTAACACGGGACGCACTGTGGGAACTTATTCCGACGGTACAAACGCAACTCAAAGCCGCAATACCCAAGTATATAGCAGACCAAGCAGCGGAAACCGACAGGTGTATAACGAAAGTTCATCGTCAAGTTCTCGCGCATCGTCAAGTTCATCGAATACCTCGAACACATCAAGCTCGTCGGGTCGCACCTTAACATCGAACACATCAAACTCAGCAAGCCGTACAACAAGCGGAGTATCTACAAGTTCGGCACGGTCGAGCAGTTCATATACGCCGAGTTCAACTTCGTCGAGCAGGTCGTACACTCCTCCTGCCAGCACATCTTCGTCGAGTTCGAGCAGATCATATACGCCGAGTTCGAGCGCAAGTTCGTCCCGCAGTTCAGCCCCTGCGCCTTCGCGCAGCAGTAGCAGCAGCGCAGGATCGTCGCGCAGTAGCAGCTCAGCGGCACGTAGATAAATATTAAGCGAACAATTTTAAAGTATGATTAACATGAAAACAACAGTAAATAAACTGATAGCATCAATAGTATTTATTTTCGCCGGCTTGCTTATCAAGGCGCAAACAATCGAAGATTTCTTATTGTTTTCGACTCATGAATATCAAGCCACAGCCCGTTTTTCGGGCATGGGAGGCGCCTTCAACGCTCTGGGCGGCGATTTTGGAACATTAAGCACAAACCCCGCAGGAATCGGCATGTATCGTTCTTCGGAAATCTCGTTTACCCCAGCAGTATCAAGCAATAAAACTACCACCAGCTATCTCGGAACTTCGATAAACGATACCCGCGTCCGTTTCGGAATTGCAAATATGGGATCCGTTTCCACCTGGGTAACAGGCTCGGAAAAAGGCTTAGTATCATATAGTTTTGGGCTGGGATACAATAAACTCATGGAATTTCACAAATACGCTCCTCTGACAGGAAATAATTCTACAAGCAGTATCCTCGATCAATATCTTGATGTAGCAAATAGTAGTTTCTCATACGATCATCAGGGAGAGATCAGAGATGAATCAGAATCATATATATATCTTGCAAGTAGATTTCCTGTAGAACAATGGACTGCCGTTGCAGCGGTAAGAAACCGCTTAGTCAATAATCCCGACCCCGACATTGACCTATACGAAGTAATTCTGCAAAACGGCGACAGAGTAAATCAGGATAGATTCGTCTCGCAGAGCGGCTCTACGGGCGAATACGTGTTCAGCGCCGGCGCTAACATCAGCAATACCTTCTACTTTGGAGCTACTGTAGGTTTGCAGGATTTATCGTTCGATAAAAAATTATCGTTTCGCGAGCAAGCCGTTGCCGGAAATGCCTCGCTGTATGTGAGTAATCAAAGCAACGAATACTATCACACCGAAGGAACGGGTGTAAATCTGAAACTTGGCGCTATTTTCAAGCCTGTGGACGCCTTCCGCGTAGCGCTTGCCTTCCACACTCCAACCTGGTACAGCATGGAAAGTTCGTATTCTTTCGACATGATATCGAACACCGGCTCTGGCACTTACAGCACAAATTCGCCATACGCCGACATTTATCAGTATCGCTTTCAGTCGCCATACAGATTTGAAGCTGGAATTGCCTGCCTGATTGGAAAATATGGACTTATCAGCCTTGATTACGAACTTGCAGGCTACAAATCGATGAAAATACGTGATGATTGGAATTCCCAATGGTCGCAGGATCTCACTCGAAGCGCCAACACCGCCTTTGTCAATTCCTCGAATCTGCGAATTGGCGCCGAAGCATTTCTTGGCTACGGAATGATGATTCGCGGCGGATTTAACTACTATCAAGCTCCATATTCAATCGACGCCGACGATTTCGAGCGCTACGCATATTCGGGAGGAATCGGATATCGAGGTAAATACTTTTTTGCTGATTTTGCTTATGTGCTCAACACAGGAAAATACTTTTACTTTCCACATGCGTTCTCGGCCACCGCTGTAGAACAGGAAGATCGAAGCAGAATTATGCTGACTCTCGGACTAAAATTTTAAGGATTATATACAATAAATAAAATATCAAAATCCAGAAACACAGAGTCTTTTGGCTCTGTGTTTTTTATATTGGATTTTATGTACGATAATTATACTTCCGACAATCTCAAAAAAAAATGCGAACTTTGCGCGTGCAAGTCAGGCGACTTTTACAGAGAGTGAAACAGCGAAATCAAAAGGCCTAACTTGCAGATAAACTTACAAAAAAATGAGTAACGAGGATTATATTTTACAACAAACCACCGACGAAATCGGCGACAAAAGCACAGAATCGAATAGCGCAGAAGATCTGCTTCGGGACAAAAATCCCGCAATGCAAGAAAATGTGTCGCGAATTAAAACCCTGTCAGACAATATCGAAACAGTAATAAAAGGTAAGCACGAGGACGTCAAACTTGTGCTGTGCGTGCTTCTGGCTGGCGGACATATCCTTATAGAAGACAAGCCCGGAACGGGAAAAACTGTTATGGCCAAAACACTTGCTCATTCAATAACGGGCAGCTCGGAGGACGAAGGGCTGTCGTTCAAACGAATACAGTTTACACCCGATCTCTTGCCTATGGATCTCATCGGTCTGCATGTTTTCGACGAAAGCAAGAACGAACTGAGTTTCAAAAAAGGCCCGCTTTTCTGTAATGTGCTTTTAGCCGACGAAATCAACCGAGCCTCGCCCAAAGTGCAGTCGGCTCTGCTCGAATGTATGGCCGAACAACAGATAACAGTCGGAAATCTTACTCATCAGTTAGAGAAGCTCTTCTTTATCGTAGCCACGCAAAATCCAGTCGAGATGGAAGGAACTTATCCGCTGCCGGCGGCGCAACTCGACCGCTTTTTTATGAAAATTCCCTTCGGATACGTAAGTCGGGAAGCCGAAATGGAAATCTATCGCAATTACATGGAAATCGAAAAAACAGTCCGTTCAGTAAAAAAAGCACTGAAAGCCAGCGATATTTTCGAGCTGCGCGACATAGCCGAGCAAAGTTTCGTACATGAGGAAATCATAAAATCCGTCTATAACATTGTGAACGACACGCGAGAACATCCCGACATCATGCTTGGAGCCTCGCCGCGAAGCGGAATTATCTTCCTGAAATGCCTGAAAGCCTACGCACTTGTTTGCGGACGGAGCTTTGTAACAGAAGATGATGTGTATCGACTATCGGCGCCGGTATTGAATCATCGTCTGATTTTTCG
The DNA here is from genome assembly GCA_031280885.1 of Prevotellaceae bacterium. Taxonomy (GTDB): domain Bacteria; phylum Bacteroidota; class Bacteroidia; order Bacteroidales; family UBA932; genus JAIRLF01. The sequence continues at coordinate 2,621 of JAITGD010000092.1, read as the reverse complement.
CAATCGCGACGCGCGAATCAACGCCCTGAAAAACATCACCGACAGGGAAATCACGCGGCTCGGAAAGCTCAATTTGTACCGATAAAGATTCGCCGCCACTCTTACGCAAACATGGCTCTGCTTTTTGCTTATCTCTTTTTAGCCCTTGCGGTATCGTTTCTATGCTCGGTTGCCGAAGCTGTAATACTGTCAGTACCACTGACATTTGTCAAAACAAAAGAAATAGAAGGACGTAAAACCGCACAGAAACTGAAACAATTCAAGGAAGATATCGACAAGCCGCTATCGTCGATTCTCTCGCTGAACACCATAGCTCACACCGTCGGCGCAGCAGGAGTCGGCGCGCAGGCAACGGCAATCTTCGGAGAAACGTATTTCGGACTTGTGTCGGCAGTGCTTACTATACTGATACTCTTGCTGTCGGAAATACTTCCCAAAAGTCTTGGAACACGCTATTGTCGTCAGCTCGCTTTGCCGGTGGCGCAAGCCTTGCGAATAATGATAATAATCACATATCCTGTAGTGCTGATTTCCTTGATAGTAACAAAACTTGTATCGGGACGTAAAATCCAAGAAAAAGTAAGCCGCGAAGAAGTGGCCGCACTGACCGAAATCGGACGCGAAGAAGGCGTATTTGCCGAAAACGAAAGCAAAATAATCAACAACCTCCTGCGTCTGCAATCAATCAAAGTCAGCCAAGCAATGACGCCGCGTACCGTAGCAGTGTCGGCAGCCGAAGACTCGCTAATGTCGGAATTTATGCAACGTACAGATGTTAAGAGACATTCCCGATTTCCTGTTTACAGCCAAACGGTGGACGATATCACAGGATACGTTCTCAAACTCGAAATAATGGAAAAAATGGCGCAGGGAAAAGATCTGAAATTGAAAGAGGTAAAACGTCCGATTACAATCTGTTACGCAGGAACTTCGATACCGAAAATCTTCGACACGCTGCTTTGTAGCAAAGAGCAAATCGCTCTCGTGGTGGACGAATACGGCGGAATGGACGGAATTGTTACTCTCGAAGATATTATAGAAACTATTTTCGGAATGGAAATAATCGACGAAAAAGATAGCCAGACAGATATGCAGCAGCTGGCAAGAGATCGCTGGAAAAATAAGGCGAAAAATATGAATATCGAAATAAATTTCGACGAAAATCAAAATTGAATCATCAGAAAAAAATATCACTGTCAATAAAAAAACAATGAACGGAAAATACGAAAAACGCGGAGTGTCAGCTCTTAAAGAGGATGTTCATGCAGCTGTAAAAGCGCTCGACAAAGGCCTTTTTCCACAGGCTTTCTGCAAAATAGTGCCCGACACGCTTACCGACGATCCCGACTATTGCCTTGTGATGCACGCAGATGGAGCTGGTACAAAATCGTCGCTGGCATACGTCTATTGGAAAGAAACGGGCGACATGAGCGTCTGGAAAGGTGTGGCTCAGGACGCTATTGTGATGAATATCGACGATTTGCTCTGCGCCGGCGTTACCGATAAAATCCTGCTTTCGTCCACTATCGGACGAAATAAACGCCTGATACCTGCTGAAGTAATCGCAGCAATCATCGGCGGCACTCAGGAATTTCTTGATACAATGAGAGAATGGGGAATCGAAATTACGCTCACCGGAGGCGAAACCGCCGATGTGGGCGACCTTGTAAGAACGGTAATCATCGATAGCACAGTTACCGCACGAATCCGCAGAAACGAAGTGATAGACAACGCACGAATCGCCGCAGGAGATGTAATCGTCGGGCTTGCTTCCTTCGGACAAGCAAATTATGAAAAAGAATACAACGGCGGAATGGGCAGTAACGGACTGACTTCCGCTCGACACGACGTTTTTTCTTCGGATCCTCTGGCAAAGAAATATCCCGAAAGCTACGACCCCGATATTCAACCGGATTTGATATATTCAGGTAAATGCAAACTGACTGACGTCGAACCCGAAACAGGACTGACTATCGGTAAGTTGGTTCTCTCGCCAACCAGAACATACGCTCCGATAATCAAGGAGATACTTGCTTGTATGCGTCCCGAAATACATGGTATGATTCACTGTTCGGGAGGAGCGCAAAGCAAAATCCTGAATTTCATCGATCAGCTTCACATCATCAAAGATAATCTCTTTCCTATACCGCCCCTTTTTCGACTGATTCATCGCGAATCGGGAACCGACTTCCGCGAGATGTATCAGGTCTTCAACATGGGACATCGGATGGAAATCTATACCAATCTGCAAAATGCCGACAAAATCATAAATATCTCAAAAAAATACGGAGTTGATGCCCAAATTATCGGAAGGGTAGAAAAATCCTCCAAAAAGAAACTGACAATCTCAAGATAATTAAGAATTAAAAATTAAAAATTAAGAGAGCTACGCTAGTCAATTAAGAATTAAAAATTAAGAATTAAGAGAGCTACGCAGGCTGGTTTGATGAAAAAGACCTGCACACAAAACGACAATCAAACCAGCTTGCGTAGCATCTTGGTTCTTGGTTCTTGGTTCTTGGTTCTTGCAGGGTTCAAAAAAAGTTTGAGGTGCTATTTTTTGAGGCAAGTCGTCCCGTTAGGGACGATATGTTGGTAGAAAAAGCAAAACGCCTTCCAAG
>JAITGD010000086.1 GCA_031280885.1 Prevotellaceae bacterium | reverse complement strand
TCTGCTTTCTGCTTTCTGCTTTCTGCTTTCTGCTTTCTGCTTTCTGCTTTCTGCTTTCTGCTTTCTGCTTTCTGCTTTCTGCTTTCTGCTTTCTGCTTTCTGCTAGACTGCGTAGCGTCCTGGTTCTTGGTTCTTGAAATCCTGGCTCTTATTTCATTATAATTGCCACCGGTTTGGGTATTTTGTTTATTTTGCCTGTATTTTCGAGCAGGCCATTATTGGGATTACGTTTGAACGTTTCGATATCGTTTCGATCGCGGCTTGCTACGAGCAGGAAATCTCCTCCGGGAGCGATAGCAAAGTTTCGAGGATGCTGACCGGTAGCGGTATAGGCTATTCTTGACAACAGTCCCGATTGCTGGTCTATCGAAAAAATCGCAATCCCGTCGGATTTAAGTCTGTTTGAAGCATATAAAAATTTGCCATCGGACGAAATGTGAATATCTGCGCTTCCTTTTCCGCCTTTTCCTGCGGTGGTATCAGCTGCGGCGTATTGTAGAGGCACGAGCGAACCATCGGTGTAAATCAGCGCAGTAACCGTGCCGGCAAGTTCGTTGATTACGTAAGCATATTTGCCCGAAGGATGAAAAACGAGATGTCGTGGCCCGGAACCTTTTTCCAATTCGACTGTTGAATCGAAATTCAAATAATTATCTCCCTCGTTTTCCACGCGGAAACGGTATATTTTATCTTTACCCAAATCGGTAGCAAAGAGATATTTACCTTCGGGAGAGAAGGCTGTGCAGTGCAGATGCGATTTTGTCGAATCATCGAAATCGAATCTTTGGCTTGCCTTTTTGATACTTCCGTCGCCGGCAAGCGGAAACACAGATACGCTTCCGCCCGTATAGTTTGCCGTAACGATGAATCGTCCTCTGGGTTCGACACTTACGTGGCATGGAGAAGCTCCGCCCGTTGCTTGCGTATTCAGATGAGTAAGACGTCCGTTTTCAAAACGAAACGATTGAACAGAAGCAGCCTCGTCGTCGGTTTCGCTTACGGAGTAAACATATTTTTTGTCGGGCGATAGAGCAAGGAATGAGGGATTTGCTATTCCGCTTGTCTGGCTGAGATATTTCAGTTCGCCCTTGTCGGGGTCGAATCTGTAAACGAAAATACCCGGAGCCTTTGCTTCGGCGTATGTCCCCGCAACGAGATAAGATTCATCACCCTGCGAAGCGCATGAACCAGCAATAAAAGAGAGCATTACAATAATCAAATTTCTCATATAACGATATTTTTATCCGGCGCAAAAGTAGAAATTTTTATCTTCGGATGAAAAAAACTATCCCTGCAAGACAGCAGTCTCGCAGGGATAGAATCAGATATAAAACCTTGTGAAGGACGAGATTAATCCTTTTTTTTGCGGTTTATTATTTCTGTACCGTCCAGCCCTTGCCTGTGGCGATGGTTTCGTTGCAGGTGGCTGAGCCGGAGTTGTTGCGAACAACGACCGTTTTTGCTGAGCCTAATGTTGCATTGTTCAAACTTCCAAAAAGAGCGTCGATAGCTGTGGCTGTCAGTAAATTGCTCGATACGTCCAGCGACCATAGATTCGACAAGCCGGTCAAATCCAGCGCTGTCAATTTGTTCTGGTCGCAGATCAGCATTTCAAGGGCAGTGCAGCCGGCAACCGTAAGCGACGACAAGTCGCATTTGCTTAGTTGCGCATTTTTCAAAGCCGTACATCCGTTCAAATTCAGCGAAGCCAATTTTGCGCAGTTATCTCCATTCAGAGTCGTTAGAAAAGTCTGACCGGCTACTTGTAAAGAGGTCAGTTCTGGGTTGTTACCACAGGTTATTATCGTAATCATCGGACAGGTAGAAAAGTCCAGAGAAGGCATTTTAGCTCTGGTACAATTGATTGACCTGAGTTTTGCGCATCCGTTTATATTTAATGAGGCCAGCGATGTACACTCTTGCAGAAGCACAGCTTCCAGATCTGTACAATGACTCAAATCCAAACTTGTGAGCGGGTTATAAGGCAAAATGAGGTCTTGCAATTTGGTATTATTGCTCAAATCCAAGGATGTTAAACTAGCATCGGCATTCAGATAAGTCAGCTGAGTATTTTGAGTTACATCCAAAGAAGTCCAGTAGCCACCGATTCTACGTTCAAGATGCGTCATAGCTTTTGTGATTATGGTGATCTGGTAAGAGCTTCTCGTGCCATACGTGTGCGCACAGCTTATCGGCGTTGCTCCATTGGGAGAATACAGGTTGCTGCTGCCGTCGCCCCAGTCCACGTATATTGCCTCGCCTGCCGCCACCATGATTGTTGCCATAGTGCCGTTTCCGGATTCGATTGTAGTAGTTTCCGTTCCTGTGTTCGCTATCACAGTCAGCGTTAAATCGGCGCTGAGATCGCCATGTCTTGCAGTGATGGTAGCCGAACCTGCCGAGTTTGCAGTTACTTTGCCGTTTGCATCAACAGTGGCTATTCCGGTGTTACTGCTCGACCATGTAAGCGATTTGTCGGTGGTAAGTTCAGGAGTGAATATCACATTAGGAGTGAAACTATTACCCACATAAGCAGTCAGTGTTGGCTGTTCCATAGCTATGCCGGTAGCATCAGTAGGCAAGACATTTACCACGCAGGAGGCGCTGAAACCGTCGCGCGATACGGTAATCGTCGTAGAGCCTACCTTGACGGGATAAACATTTATCTGATATGGTGGTGGCGTCCAAGTGAACATCATCGGCGACACTATCTCATTGTCAAATTCCCATTTCAATTGAAAAGACTCAAACGAAGGCTCGTCTTCCAGCTGTATATCAATCGTAAATGACTTTGATTCACCCATTTTCATATCGATACTTTCGGGAGTGATGCTCATGCTTTTGATTTCTGTTACCAGCACTTTGGCCGAATCGACCACTGCGCCGCCTTCCGCTATGGCTACTATGATTACCGTATCTCTCGACAGACCAAGTACTTCTCCGCTTCCGCTTACTGTGGCTACCGATGGCTTGCGCGAAATCCATGTTATATCTTTAACAGTAGTATTTTCGGGCGTAAACACCGGCGTAAGAACGACCGTCGAATTGATTGTAACCACCGTGTCGGGGATGGATATGGCCGTAGCGTGGATATTTGCTACGGTTACTGCGCAAGTTGCGGTTTTTCCACCATCAAGGGTAGTAACCGTAACGGTGGTTTCGCCTTCGGTAATGGCAGTTACCTCTCCGTTGGCGGGGTTTACCGTCGCCACAGCTTCGTTGGAGCTGCTCCATTCCACGGATTGATTGTAGGCATTGGCCGGTTCGACGCTTGCCCTGAGTGTGTCTTTCGCTCCGGTAGTCAGAGTGATAGCGTTTCGGTCGAGCCTTACGCCCGTAACCGAAACATTTTCGTCGGATTTGCATGCTACAAAAGCCGACAGCAACATAGTTGCTAAAATTAATCTTGTGTGTTTCATGTTAATTGGATTTTTTGATGTTTAAAGAAGTGTTTCGAAATTGGCAACAGAATTGTCCGATGCAAAAGCAGGCTTAATGCCATATAAACAGCATACTGCACGCCTTCTATCCGAAGCGCGATTTCCTGAATTGAATGTTTTTTTGGATTTATAATCCCTGCAAGTGCGCGAAAACCAAGCTTTACAAGCCTTGTCTTCGCCTCTGCAATCGGAGCTAAATATTGAT
>JAITGD010000050.1 GCA_031280885.1 Prevotellaceae bacterium | reverse complement strand
ATAATATGTTCTTGTACATTTTCCGAGTCATTGAACCTTAAAAAGGTGTATCAAAATCACATTAAATCTTAATTCATACAATATTAAGTCATCAAAACCTAACATACCTGATACACCTTCCCTATTTAATCATCGTGCTTCAATAATATGACTTGCAATTTATATAACATACCGAAACAGGGTAAAACATAAATGCAATCAGTCAATTTATTTCACAACAATGTCTTAGCATAGTATCAATCTTTGATAATGTACCAACCGAAATACCAATAATCGCCATTCTCATTATATATGGTAACCTGATACATATATTGTGACGCATAGCCATGCTGGTGATTTGCAGCTGAATTTGCCGCATTACTTGAGCCTCCGTAATTTGCATACCAGCATGCACATCCGCATGTAGCAGTACTTCCGCCCTTCAGCACATTCATCTGTTTTTCAGCGAGTTCACGCTCATTTACAGCGTTAAGTTTAAGCTTTTTCAGCTTCTTTTTTGATTCCATTTTTCTTAATTTTAAACGGATTAAACTATTTCCTTTCCTGTCCGCGCCTTGCGGAATAATGCTTTAAGTCCCGTCTGCCGGAAAGAAAACACAACAAAAACTCGCCTTCTTTGTGAATAAGATATTTGAAATCTCTAAACGCCTCCGCACAGAAAAGAAATCCTGAAACCGTACGGAGGCTAAATGCCCAAGTTCGTCTTGCAGAGATAATGCACATCGTGTCGCCACGGCATACAGATTGAATACAACTGAGGTATTGGATTGTATTTCACTGATATACAGCAAAATATGCAAAAAATAAAAGGTATTGATAAATGCCGACAGGCCAAGAAATCATGACTTCTTGACCTTAGAAAATTCGCTAATATCATCAGCATTTTAATCATAAACTTTTAAAAATAAATAGTATTAATACATCACAAAGATACAACACCAAATATCGTTTTTCCAAATAAAATGTGCTAAACACAACGGATTAGTATGCTAAACGCAAAAATCAGGCATAAAATCAGGTTTTAGTTGTCGGTTTTACCTTGTAGATTTTGCGGCATATCGCTGCCGAATCGCAGGGAAAACATTGTTCAAAAGGAGCTGTCAATCGCTGAATGGAGTTTATTTGCTCTAAAATTTCTGAAATTAAAAAAGCCGCCCAAAAATGGACGGCTTTTCTTCTTATTTAAAAGAATGGATTGGATTACATCATTCCTCCCATGCCACCCATGCCCGGATTCATTGCCGGAGCGGGATTTTCTTCTTTCTTTTCAACCAGAACACACTCAGTTGTCAGGAACATACCTGCCACAGAAGCAGCATTTTCCAAAGCGATACGAGTAACCTTGGTTGGGTCGATAACTCCGGCCTTGAACAAATCCTCGTACTTGTCGATACGGGCATTGTAACCGAAATCATCTTTGCCTTCCTTCACCTTTTGAACCACGATAGAGCCTTCCACGCCGGCGTTTTCGGCAATTTGGCGCAGAGGTTCTTCGATAGCGCGTTTAACAATCTGGACTCCTGTATTTTCGTCCTCGTTTTCGCCTTTCAGTTTGTTCAGAGCGTCGATAGCGCGCACATAAGCCACGCCGCCGCCGGCCACAATACCTTCTTCGATAGCAGCGCGAGTTGCGTGCAAGGCGTCGTCAACGCGGTCTTTCTTTTCTTTCATTTCGACTTCCGAAGCGGCTCCAACGTAAAGCACTGCTACTCCGCCGGCTAATTTTGCCAAACGTTCCTGCAGCTTTTCCTTATCGTAGTCCGAAGTAGTAGTTTCTATCTGCTTGCGGATTTGAGCTACGCGAGCGTCGATATTTGCTTTTGCGCCAGCTCCGTTCACTATAGTTGTACACTCCTTATCGAGGGTAACTTTTTCGGCCGTTCCGAGCATCTCGAGTTTAGCGCCTTCGAGTTTCAGTCCTTTTTCTTCGGATATAACCATACCGCCGGTCAGAATTGCAATATCTTCGAGCATTTCTTTACGACGATCGCCGAAGCCGGGGGCTTTCACTGCTGCGATTTTCAAAGTTCCACGCAGGCGATTGACTACTAAGGTTGCCAGAGCTTCGCCGTCCACATCTTCGGCAATGATCAGCATCGAGCGTCCGGCTTGTGCTACGGGTTCCAATACCGGCATCAAATCCTTCATAGTGGATATTTTCTTGTCGGTAATCAAAATCAGCGGTTTGTCAAGCACGGCTTCCATTTTGTCGGAATCGGTTATGAAATATGCCGAAATATATCCGCGGTCAAATTGCATACCTTCAACTACTTCTACTGTAGTGTCGGTACTTTTTGCTTCTTCTACGGTGATAACGCCTTCTTTGCTGACTTTGCTCATTGCTTCGGCTATCAATTTGCCGATTTCCAGGTCGTTATTTGCCGAAATTGCAGCTACTTGCTGGATTTTTTCAATATCGTTGCCCACCTCTTTGCTTTGTTGCTTAAGGCTTTCGACCACAGCTCCGACGGCCTTGTCGATACCGCGTTTCAAATCCATAGGGTTTGCGCCTGCGGTAACGTTTTTCAGACCTACATTGACGATTGATTGCGCCAAAACGGTAGCAGTGGTAGTGCCGTCGCCAGCAGAATCTGCTGTTTTCGAGGCTACTTCGCGAACCATTTGAGCTCCGAGATTTTCATACGGATCAGAAAGTTCGATTTCCTTTGCAACGGTTACTCCGTCCTTTGTGATTTGCGGAGCGCCGAATTTCTTTTCAATAACCACATTACGTCCTTTTGGACCCAGAGTTACCTTTACTGCGTTAGCCAACGCATCCACGCCGGTTTTCATCATTCCGCGTGCTTCGATGTTGAATTTTATTTCCTTTGCCATAACTAATTATAATTTCGTTTGATTTGTTAAACAATACATTTTTTAAACAACGGCCAAAATGTCCGACAGACGCATAATTAAATAGTCCTTACCTTCGATAGTGATTTCGGTACCAGCGTATTTGCCGTACAAAACTTCGTCGCCCGCCTTCACTTCCATCGGTTCGTCTTTCTTACCAGGGCCTGCGGCCACCACAACTCCGCGTTGGGGTTTTTCCTTTGCGGTATCGGGGATATAGATCCCGCTTGCCGTCTTTTCTTCTGCTTCTTTCGGCTCTACCAGTACTCGGTCAGCCAAAGGTTTTAAATTTACTGCCATATTTTTTAGATCTTTAATTAATTAAACAATAATTTATTAATAATTTTTATTTTCAATTTGGATTCTCTTTCATAAAGTATGCCAAACTCGATTTTCGGCAATTTTAGGAATTTTTTGCAGACGCAAGCACAAAAATATGACATTTTGTCATTGTCAGGCCGGCAACACTGATGGAAAATCAGTGCAAAGATATTTATGCGGATTTAATCATAATCGTTTGCTTCATCACGGTTAAACTTGAAATCGGATAAGTCAGTTAAATATTTATCCAGCAGTTTTTCTCTTTTCTTTCGTCGGTTTTGTACAGTGGAACTTTCCGATGCCCATATATTATCGTGTGCAAAAAAGCCGCCCTTGCGGACGGCTTTGTGTGTTTCGCGATGAGGGTACTTTTTAATACCTGCCGCGACCGTAACCTCCGGATCCGCCGCCACGACGGTCGCCGCCACCACCACGACGGTCGTTACCGCCACGGCGATCGCCGTATCCGCCGCCGCCGCCGGATGGCCGACGCGGGCGTTCTTCACGAGGGCGAGCTTCGGCTACAGAAATGGTCTTTCCGTCCAAATCCCTTCCGTTTAATTCCGAGATTGCTTTTTCGGCGGCCTCATCATCAGGCATTTCTACAAAACCAAAACCACGTGAACGTCCGGTGTACTTGTCCATGACAACCTTGGCTGAACTAACTTCGCCGTAAGCCTCGAAAGCTTCAAGCAAATCTTCGTTATTGAGTTTGAAACTCAAATTTGAAATGAAAATGTTTTTCATTTTTGAACAAAATTAAATAAATAAAATAACGATTTGAAACAAGGAAAGAGAAGACAGGTACGGACACAAACTTATAATTCATCACACCTATATTAACGTTCACTTAGGTATCAAATTGCCGCAAAGGTAAGAATAATTATAATATTGGTACTCGATATGCAAAAAAAATTACGCCTTGCCCTTGAAAATAATTTACAACTGTGTGGATTCATCTAAAATACAGCACATTCTATTTTGATGCTCTATGCAGTATCGACAACAAGATTGCCCAACTTTCGGACTATCCTCTCGCTATTAGACAAGAAATTCTCGAACTTTTTCACGAATACCTTCTTTTATTTGCTCCCAGGTTTGCTCTTTGAAGTGGATTGGTTCATCGAGGTCGGCGTCGGCGTCAACAAAATAAATAAGCGCCTGAGGAATGGAAATCAACAGCATCTGAGTCGGATATTTAGCTATGTGAAAATCAATCATCTGCGACAAATCGTAGTGTTGCATCAATTCGTATATATCCCAAAAATCCTTTTTCTTGCCCCGTCCTAAAATAGCCTGTATCTTCATGGCTATTAAATCTCTATCGTCGTACATTCTTATTGTGTCCCAATGTTCGACGGCATATAGTAAAGGATGCGGATAATAGACCAAATCAACTTTCACCTTGTCGATATGGCAGAATATTCCCCATTTCCCGAACCTTTTTTTCTCTACGAATGAATCGCCGAAAGTTCTTATTAAAGAATCAATTACCGGTTGATGTTCAAATTTGGAAACCGTGAATAGATCCAAATCTATGGAAGTGCGATGTCCGTATTTTAAGGACAAAGCGGTGCCTCCAACCAGATTGAACGATTGGAGTTCGGGGATTTCCATCAATGTTTTCAGTATGGAAAAAGTCCGGGCATCAACTGTCTGATTTTGTAACATCTGAAATCTTCTACGGGTTTGTTAATTACTGCCGCCGCCAGATATGTTCTGACTTCGCTTAAAAATCTTGCATTCAGCAGGATTCCGCTTATTTTTTCATCGCCATAATATCGTCGGCATTGCCGAATATCGTTTACATCGCCGCGATCGAACACCCGCTCGATGATGAAGCGCGCATGTCTGTCGTAATCAAGATAATTGAAATCAACATCCCAGAAAATGCAGCGATCTAATTCAGGTATCTTTTTATCTGTCATCTTATCTTATCTTAAAAATTGCGGAGCAAAGATAGATGATTTATTTTTATCTTTAGATCCAGGATTGCAAGAACCAAGAACCAAGACGCTACGCAGGCTGGATTGATAGTCTTTTTGCACGCAGATCTTTTTTATCAAGCCAGCCTGCGTAGCGTCTTGGCTCTTGGTTCTTGCAATCCTGGCTCATCAATTCATAATTTTGCTTACCTTTGTCGCGTTTTTACCGGCTAAGGTAGATTACAAATTAAACTTAAAATATATTCGACAAGTGGAAATTTTTGAACGAATTAAGAAAAGTCAGGGTGGATCAATCGGACAATATGCCAAGGAAATACACGGGTATTTGGCTTTTCCGAAGCTCGAAGGCGAAATCAAACCCCGCATGATGTTCCGAGGTAAGGAGGTGCTTACGTGGAGTTTAAACAATTATCTGGGATTGGCCAATCATCCCGAAGTTCGCAAGGCCGACGCCGACGCCGCCGCTCAGTACGGAATGGCTTATCCAATGGGTGCGAGAATGATGTCGGGGCAAACTGCTAAACACGAAGAGCTGGAAGACGCGCTTGCCGCTTTTGTGGGTAAACCTGCCGCTTTTTTGTGTAATTTCGGCTACCAAGCCATGGCCTCGATTATCGATTCACTGCTTACACGACACGATGTGATTGTATATGACGCCGAATCGCACGCTTGTATTCTCGATGGAAAACGCTTGCATCTGGGGCAAAGCTATGTGTATAAACACAACAATATGACGGATTTGCGCCGACAACTTCAACGAGCCACTGAATATGTGGAAAAAAGTAAGGGCGGGATACTCGTTATCACCGAAGGAATGTTTGGTATGGGTGGCGATTTGGGTGATCTCAAAGGAATTGTCGCTCTGAAAAATGAATTTGATTTCCGGCTGCTTATCGACGACGCTCACGGTTTTGGATGCATGGGAGCCACCGGCGCCGGTACTGCCGAACATCTGGGCGTCGGCAAGGATGTCGATTTGTATTTTGCAACTTTCGCAAAATCAATGGCCGGCATTGGAGCCTTCATTGCTTCGGATCCCGAGATTGTAAACTATCTGATGTACAATCTCCGCTCGCAGATCTTTGCAAAATCTTTGCCTATGCCAATGGTTATCGGAGCTTTGAAACGTTTGGAATTAATTAAAAATCATCCCGAATATCGCGAAAAACTGTGGACAATAGTACACGCCCTGCAAAACGGCCTGCGTGAACGTGGATTTAACCTCGGAGCCACTAACTCGCCCGTTACTCCGGTTTATCTGAAGGGAGACCCCATCGAAGCCGGAAATCTGCTCATCGACCTGCGCGAGAATCACAAAGTATTCTGTTCTCTGGTGGCGTATCCCGTCATTCCAAAAGGACAAATTCTGCTGCGATTGATTCCAACGGCAGTTCATACCCTTGAAGATGTGCAATATACTCTCGACGCTTTTTCGGCTTGTAAAGATAAACTGAACTCCGGAGGATACAATACCGGAAGTTTCAGTATGCCAATGGCCGAAAAACTGAAAGGAGCGTAAACTGTTATCAGAAAAATACGGAGAGCGAAAATCCATGTACGATAAAACATTTCGCAAAAAGGAAAAACTCTGTTCAAAAAAGCTCATCGCAGAACTGTTCGAGTCGGGTAAGGAATTTCGGCAATCGCCATTCAAACTTGTGTATTCGCTTCATCCGTTTAGCGATGCGAAAGTCAAAGTGCTTATCAGCGTTCCGAAACGAAATCATAAACGTGCCGTCAAAAGAAATTTCCTGAAACGCCGTATCCGTGAGGCATATCGTCTGAATAAAAATCTTATATACTCGGCTTGTACGGACGACCGGCTTACTGTAAATCTTATAATAATATATGTGTCGCACCGAATATCGGAATATCAGGAAATCGAACGAAAACTCGTCGAAGCCCTTGAATCGCTGGCAAAACGTGTGGAGAAAGATCTCGATATTCCTTCCGGTTATCTTGATTCAAATATACCGTAAAATTATATCGCCATACACCCGACCGAGTTGCAGATACATTCCCAGCTGCTCGGCGTATGCTATGGAGGCTTTGAAAAAACACGGACTACTCAAAGGTTCGTGGCTGGCGGCAAGACGTATCCTCTCGTGTCATCCCTGGGGAGGAAGCGGCTATGACCCTGTGCCGTAAAGCGTCGGATTAGAATCGCGCTCGGTTTCCTCTCGATTCTGTACGGCCTTCGGGATTGATCGTGCGGCGCTCGCGTACGCCGGATTCGCCTTCCGTTTCGCCCTCGAATCCATCGAGATTCCGCACCGCAGGCGTGCGACGGTTTCCTCGATTGTTCCCGCCAAATGACTGTAATCGATAAATAAAATGCACTATAAAATAGGGACCAAGTATGTTCGTCGAAGTATAACGCAGGGACTGCGCTCCTGCCGAACGCGATATATTGCTGCGCTGTTTCAGTATATCGTACATCCTGAAGCGTATAGTAGCGTTTTTCTTTTTGAATAATTGCTTCTGAATGGTGGCGTTCCAAAGCCACTCGTTCAGCTTATAACCGTCGGAATAACCCGCATTGGCCGAATAGTTTACATCCGATTCAAAACTGAAATCCCATGGAAGATAGACGGTTGTATTCATCGACGAGCCATAGTCGAAAACCTCGCGATTGGTGTTGCTTTGAGTTTCAAGACTGTTTTTAGTGCGATTGTATCGGACGTTTCCCCGCAGGCTGAGGTCGAAAAGCTCCGAGCGATACGACACTCCAAGATTCTGACCAAGAGTGAGATTTCCGGCGGTATTCTTTATGCCGTTCACAAAACCGTTATCGGCCGAATAAGCGAAATTGCTCGACGAATTTATCGAAAACTTTGTCTCGGTAAACTGCTTGTTGATCTGAAAACGAGTACTTGTTTGCCAGTTTCCATTGATATTCTTGTAGGTCGATTCGCGTTTGCCCACGCTATCCACCAAAGAATATCGAACTATATCGTTGAGAGTGAAGGCTACGGTGGAATTAAGCGAGATGGTGTTTCCGCGCGCTCGGTCGGTCTTCTGAAAACGTGCGTTGAAATTATTGCTGAACGAAGGATTCAAATCGGGATTTCCGTAGGAAATATTCAAAGGATTGGATTCGTCGCGAATACTCGAAAGCTGAGTCGCACTCGGCTGATTGACCCTTCCGTTATAATTGACCCTCAAATTAGTCTGACGGTCGTAGCGATAAACAAACTGCACAAGAGGAGCAAAATTCAGCACCCTATTCCTTACCACCGAGCTGGTGTCGAGTTGAATAGTGCGGCTCTCCGAATTAGACGGCTGCAAAGCCAATCCAAGAGTGAAATTGTACTTTTCGCGCATCATTTGGAAATTTATCCGAAGCTCGTGATTCAGAAAATCATTCTCTAACTTCTTTGTCGATGAAGTATCTGGCACGGTATAATTCCCCGCACCGTCGTTCTTTGAAGTTAAACGCTTTTGTTCCGAGTAATTGCTCCGACGGTTGTACGACAACTGCAAAAAATTATTCCTCCCCAAAGGTTCGACATACGAAAGGTTGATTCTATAATTGAATCCCTCGTTGCGCGTATCGTAAGTTTGGTCGGTAATCACGCTGGCTTTCTTTTTATAATCGGTCTGCGAATAGTTCATCCCCTCGGTATTCTGATTGTTCATCCCTCCCGAAATCCCCAAGCTCAAAGTCCTCCCCTTCTTGCCGAATTTATGGCTTACGTTCAAGCTGCCGTTCATGTTCAATCCCGCGCTTTCCGAAACATAGCGCGAATGTCCCCAATTAATAGAATCTTCCGGATTTTCGCGAGTGGTAAGATACCCGCTTGCCTGCTGATTATTATTAGCCGTTCGGCGGATGTTAGGAGTAAAAATTATCCGCGTCCTTTCGCTGGGACTCCACTCCATCCGAAGGCTGCCCGAAGCATTGACGCTTTTGTTTGAACCCGCAGAAAGTCCGGTTTGAAACTGATCGCCCGACGAGATATAGTTCTGAGTATAACTCTGCGACTCGACGTCGCGATTAGTATTGCCATACATCACGTTTCCACCGATTTTAAACTTCGGCGAAACCTCGGCGGCAAAATTGAATCCCCCACTGTTTGATTGCATTATGCCATTGCGCCCGCCGAATGACATTCTACCCTGACCCGAATTAGCAAACGATGCCGAAGCCTGATCCGAAAAACGGTCGTTATTCACATTATTGCTCCCTCCAAGAAGAGTAAACTGGCTGCTGTTACGCATATAATTCATCGTAAAACCAGCATCGTAGCGATCCTTGTTTCCCGCGCCGGCCGAAACGTTTCCAAAAAAACCTTTCTTCATTCCGGGTTTGATACTCAAATTAATAACCGTCTCCTCCTCCCCGTCGTCGAAACCCGTCAATTCGGCCATGTCCGATTTCTTATCCCACACCTGAACCTTATCCACCATCTCGGCCGGAAGATTCCTTGAAGCCATCTTAGGATCATCGCCAAAAAACTCTTTTTTATCCACAAGTATCTTTTTGACCTCTTTTCCATTGATTTTGATAACGCCATTCTCGTCCACCTCCGCACCCGGGAGCTTCTTTAACAAATCCTCCACAACGGCGCTTGGAAGCGTCTTAAACAGAGTAGCGTTATATTCCACCGTATCGCCGCGCACGATCATCTCAAGAGCGCGCGCCACCACCAGCGCCGAATCGAGCGTAAGTCCCGATTCATTCAAAACAAAAGCTTCGGATATCGTTAAACTTTTTGAAGCATCCACCGAAACAATCGCATCAGAAAAACCTATAAACGAAGCCCGTACAAGATACTTGCCCGCAACGGCAGAGAGAGTAAACCGTCCCGATTTATCGGTCAATCCACCCGTAACAGCCACACTGTCGCCAAGTCGCAACAGGCTTACCGCTGCCCGCTCAAGAGGATTTTTATCCGCATCAAGAACTCTCCCCGAAATACTTACTTGCGCCGACGATACGGCGCTAATCAAAACAAAAATCAAAGGTAAAAATAACGATTTCATAACTAAAGATCCTTTTTATTAAGCAATACCTAATATCGCCCACAAAGGTATAGCACGCCTGCCTCGCTAAATTGCATTTTAAACCGAATCGCCATTTTTTTAAGATAAGATGTTCTTTTGGACTTTTGGACTGTTAGACTGTTAGACTGTTAGACTTTTGGACGTTTTTTGACGTTTGGACTTTTGGACTGTTACCAGACGTAACCAAGCCGTATCTCAAACGATGGTTTTAAGGTGTATGCTGCTACGGATGAGTCGTCGCGCGCGTCTTCTATCTTCAAATCAAAGGGACGGCAGGCAAAGCCTACGCTGAAATGCTCGTATATCACCAGATCTAAGCTGGCTTTTGCTCCAAAGTCGCCGCAGGATACCGGTTTTGAGGTGAAAAGATTGGTAAACGTGTATCCAATTTGCAAATTCATCACCGGTTTACAGTATTTTGACCGTCCAATTGCTACTGCCGGACCGGTGTACAATCCGCAAAAAAACCTTTTGCTGCTTTCCGGATTACGGTCGGATAAATTGCTTATATCCAAAAAATAAGGGTTGATGGACACGCCCCATCCGAACCAGCCCGTTCCTCCACCCACGAATCCTGTACCTGTAAAGTCCAAATTTGGATAAGATTTTGCCTTGTGCGATACGCCGTTCTGCTCGATTCGCTGCGAAATCGGAACTCCAAGCGACACGTTCACAAACTGCGCTGTCGATTGGCTGTGAAATACAATCACTGCCAAATAAACTAATAAAAATCGCTTCATATTTTTAATCGTTTTATAGCAAGCGGCCCTTCATGCCCATTTTTATTTGTCAAAAAAACGTTAGGCCGTAACTCTATCTGCTTTCTACCGTGCGCGCACCGAGAACAGAATCAGGTTAAACGCTTTTGTTTGAAATATTTTACTCTTAGTTACATTAATACCATCTTTTCGTTTTAGCGCAGCAAATATAGGTATTTTTAAAACTAATGGCACAAGAGCCTCTGTTAAATTCCCGCAAGGTCAAAAGAAATCGCAGGGAAAAATCACTCCTTTGCTCATCTATATCGATGATTCGCAAGCATCTAAAAGCATCTTCGACGTTTTTGAAGATAGTTCAAACGGACATAAATTCGTTTTAAAATGGAGCAATTCCATTTTAGAATTGTTCCCATCCAAGTTAGAAGGACTCCCATCCAAGTTAGAAGGACTCCCATCCAAGTTAGAAGGACTCCCATCCAAGTTAGAAGGACTCCCATCCAAGTTGGAAGGACTCCCATCCAAGTTAGAAGGACTCCCATCCAAGTTAGAAGGACTCCCATCCAAGTTGGAAGGACTCCCATCTAAAATGGAATTGCTCCATTCTAAAATGGAATTGCTCCATTCCAAAATGGAATGGAGCAATTCTAAGTTAAAATTGTATCGATTCGGCTTGTTTAGCGTCCTGTGTTTTGGCCCTTGGTTCTTGTAGTAGTGATTCTGTAAGACTCAGGCTACGCGGAGTTTATGTTCGTTGAATGTTTCGATACGTTCTTTGGCGTATTGCAGTGTAACTCTGAAGCTTTTATTTCGTTTTGAGGGCAATTCAAACATAGCGTCGGTCATAATAGTTTCGCAGATAGAGCGCAGTCCTCTTGCTCCGAGGCGAAATTCTACTGCTTTATCGACTATATAATCGAGCGTTTCGGGGTCGAATTCGAGTTTTATGCCGTCCATTTCGAACAATTTTGCGTACTGTTTGATGATAGCGTTTTTTGGTTCGGTGAGGATGCGACGCAGAGTTTCGCGGCTCAGCGGGTTTAGATATGTAAGGATAGGCAAACGTCCGATAATTTCGGGAATCAATCCGAAGGCTTTCAAGTCTGCCGGCGAGATGTATTGCAGGAGGTTATTTCTGTCCACCGTACTTTTAGTTTCGGATGTTTTGTATCCGACGGCGCGGGTATTTAGTCTTTGCCCGATTTTTTTTTCGATTCCATCGAAAGCGCCTCCGCAGATGAAGAGGATGTTTTTTGTATTTATTGTTACAAAAGCTTGTTCGGGATGTTTTCGTCCGCCTTTTGGAGGTACGTTTACTATCGAACCTTCGAGCAGTTTGAGCAGTCCTTGTTGCACTCCTTCTCCCGAGACGTCGCGCGTTATAGAGGGGTTATCTCCTTTTCGGGCTATTTTATCGATTTCATCAATAAAGACTATTCCCCGTTCGGTGGCCGGCACTTTGTAGTCGGCGGCTTGCAGCAGTCGCGACAGGATACTTTCCACATCTTCGCCCACGTATCCGGCTTCGGTCAGCACCGTAGCGTCCACCATGGCGAAGGGAACGTTTAACATTCGAGCGATGGAGCGCGCCAGCAGGGTTTTTCCTGTGCCTGTTTCGCCCACCATTATGATGTTTGATTTTTCGATTTCCACATCGTTTTCCACCTTTTGTTCGATACGTTTGTAGTGATTGTAAACGGCTACCGAGAGGAATTTCTTTGCTTCGTCCTGGCCGATTACGTATTGGTCGAGAAATTCTTTTATTTTGGCAGGTTTTGGCACCGACGCCATTGTGTGCAATTCGGAAGGTGTATCTTCTTCATCTTCGCCTGTATCGAAGGCTTCGCGTAGTGCTTCGTATGCTCGTTCTATGCATGCGTCGCAGATATTTCCGGTCAATCCCATCAGCAGGAGATTAACTTGCGAGTCGGTACTTCCGCAGAAGGAGCATTTTTTTGATAAATCTTTAGCCATTGCTTTGAGTTGAACTTTTTACTTCTTATGTTTTTGCAGTATTTCGTCTATTACGCCGTAATCTACGGCTTCTTGCGCGCTCATCCAGTAATCGCGGTCAGAGTCTTTTTCGATTTTTTCGAGTGATTGACCTGAGTGCATTGCGATTATTTCGTACAGTTCGCGTTTTGTTTTAACGATTTCACGGGCGGTGATTTCGATGTCGCTGGCTTGACCTTCTACTCCTCCTGAGGGTTGATGAATCATCACTCGCGAGTGAGGCAAGCATGAGCGTTTGCCTTTTGCACCGGCGGTAAGCAGCACTGCTCCCATCGAGGCGGCCATTCCTGTACAGATGGTTGCTACTTCGGGATTGACTATCTGCATAGTGTCGTAGATACCAAGCCCTGCGCTCACCGAGCCTCCGGGCGAATTGAGATAGATCTGGATGTCGCGCGTCGGATCAGTCGAATCGAGATACAGTAGCTGTGCTTGTATGATATTTGCTACTTCGTCGTAGATGGGCGTACCCAAAAAGATTATACGTTCCATCATCAAGCGTGAGAATACATCGAGAGTTTGTACATTCAACTGACGTTCTTCCAGTATGTACGGTGTTATCGAGTATGCCTGATGATACATCGACGAGTAGCGATGAAGGGTAGAACTGCCTATTCCGGCATGTTTTACTGCGTATTTTTGAAAATCATTCATTATATAATGTTTTTTTAGATCCAAGATAGCAGGAATCAAGAGTCAGGACGCTACGCAGGCTGGCTTGACGGATGACTGCGTAGCGTCTTGATTCTTGGCTCTTGTAATCTTGATTCTTGATTCTTGATTCTTGATTCTTGTAATCTTGATTCATAATTCATAATTCATAATTCATCAGGTTCTTCTGATTCGGATTTTAAATGTATTTTCCACCGGTTTTTCGCTTACGAGGATTATATATCCACCGCCTCCTGCGCCTGAGAGTTTCCATCCTAAGGCTTTATTATGATACGATTTAATGTCTTTCATAATTTCGGCGTCCACCATGTTTGGAAACATTGCAGTTTGTGCTTCGAAGGATTCGCGCACCGTTTGTCCGAATTTTACAAGGTCTTTATTCATGATTGCTTTCCAACATTCGGAGGCAGCATTACTCAAGACTTGCACATTCGATTCGTTGATAAAGGTTTTCGACAGTACGTTGTATCCCTGAACTCTCGGTGTAAGCGAAATCAGATAGAGATGTTGTTCGAGCCAGTCGAGAATATCGGTATCATAAAGCGATTCTATTGTTTCAGGCCAGAACGAGCCTCGGTAATCGTAGCGATTCAGCCCCGGCATCACAATTCCGAGCGCGTCCTGCGAGCCGCTGATTATTTCCGTTCCCGGCGGATTTTCGTAGCAAAAGAGCGTCCGAGCAAGTTTTTCTTTATCGCCGGCGGGAATATCGGTTTGCCACAGTTCTATTGCCTTATTTCGTGTGCTGGTGGACATTCCGCTGCGGTCGTTAAACTCGTAATCGGGTTCTATGGATATTGTTATCACCGAGCCGGGATAATGTTTCGAGACGTAAGGCTGGTCGAGCCATCCGCCTGCAAGGTCGATTCGATACGGAATGTTACATTCTTTTCGCAGCGCCGTGGTCGAGCGAGCGGGAAGATTTCCATGCGGGATGCGTCGGCTGACGAGATATTTTATACCCAGCCGGTTGCAGAGTTCCTCCTTAGCTGGAGTATGCCCGTCCTCGTTTACAAAAAAGATGTCGGGTTTCAGTTCTCGCAGGTCTTCTTCAAAATCCAGCAATCCGCTGCCTTTATTGACAAAAGCCTCTTTCACGGCTTTCAGAGCGCCGACCATGTAGAGACGTTCCTGCTCGGTGTTTATCGTCCGGCGACCTTTGAGTTTGTTTATTGTAGCGTCGGAGCCTATGCCGACGTATAAATCGCCAAGCAGCGCAGCCTCCTCAAAAAAGGCGATATGTCCGCTGTGCAGCATATCGTAGCAACCGCTTACAAATACTTTTTTGGCCATATTATCTGCTTCTTATTGTTTCTGTAATTTGGCAATTGCCGTTTCTGTTCCCTTCACCTTATCGCCGACTTTTACACAGATTTCAGTTCCTATTGGCAGGAAGATGTCCATACGCGAGCCGAATTTTATGAATCCTAACTGTGCGTTTTGTTCCACCGAATCTCCTTCTTTGATGTAACTTACTATTCGTCGCGCCACATAGCCTGCAATCTGACGGAAAAGTATCTGAGTTTTGCCGTTGTCAATAACACAGGAAGTTCGCTCGTTCAATTCCGAAGCTTTCGGATACTTTGCTATGAGGTATTTCCCTTGATGATGACGGAAATACATTACTTTTCCGCCCATCGGAATCCAATTAATATGCACGTTCCATACCGACATAAATACCGATACCTGCAAACGTTTGTCATTGAAATATTCCGGTTCTTCGACTTCCTGGATTATCACTACTTTTCCATCGCAGGGCGAAAGCACTGTTCCCGACGCCTGTGCGAAGGGTCGCTTGGGATTGCGAAAAAAACAAAGCATGAAAACCGGCAAAACAAAGGCAAGAGCGGCAAGCCATTGATATTTCCCCAAAATCAAAACCACCGCAAGCACGGCAAGGAAGAAAATTACGGCTACTATTACAAATGTTTTACCTTCTTTGTGTAATATCATGTGTTACTATCTTATTGTTACATCAACGTTTACTGCTGTATGCAGGCCTCGACACCGCGCCGAACATGCAAACGCATTGGCCGGCAAAGGTAGATAATTTTTTTTGGACTTTTGGACTTTTGGACTTTTAGACTTTTGGACTTTTAGACTTTTGGACTTTTAGACGATTCCAGACTGCGTAGCTGTCTTGGCTCTTGGTTCTTGCAATCCTGAATCATAATTCATAATTCCTGAGTGAACTTTTGTTCTGCATAAACGTTGTCATGCAAATAAAAACTGCATCTATGTGAGATGTCTGTTGATAAAGTTTTGATGATTTAATGCGAATCAATAGTTAAATGTAATCAATTAAAGGAAAAAGAAAATGAAATTATTACTGAGTTTCTGTATCTCGACGGCTTTTGTTTTGGCCTTAAACACGGATTCATTACAGGCACAATCCTTTGTGGCGGTGGACGATGAAGAGACTACCGGCCCAAGACAAATGGTGATTGTAAATGTCATGATGAACGATCTTGTGCCTTGTGCAACAGATATGGTCGAAATACTGACCTCGTTGAATCCTTCCATAGGAAAGGCTGTGGCTGTGAAGGGTGGCTGTATTGAGTTTACTCCGGGTCCCGACAGTCGTGAATCAGACGTTGCAATCGTCTATGGTGTGAGATGCGGTTCAACACGGGTAACTGCCACTCTTACTGTGCATGTGTCGAAATACAACAATCCGGCAAACCTTACCCCGCCAGATATTACCTGCTTCGAGGAAATGAAACAGTCGGTGGCCTTTGCCCCGTCACTTAAATATGTGGCTTCTTCCAGCGATCTGGACGGATTCTCGATGCCTCTGGTCGGAGACCTCAATGGCGATGGTAAACCCGAAATTGTTGCACTCGGACTTAGCTCCGGCGGTACAGCGCTTAACGAAACCGATATACTGGGCGGACTGGGTGCAGAAGCCGGATATATAGTGATTTATAACGGCCAAACAGGTAGCGAACTTGCTAAATGGTCGCTCCCCTCGAGTTTCAAGCTAAGATACGAACCTCGTCACAACTCAGTATCGAAGCTGGCGATGGCCGACGTCGATAACGATGGCCTGGTAGAGATCTTCGTTACATACACTAACGGATATATATACTGTCTTAAACCAATATACGACGCTTCCGGATTGCCAAGCTCATACCGAATAGTATGGAGTAAAACCACTGCTGCCGATGGATTCAAGTCCCCTGTCGTAGGAACAGGACCCATTAACTTCGGATCGCCTATACCATACATCGCCGACATCAACGCCGACGGAACGCCGGAACTGATCATCTATAACAAAATATACAACGCCCGTACAGGAAATCTCGATTGCACGCTGGAGACTTTAAACGAGTTCACATTCACTACAAGCGACATCACAAATGTTTCCGGCGCCTCAAGCATCCATAGGAAATATGCCTTCGTTGGACGGCGTCCGGGAGCCTTTTGGAACGAGAGCGACATCCCCTGCATGGCCATTGTGGATATCAACGGCGATGGCTTCCTTGATATTGTTGCCGGTAGCAAAGTATATCTGATGAAAGACGATATGGGAAAACCTGCCTTAGACAAGATTATATACGGACCACAGACAATCACAGCCCAACGCGGAACCGGCTCCGCCACTACTACCACAAGAGTAAACGATGGCTTTACCGCAGTGGCCGACATCGACGGCAACGACACTCTCGATGTGATAGTCATGGCGCCTGCCGAATCATCAATAGGAGGCGATTCGGAATTAATACTCTATGTGTGGGAACCGATGAAAGCTCCCGGTAACGATATAAATACCCCAGTGGATGCTAAAGCCGCCACTTATCTGTACGTCAGAACAGGCACCGGCGCTATCTCTACCCCATTTGTGGGCGACGTCAATGGCCGAAAGGACGATATCACAGGCACAAAGCGCTTGCCGGAAATATGCTATACCACAGGCGTATTCCAAACCAACAACCTCTTATGCTCGAAAATAGCCCCGCACCCGCTCTCGACCGACTTTACCCTCGATTCAAAAGGATTTATAAATAATGCAGGTTTCAACAACAGCCCCTCGCCGGCGGTGCAAGGACACATTGTAGCCTTTACGTACCACGGCGACTCCTCGACGCCAATCCACCAAAGACTGAAACTAAGCTGGGCTATGGAACATCAAGACCAGTCGGGTTGTACAGGTATTACGATGTTCGACTTCGATAACGACGGCGCGAATGAGCTGTGTTATAGAGACGAAATCACCCTGAGAGTAATATCCCCAGCAGGAAAAGACCCGATAAGCAATCAGCAGAAACATTACCTTGCGAACAGCTATATATCCGACCCAAAAAATATCGGCGCTTCGATCATCCGCTTTCGTCAGCCCGGAGTACGTTCCTACACGGCATACGAACCACCTCTGGTCATAGATGCAAACAGGGACGGGTCTGCGGATATAGTCAGCTTGGGTCTGGATAAAACATTCGACGTTAATAATACCTCACGCGCGCACCACTCGCGGGGATACGTTTACGTCTTCCAACATGCCCCAGGCACGGCAAAGTGGGCCCCGGCCCCTT
Organism: Prevotellaceae bacterium; assembly: GCA_031280885.1. Lineage (GTDB taxonomy): Bacteria > Bacteroidota > Bacteroidia > Bacteroidales > UBA932 > JAIRLF01. Next base: position 5,313 of record JAITGD010000050.1, on the reverse strand, counting down.
CCGTATGGAATCAGGCGTACTACAGCCCTCTGTTAATCAACGAGGATATGACCGTTCCCGCAAAACCGCAGTCAATGCTGACGAAATACTACAGCCCTTTCACAGGCGACTCAATCCAACCTTACAACGGCCATTGGATTCAACACGCAATAGTGAAAGCCGGCAACGATTTCCGCCCGATAATCCGTAAACCAAACGCTATGATTAGCGATATGAAAGTCGCAGTAAAACAGAATCTCAGCACCGAAATTACCCTGGTTATTGCCAACAGCGGGGAAGCGAGCATCTCGGCAAATGCCCACATAACGTTCTACGACGGCGGTGCAACCGGCGCCGGAAACCCCATCGGAGGAGGAGCATCGATCATAACGGCTATGCCGGTGGGTATCGACGTCTTCCCGAATCGAAAAGAGAAAATGACATATGCCCTCGCCGGCGATTATACCGGACGACTAATCTGGGCGCGTATTATGGACAACATGGGCGATTTCGTAGAAACAGGCGAAACGGAGTGCGATTCTACAAACAACCTGCGAGGGGCTGCCGACTGCCCTACATTTAAATACACCGTCGCCACCGAGAGGAAAACACTCTGCGGCTTTGGCGATTCCATACGACTCGCCGCGCGACGCGACCACGCCACCTCCTTTAACGCGCCAAGCTTCCAATGGTATTATAACGAAATAGAAATCGCAGGAGCAAACGACAGCGCCTACTTTGCCAAGATAACAGGAGAATACAAATGCTTTGTGATAGACGGAATATGCAGAACATTCGCATCGCCCGACACCATAAAGCTATACAATCCGAAAGCAATAGACCGCTACGCCACAATCCCTCAACACCACAGCCTAAGTATCGACCTGCTTGCCCACGAGCCTTTGGCCTCGACATGCCGTCCGAAGCTAAACATCACCGCCCAGCCATCCGAAGGAACAGCCAAGCTGAACGCCACCGGCGACAGTCTCATATACACCTCGCCATCAACACCATATATAGGACTCGATTCGCTCACATACTCAATAACCGCCAACGGCTACACCGAAGAAGCGAAACTATACATCCTCATCCTCCGAGCCGGAGCCGACCGATACATAGCCTGCGCCGGAGCCTCGGCGAACCTCAGCATGACACCCATACCAGAACTCGCTTTTTACTGGTTCTCTTCTGATTATGATACCACGCCCGTAGCCGGAGGCAGCAACTCAAACAACATCACAGTAATCAAAAACAGCAATCAAAGCGAACAATGGTCAATAGAAGCCCGCTGGAAGAACAAAACATTCCCCCGCTATCGGCTCGAACTCCACGCGAGCAACAATTGCGGAGACACAAGCCTTCCCGCAGGATGCGCCAGCGAAGGCTCGATAATAGAACGCCACGACTTCGGAGGCCGAAACCATAACCTCCCCAGAGTAAGCAACCTACCACTCGCCGACGCCATCACCTCCTACTCGTTCACAAACAGCGACCAGAATCTCTTCGCAGGACAGTATTGCCTTGTGAAACAAAGCCAAGCGGGAGGAAACACCTGGCACCAGAACTTCGGCGATCGCAGCACCCCTTCGGATGCTCAACAAGGCTACTTCTTCATGGCAAAGCTGCCGGCAAATCCCGTAGTTCTGTATCAACGCGAATTGAAAAAGCTATGCAACACGAGCAAGATGCACCTCTCGCTTTGGGTCTCGAATCCCGTAAAAGACGGAACAGCAAGCACTCCCCTCCCCGCTCTGAATATCGAACTGATAGACGGCAACAACTACACCCGCGTAAGGTTCACATCCAACGAAATACCCCGTAAAGCATCGCATGAATGGCTCTGCTACGGATTCACCTTCGAAGCGCCTGACGACTGCGACTCGCTCACGCTGAGAATCTCAAACGCCGCCGCAAGCTCCGGCGGACACGGACTGACAATTGACGACGTCGAACTGCGCATTTGCACCCCATCAATCGGAGTTAAAATCAACGGCAAACTAAGCGACACCATCTGTTCCGGTCAAAGCATTACACTCTCTTCGGATACGTACATCGACGACGGCAGCTTGCTTCTTTCTTCTTCTGATGTCTTGACAGGCCACTGGACGCAATCCCTAAATAGCGAACTAAACCGCCCCAGCGATTGGACAAAGATCGCCGGAAGCGAAATCAGCAGCACACCCGGAAACCACACCCTGCCAGCCTCCGCGTATCATCACATCCCCTCGATGAACGACACCATCTATTACCGCTTCGTAATCACCTCCACAGCCTCCGCTTCGGCCTACTGTTCCTGGGCGGCGTCCGACATTCTTCCGCTTGATGTTAAAGCCTCCATCACCCTTAGTCCCGATATACGGATACAGATGTGCGCCATCCCACACCGCTCGATATACCTAAGTAGTTACCTCGACACCATCAATATAAAGACAATTCTGTGGAGCAAAGTATCCAACGGTTCTCCCGACTTTGTTACCGCCGGCATCGACAGAGGCGAACTGCTGACGAAGGATTTCGCACTCGGCACCCATATATATAAGTATGAAGTAGCGAGCCAATGTCAGTCATCAAATGCTTACGGCACTGTGTACATTAAGAATACCGACCGTCCGACACTTCCCTCTCCGATACGCGACACCGTGTCAATCTGCAACACCATCCCTTCGGCGGAATACATACAAGTCAATCAAATACTTGGGCTTGAGACCTTCGGCGATTTGGATTATCCCTCAGAATTGACCCCCTTTGTCCGCAAAGCCGCCTCACCCTCGCGTTTCGACGGAGCTTATATCTTCGATGCCCGTGCAGCCTGGCTTGCGCTGAAATCCGACCCAAGGTTCAACATCACCTTTCGCAATGACCCCAATTCAGCAGCCTTTGTCTTCACCTACACCGGCAAGTCCTCGTCGTGCTTAGGCCTCTCAAAGCGCGAGCTTGTGCTTGTAGTTACAAAGTGAAGCAGTTTTGGATTCAGGATTCCAAGAGCCAAGAGCCAGGACAGCTACGCAGTTTGGATTCAGGATTTCAACAGGCCGGATTCAGGATTTCAAGAGCCAAGAGCCAGGACTGCTACGCAGTTTGGATTCAGGATTTCAACAGCCCGGATTCAGGATTCCAAGAGCCAAGAGCCAGGACTGCTACGCAGTTCGGATTCAGGATTTCAATAGCCAAGAATCAAGACTGCTACGCAGTTTGGATTCAGAATATCAATAGCCAAGAATCAGGACTGCACCTTGCGAACAGATATATATCCAACCCAAAAAATATCGGCGCTTAAAACCCCCGTCTGCATCTGCTCGGTGTGTGCCAACACACCGCATACGAATCCCCGTTGGTCTTAGATGCAAATTGCGACGGGTTTGTGGGTATAGTCAGTTTGGGTTCAGGATTACAATAGCCAAGAGTCAAGACTGCACCTTGCGAGCAGCTATGTATCCGACTCAAAAAATATTGACGGCTCGAACCCTATTCTTCATCTTATCGGTGTGCGCTAACACACCGCATACGAACCACCATCTTCATCTGCTCGGTGTGCGCCAACACACCGCATATAAACCCCCGTTGGTATTAGATGCAAATCGCGACGGATTCATGATTCCAAGAACCAAGAGCCAGGACAGCTACGCAGTTCGGATTCAGAATGTCAAGAGTTCAGATTCAGGATTCCAAGAACCAAGAGCAAGGACTGCTACGCAGTTTGGATTCAGAATTTTAAGTACCAAGAGCAAGGACTGCTATGCAGTTTGGATTCAGAATGTCAATAGCCAAGAATCAGTACTGCACCTTGCGAACAACTATATACCAGACCCAAAGAATATCGGCGATTCGAACCCATGTCTGCATCTGTTACGTGTGTGCCAACACACCAGACACGACCCACCGTCTTCATCTGCTCGGTGTGTTCCAACACACCGCATACGAATCCCCGTTGGCATCTGCTCAGTGTGTTCCAACACACCGCATACGAATCCCCGTCGGTATTAGATGCAAATTGCGACGGGTTTGTGGGTATAGTCAGTTTGGGTTCAGAATGTCAAGAACCAAGAATCAATACCGCTACGCAGTTCAGATTCAGGATTTCAAGAACCAAGAGCCAGGACTGCTACGCAATTTGGATTCAGGATGTCAAGAGCCATGAGCCATGACTGCACCTTGCGAACAGCGATATACCAGCCCCAAAGAATATCGGCGATTCGAACCCCTGTCTGCACCTGTTCGGTGTGTGCCAACACACCACACACGAACCCCCGTTGGCATCTGCTCGGTGTGTTCCAACACACCGCACGCGAATCCCCGTTGGTCTTAGATACAAATCTGGACGGATTCAGGATTTCAAGAGCCAAGAGCCAGGACTGCTACGCAGTTTGGATTCAGGATTCCAAGAACCAAGAATCAGGACTGCACCTTGCGAACAGCGATATACCAGACCCAAAGAATATCGGCGATTAGAACCCCCGTCTGCATCTGTTCGGTGTGTGCCAACACACCACATACGAACCCCAGTTGGTATTAGATGCAAATCTGGACGGATTCAGGATGTCAAGAGCCAAGAGCCAGGACTGCTACGCAGTTTGGATTCAGAATATCAATAGCCAAGAATCAGTACTGCACCTTGCGAACAGCTATGTATCCGACCCAAAAAATATCGGTGCTTAAAACCCACGTCTGCATCTGTTCGGTGTGTGCCAACACACCGCACGCGAATCCCCGTTGGCATCTGCTCGGTGTGTTCCAACACACCGCATATAAACCCCCGTTGGTATTAGATGCAAATATAGACGGATTCAGGATTCCAAGAACCAAGAGCCATGACTGCTACGCAGTTTGGATTCAGGATGTCAAGAGTTCAGATTCAGGATTTCAAGAACCAAGAGCCAGGAGTGCTACGCAATTTGGATTCATGATTCTAAGAGCCATGAGCCATGACTGCACCTTGCGAACAGCTATATACCAGCCCCAAGGAATATCGGCGATTCGAACCCCCGTCTGCATCTGTTCGGTGTGTGCCAACACACCGCATACGAATCCCCGTTGGTATTAGATGCAAATCGGGACGGATTCATGATTCCAAGAACCAAGAGCCATGACTGCTACGCAATTTGGATTCAGGATTTTAAGTACCAAGAGCCATGACAGCTACGCAGTTTGGATTCAGAATATCAATAGCCAGGAATCAGGACTGCACCTTGCTAACATCTATATATCCGACCAAAAAAATATCGGCGATTAGAACCCCCGTTGGCATCTGCTCGGTGTGTTCCAACACACCGCATACGAATCCCCATTAGCCTTAGATGCAAATATAGACGGATTCAGGATTCCAAGAACCAAGAG
>JAITGD010000023.1 GCA_031280885.1 Prevotellaceae bacterium | reverse complement strand
TTAATTCTTAATTCTTAATTGACTGCGTAGCGTCTTGGCTCTTGGTTCTTGCAATCCTGAATCTCTCTTAATTCATTAAATCAACAATTTTCACATTCCGTCCCTAACGGGACGGTGCTTGCGAGCTTGGATTTACGTTTTCTACCAACATTCCGTCCCTAACGGGACGGCATTTGTTATCTAAGGGAATCTTGGGAAATAAGGGTTTTGTCATCGATAAAAGGGAAGAAGATATTTTTGTCCCGAATCATATTTTTTACACCCCACCCGTAGGGCATCAATATCAATAGAAAACGATGTACCACACAGAACCCGAACCCCGTCAGGGGTTCCACAACGAAGGTTTTTCGTCGCGTAGGGGCCAGGCGCGCCTTGCCCCTACATCCGAACAATGTGGAATCAAAATGCAAAATCAATAGCACTTCAAACTTTTTTTGACCTATATGCGGAGTTTAAAAAAATATATACCTTTGCTCCGTAAAAGGACTTTTTAAAAGATTGTTCAAACATGGCTAACGACCTGATACGATTAACAAATACCGGCGAAAGCAGCATCTTGCAAACCTTGAGTGTTGCGCCGGAAGAATCATCGGATAACAACCCGGTCGCTGTTGCTATTGCTTGTAATTTACTGTATGACTGCATAGTAGAGAGAGAGAGAGAGAGAGAGAGAGAGAGAGAGAGAGAGAGAGAGAGAGAGATAATCAAGCAGTTACACGCCTTTCCCTTGTAAACCACAGATTTTCTTATAGTTCGTCGCCTGCAAAACAACTTTTGCAGCCGCGCGGCGCGTTTTATATTCGCCCGACTTTTCCCCGCACAGTTTTTTCGGCTGCGAATTTCTTTTGCAGCTGCAGGACGGATTTTGCATCCGCCCATCTGTGTTTATTGCAAAAACCTCACTTTAATCAAATATCTAAATCATTATGTTTCATCTATTAAAAATAAATTAATGAGTAAAAAACTTTTTTCTTTTGACTCGCCTTTTTTGGCGTACAGCGGCATACGAGCGCTGCAAGTGATTCCCGATGTAAAAAAAGGAATTGCGATTAAACGACTGATTTTCTTGTCGGTCTTCTTTTTTATGTGTACTTTTATGCTGACGGCTCAATTGCGCGAAATCAGCGGAACGGTTAGCGAACGCGGAGCGCCCTTGCCCGGTGTTACAATCGGCGTAAAGGGTACAAATGTAGCAGTTGTAACCGACGGAAACGGACGCTATCAGATCGCGGTTCCCGACGAGGCCGTACTGAAATTCTCGCTGATGGGAATGAAAACGGAGGAAATCACCGTAGGAGAACGCTCGACGGTGAATGTGGAAATGAGCGAAGAAGCTACTCAACTGAGCGAAGTTGTGGTAGTGGCATACGGAACGGCGCTGAAAGAATCTATTACGGGAGCAGTGGCTACCGTTTCGTCGCAAAGCATCGAAAAGCGGTCGCTTACAAGCATCGCCGGTGTGCTCGACGGGCAAGCTTCGGGAGTGCTGGTGAACAATTCGGGTACGCCGGGATCAAGTCCAACGATTCGTATCCGCGGATTTTCAACCGTAAACGGCGATAATTCACCTCTTTATGTAATCGACGGTATTCCTTTGTCGAGAAGTACTACCGAGGGAAATATTACCGACCTGAACTCTCAGGACATCGAAAACATTTCGGTGCTGAAGGACGCAGCTTCGGCAGCGCTTTTCGGTAGCCGCGCCTCGAACGGAGTGATTCTTATCACCACAAAACAGGGCAAAAATCGCGGTCTAACGCTGAGAGCCAACGCTTATATGGGTATGTACACTCGCGGTATTCCCGAATACGAAACACTGAACGCTCGCGAATTTATGGAAGTAATGTGGACTGGTTACAGAAATTACTTAGTGTCGAATCCCGATATGAAAGACGCTGCAAACAACCGCTATACGCTCGAAACGGCAGCTCCTTTCGCTTCGGAAAATCTCGTAAACAGTTATCTGAAATATAATATTTTCGATAAACCGGCCAATCAACTGTTCGACCAAAACGGCAAACTGACGGCGAACATAAATCCGAAGTACAACGACCTGGACTGGTGGGCTCCAATCGAACGCACGGGCTTTCGTCAGGATTACACGGTGAGCGGCGATGCGATAAGCGATAAAAGCAAACTGTATTTCTCGCTGGGCTATCTGGATGAAAAATCGAATATAATATATGCCGATTATCAGCGTTTTACCGGACGTATCAATGTTTCTATCACTCCAAAAACCTGGCTGCAAACGGGCGTCTCGATGAACGGGAGCTATCAGAATTTTTCCAACATCAGCGATGGCAATACAGGCTTTGTAAATCCAATTTATTATGCCCGTAACATGTCGCCAATTTATCCCATTTACGAACACGATGCAAACGGCGATTTTGTTCTCGACGCGCAGGGCAACAGGAAATACGACGACGGCAGCGTTTTGAGCCGACCTCAAAATCTCAACCGCCACATCCTTTGGGAACTCGACCTGAACAGAGACAAAACCGTCAGAAGCACCCTTGGCAGCAATGCTTTTGCGATTGTAAAATTTGCTAAAGATTTTACTTTCACGGTGAAAGGCGACGTCAGCCTGCGCAATCAGGAAAACAGCACATACAGCAACTCCGAAATAGGCGACGGAAAATCGCAAGGACGAGCCGGCAGAACAGGATACCGCTATCTGGATTACACTGCAATGCAACAACTTGCCTGGGACAAGAATTTCGATAAACATCATGTCGATATACTTCTGGGACACGAAAATTATTCAAACAATTACGTTTATACCGATCTGTATAAAACCACCGAAAAGTTTGCCAATCAATACGAACTGAAGAATTTCAGCGAAATGGTCAGGCTCAACGGCTACGATACAAATCTGCGCGGCGAGAGTTATCTGTCGCGAGCACGTTACAATTACGACAGCAAATATTTCGTTGACGCCTCGTTGCGAGGCGACGCAGTGTCGCGTTTTCATCCCGACAGACGCTGGGGAAGTTTCTGGTCGCTGGGCGGCAGCTGGTCGATTCACAAAGAGGATTTCATGGCTTCGTTCAGAGCAATCAATTCCCTGAAAATTCGCGCATCGTACGGACAGGTCGGCAACGACGCAAGCGCTGCCCGATACGCTTACATGGGATTGTATGATCTGTCGCAAAACGCCAATATCGGCGCCTTGTACAAGACTCAAAACGAAGCTGCAAACATAAAATGGGAATCGACCAATTCGACAAGCGTGGCCATCGAAGGACGATTGCTGAACCGACTGAATTTCTCGGCGGAATGGTACAATAAACTTTCGCACGATTTGATTTTCCGTGTTTACAATCCCCTGTCGGCCGGAGCAACTTCGACAAGCGCAGCCGAATCGGTACAGTTGAAAAACATAGGCGACGTTGTGAATCGTGGAGTGGAACTTTCTTTTGACGTCGATGTAATGCAGCGTCGCGATCTCACATGGAATGTGTCGTTTACCGGAGCTTGGCAGCAGAACGAAGTTCTCACGTTGCCCGAGCAGAACCGCAAAGACGGAATTATCGACGGTACGAAAAAAATAATGGAAGGTCATTCGATTTATTCTTACTGGCTTTATCAGTTTGCCGGCGTCGATAGAATGAACGGACATGCGCTTTATTTTATCGATGATGAAAAATACTACACCGGAACCGTCGCCGTCGATGGAAAAACGCAGATCCCTGATCAGTACGTGGTGGAAATCAACGGAAAAAAATACAGCGAACATTACACTTACGCCCGACGCGACTGGTCGGGCACCTCGCTGCCCTCGTTCTTCGGCAGTTTCGGTTCTTCGCTCACCTGGCGCAATCTCACCGTATCGATGCTTTGCACCTGGTCGCTGGGCGGAAAAGTCTTCGACCAGTCGTACAATTCGCTGATGTCGGTAACGAGCAGCCCCAACTCCATTCACCGCGACGCGCTGAAGGCCTGGAACGGCGCTCCGGCAGGAATGACCGAAACTTCGCCCGACAGAATCGATCCCAAAGGTATCCCTGCAATCGACTGGTACAGACGGAGTCAGCTGTATTCATCCTCAGCCAACAATCATTTGATAAACGCCTCCTATCTGTCGATCCGAAATCTGAATATAGCGTATCGTTTGCCGAAACGCTGGGTAGAAACCATCGATTTATCGGACGTCTCAATAAGTCTTTCGGGCGAAAATCTTTACACCTTTACGGCCTTGAAAGGCTTGAATCCGCAGCAGCAACTGAACGGAGTAACTTCAAATATAATGAACTACAACCGCACTATCAGTGTTGGACTTAATGTTAAATTTTAAAAAGAATTTCAATCATGAAAAGAATACACACAATCATAATCTGCGCAATTTTCGCAGCTTTTATGCAGGGAGCCTGCTCCTCCGATTATTTGAACACAGTGCCGACAGATTCTACCGGCAGTGCAACTCTGTTCGAGAATACGGAAAATGCAAAATTTGCAGTCAACGGACTTGCAAAACTGATGTCGATGCAATACCTTTCGACACAGGGATTCAACGGCGAAGGCACCATCAAGATGTATTACGGCAACTATCCGGGCGCTCATTTTTCGGTGAATCTTCCGGGCTGGGCGGCCATTATCAATCAGGATTATAACTTGAATCTGACCGCCAGCTACTGTTACTATCCCTGGTATTATTATTACCGTATCATCGGCAATGCCAATTCGATAATAGCCAAAATCGACGGAGTGTCGGGTCCCGAAAACGAAAAGAAATACATCAAAGCACAGGCTTTGACCTATCGCGCTTATTCGTATATGATGCTGACGCAGCTTTATTGCCTGCGCTGGAGCGATTCAAATCAGGGAGCTTCGCTCGGTCTGGTGCTTCGCGAAGATGAAAGCGACGGCGACATGGCACGATCCACTCTCGAAGAAACGTATCTGTTTATTTATAAGGATTTGGATGAGGCTATCGCCCTGTTCGACGAATCGGGAATTCATAAAAACACAACAGACCTCGGAAAGACTTATCTCGTTGATAAAGAAACAGCATACGCCACATACGCACGGACGGCGCTCAATCGCTGCGATTACGGCAAAGCCGACGCGATGGCGAAACTTGCACGGGCGCCATATCCGCTGATGAATGTAAGCGACTATAAAGCAGGATTTTTCAATCCAACTTCGGAATGGATCTGGGGAATCTGGGGTTCAAGCGACGAAACTTTGTATTTCTATTCGTATCATGCCTACATCGCTTACAATTCCACAGCCTCGGCGGTGAAATCCTATCCTAAATGTATCTCAAAAGAACTGTTCGACAAAGTACCCGATACGGACGTCAGGAAAAAACTTTTCCTTAATCCTGCTGATTATCCAATGTTTACTTACAATAATCAAACCGGACAGGTAAACAATGCCTGGCGCGATTCGATACGAGGAACCAAAGGAACCGACCCGACTGCAAATATCTACGCTTACATGCAGTTTAAAATCGCCGCCAGCGCCATGCCCGGAGTCGGACATCTGAACAATTTCCGCTCGTCGGAGATGTATCTCATTGAAGCCGAAGCTCAATACTTTCTCAACAATCCCGGCGCAGCACAGCAGGCTCTAATCGCCCTCAACAAAGATAGCGGACGCGACCCCGCCTACTCATGTACAAAAACCGGCGCTGCACTCTTCGACGAAATCAAAGTCTATCGCGGACTCGAACTTTGGGGAGAAGGTTTCGATTGGTTCGACCTCAAACGCTGGGGCGATCCGCTTGCCCGAAAATCATTTGCAAACGGTGGCAGTTTCATCTCGGCGCTCGCAGTCTCGTACGGCCCCGAAGAAAAAAATAAATGGACATGGTATATCCCCGCCCGCGAACTGGATTACAACAAATTGGCAAAACAAAATAATTAAATTCCCGGAGCCAGGATTGCAAGAACCAAGAACCAGGATTGCAAGAACCAAGAGCCAGGACTTTTGGACGGTTGAAGCCCAACTGTCCTGAAGTCCTGGCTCTTGGCTCCTGCAATCCTGCATCCAAAAAACCACTATCTTGCTGGTTCAAAAAAAGTTTAAGGTGATATGAACGGAAAGCAAATTGCGTAGGATGGCCTTGCGCGCAAAGCATCCCTACTTTGCGCCACACAACGCCGCCGCAAACATCCTTCGTAGAGACGCACGCCGTGCGTCTCTACATCGCCGCTCAATTTGTTTCGTTTTTCTGTGCCGTTAGGCACAGAATGTTGGTAGAAACAGGCTGCTCACCAGTTCCTCACCGTGCCGTAGGTACGGAATGTGGAAAAATACATTCCGTACCTATGGCACGGTGCTGGGGAGGCATTTTGCTTTTTCTACCAATATATCGTCCCTAACGGGACGACTTGCCTCAAAATTTTTTGAACCCTTTCTGTGGCGAGCAGCCCCTTTTCAGTATTTTATTGTAATTTTGGCGCGATGATTGATCAGGCAACCGTATCGCGAATAATGGAAGCTGCCAACATTGCAGATATTGTTGGTGAGTTTGTTACACTGCGTAAACGCGGAGTAAATTATGTAGCTTGCTGCCCGTTTCACGACGAAAAAACTCCTTCATTTTCGGTCTCGCCATCGAAAGGCATTTTCAAATGTTTCGGTTGCGGAAAGGCTGGAAATGCTGCCAGTTTCCTCATGGAACATGAACGGCTTTCGTATGTGGACGCCCTGAAATATATAGCCAAAAAATACGGCATCCCCGTCGAAGAGAAAGAGTTAACTCCCGAACAGATAAGGCTGAACAACGACCGCGAAAGCATGATGGTGGTCTCGGCTTATGCAAGCAAATTTTTTATCGACGCGCTGCACCATAGCGAAGAAGGCAAAGCTATAGGAATGAGCTATTTCAAAGAACGCGGATTTACTAAAACAGTGGTCGAGAAATTTCAGTTAGGATATAGTCCGGCGAAACGTAGCTCCTTTTCTGACGCAGCTATTGCCGCTGGTTACAAGTCTGAATTTCTGGAACGTACCGGATTGTCGATAAAACGCGACGACGGCGCTTTGTTCGACCGTTTTGCAGGACGAGTTATTTTTCCGGTTATCTCGCTCAGCGGGCGTGTGATAGCCTTCGGCGGACGTACCTTGCAAACGGATAAAAAAACGGCGAAATATATCAACTCGCCCGAATCGGATATATATCAAAAGAGAAACAATCTTTATGGCCTTTTCCTTGCTAAACAGGCAATAAGCAAAACAGATAAATGCTATTTGGTCGAAGGTTATACTGATGTTATTTCGATGTATCAAGCGGGAATCGAGAATGTGGTGGCTTCGTCGGGAACTTCGCTTACCGAAGAGCAAATCAAACTTATCAAACGATTTACGCAAAATGTAACCGTGCTTTTCGATGGCGATGCGGCAGGAATCAAAGCCTCGCTACGCGGAATCGACATGTTGCTGAGTCAGGGAATGAATATAAAAGTGGCTCTGCTGCCCGACGGGGAAGATCCCGATTCATTCGCCCGAAAAAACAACGCCGAACAATTTCACTCGTTCCTCGACACAGCAGAACAGGATTTTCTGAGTTTCAAGATAAAACTTCTGCTCGGTGAAGCAAAAAACGATCCGCTGAAAAAAGCCGAAGTTGTGCACGAGGTAGTACGCTCGATAGCAGTTATTCCCGACCGAATTACGCGCAGCATATACGCCGCCGAGTGCAGCAAAGCGCTCGAGGTAGAAGAAGGCGTGCTTCTGGCCGAAATAGCAAACATCCGCAAGGAAAAACTTACGGCCGAAAAGGTCGAAACAAATCGCGAGCGCGAACTCTCGGAACCTCCCGAAGCAAGCCCTGTAATTCCTTCATTTGTAAGCAATATCTTTTGCAATGATCAGGAAAAAGAATTGCTGATGTATGTACTCAAACACGGCCGCGAAGAATTGTTCAAAGACGTCGATCAGGAAGGAACAGAGCAGATAATTCATGTCGATGAATATATAATTCAGGATCTTGTAAACGATAAACTTGAGCTTCAAAATCTGCAATATAGACGTATTTTTGAGGAATATTATCGAGAGATGTCGAAATACAATCCGCAGGAAAACAGCGCCGAATCGCCTGAACTGATTTTGTTGAAATATTTTATCAATCACGAAGATCCTGCGGTGGCCTCCACTGCCGCAAACCTGCTGACCGATCCGCTGATGCAAGGTAGCGGGATATACGAAATCAGCAAAATATGGAACGCACATGCCGAAGTGGAAATCAATATGGCAAAGGCAGTACTCAAAGCAATAGCTACTTACAAGCTGAAAATAGTGGGAATGGCGCGACATAAACTGAGCGAGCGAATCAAAGAAGAAGTGAACGAAAGCGAAGAATTGCTGAAAAATTTCAGCGAACTGAACGAACAATACAAACTGCTGGCCGCTTATCTCGAAAGAGTGGTGTGCTGAGAGAAGAGGCGCATAACCGCAATTGCAGAATTATATTTACATTTGCAGCGATTTTGGATAAAAAATATTTTTATATGCAAATTGATTTACAAAAGATTCTGTCGGCTTCGGGTTATCCTGGTTTATACCGATATTTATCGCAGGGGCGTCAGGGCATTATAGTTGAAAACCTGATTAATGGCAAACGCAGTTGCTTCCCGCCGACGGCAAAAGTGAGTTCGCTATCGGACATCACCATCTTCACCAGCCAAGACGATATGATGCTGAAAGATGTATTGTTGAAAATCAAAGAAAAAGAAAACAACGGGCCTTCAATTTCTGCAAAATCTACGCAGGAAACCCTGATTGCCTATTTCGACGAACTGATACCGACATACGACAAGGATAAATTCTTCCCGTCGCACATGAAAAAAATTATCGACTGGTACAATATCCTGCAAGCAAACGATATGCTTGAATTTGAAGAAAAATCTAATTAGACTGTTGGACTTTTAGACTGTTGGACTTTTAGACTGTTGGACTTTTAGACTGTTGGACTTTTAGACTGTTGGACTTTTAGACTGTTGGACTTTTAGACTGTTGGACTTT
>JAITGD010000200.1 GCA_031280885.1 Prevotellaceae bacterium | reverse complement strand
TCCACATTCCGTACCTACGGCACGGTGCTTGGAAGGCGTTTTGCTTTTTCTACCAACATATCGTCCCTAACGGGACGACTTGCCTCAAAAAATAGCACCTCAAACTTTTTTTGAACCATCCGATGTGTCCGTTTTCCAAATAAAAAATTTAATGTAAATTTGTGGGCGATACTGAGCGGTGTTTATGCACTAAAGCAGAGGCGCAGCAGAAGGCCGAAGCAGGTTCAAAACATTGAAGTATAGCGATATGTAAAAAGTAGATTATGTAGTTATAAACCAATAAAACAAGCCGACATGAAAGTTTTAATGTTTGGATGGGAGTTTCCTCCGCATATTTCCGGAGGGTTAGGAACCGCTTGTTACGGGCTTACGAAAGGTCTGGCACAGGACGGAGTCGAAATATTATTTGTGATGCCAAAAGCCAGCGGCGACGAAGACGAAAGCATCGGACGAATAATAAACGCAAGCGAGGTGGAAGCTTCTGGCGCAATCCTTGCAAACGAATTTTGGCATAACGTGAGTTTTCTCTCTGTGGCATCGACTCTTATACCCTATCTTGGGGTCGAAGATTACGAGACCTTGCAGGAGGAAAGCATGTCTGAAAAATCGTACGTCTCGCATCTTGGCGGAAAGTACAAATTCACAGGTAAATACGGAGCTAATTTGATGGAAGAAGTAGTTCGATACGCTATGGTTGCTGCGACCATTGCGCGGAACAGCGATTTCGACGTCATTCATGCTCACGATTGGCTGACATATTTGGCGGGAATCATAGCCAAACGAGTGTCGGGCAAGCCATTAGTGATACACGTACACGCAACCGAGTTCGACCGAAGCGGAGAAAATGTGAATCCGCAAGTGTTCAATCTCGAACAACTCGGTATGCAGCAAGCCGATGCAGTGATGGCCGTCAGTAATTTGACGCGCAATATTGTGATAACCAGATACGGAATCGACGAATCGAAAGTTTTTACTGTGCACAATGCCGTTGATTTTTCGGGTCGCGAAGAAGTCAGCGTAAAACGGACGCTTGACGACAAGGTTGTTACTTTTCTCGGACGAATCACTTTTCAGAAAGGCCCGGAATATTTCATCGAAGCCGCCGCAAAAGTGCTTAAACGCTATCCGAAAGTACGTTTCGTAATGGCCGGCAGCGGCGACATGATGAATCGCATGGTAAAGCGCGTGGCGAAACTCGACATGGGTACACGATTTCATTTCACCGGTTTTCTGCGCGGCGAAGAAGTCAATCAAATGTACGCACACAGTGATGTTTACGTTATGCCGTCGGTATCGGAACCCTTCGGAATATCGCCTCTCGAAGCCATGCGCACGGGAGTGCCGGTGATTATCTCGAAACAATCGGGAGTTTCCGAAGTACTTTCACATGCTTTGAAAATCAATTTCTGGGACGTAAACGCTTTGGCCGATTCCATATACGCGCTGCTGGCCTATCCATCGCTATCGAAAATGCTGATACGCTGCGGTATGGACGAGGTCAATTCTTTTAGCTGGGACGATACAGCCAAATTAGTGAAATCGATATACAAAAAAGTATTGTATAGCTAAGGAATTTACCTGTCGGTCAATTCTTTCAAACTTCCCATGCGCAAGGGTCCGCCCTTGCTGAACCGGTTTTTGTAATAATCCGATTTCAGGTCGGAAATTATAACTCCCTTCATGCTTGATGCGTGCACAAAAAAGCCGTTTTGTAGATATATCCCTACGTGCGAGTTAGTTTTTCCATCGTAATTGAAAAACACCAAATCGCCTTCTTGAAGTTTATTCATCTTTGCCGGATTTATGACCTTTGCAAGTTCAGCCGAACTGCGGGGAAGCGATTTCGAGGTAAATTTCCCGTAGATAGATTTTACCAAGCCCGAGCAATCGGTGCCTTTTTTGCTTGATCCGGCGTATTTATAAGGCACGCCAAGCCATTCGTCGAGCAAGGCGTAAAGTTTTGGATTTTCCAGCGACGATACGCTCACATTCATCTGTTTAGCATAACGTTTCATGGCCGTTTGAGTTTTTGCATCGACAGCCTTAGCCGAAGTCGGCGCCGACGGAACTGAGACTGTCTTTGCCGGCGTTCCCGTCCGTTTCGTTGTCGATTTGCTTGCTCCTCTGGAACTCGAACAAGCCGCCATCGCCAAACATGCAGCGAAAATGCACATATTCAGCAAAATCCCTTTATAATCTTTAAGCAATATCTTTATCATTCCAAAAATCCAAAAGTCCAAAAAAAGCACGCAGATAATTCTGCGTGCTTTTCGGTATATTGATTTAATTATCAATAACTCAGTTTTATTTCCACTCTTCTGTTTTTAGCTCGTCCGGCAGAGGTTTTATTATCGGCAATCGGATTCGTTTGACCGTAGCCTTTCGAGAACAATCTTTCGGGAGCAACGCCTTTGGAAATCAGATAATTTTTAACAGAGGCGGCGCGTTTTTCCGACAGGGTCATATTCGATTCGGCTCGACCGGTGTTATCGGTATGCCCTTCGATGTTCATTTTGGCCGATTTGTAGGTTTGCAAGGTAAGCAATACCGCGTCCAAAGCGGGCGCCGATTTGTCGAGAAGTTTATCGCTTCCTGTGGCGAAGTAAATTTCCTTTGCGGCCATATTCACTTTTTCAACCACTTCCTGTTTGATTTCGGGGCAGCCGTTATTGCTTGCCGGGCCGGATTCTTCGGGACATTTGTCCTCTTCGTCGTTCACTCCGTCGCCATCGGTATCGGGAATCGGACAGCCGCCATAGCGTTCATATCCAAATACATCGGGACAATGATCTTCCTCGTCGATAATTCCGTCGCCGTCGGTATCAGGAATCGGGCAGCCGTAATATTTAAGAATACCAGGCACATCGGGGCATTTATCTTCTTCGTCGTTCACCCCGTCGCCGTCGGTATCGGGAATCGGGCAGCCCTTGTATTTGGCCAGGCCGGGAGTGTCGGGACAGTCGTCGTCTTCGTCGATAATTCCGTCGTGGTCTCTATCGCTCGGCACAGGTTCAACGATTACTTCCGGAGCTTTCTTTTGTTTGGGGATTCTCTTGAATATCGGCACATTAATACCGAGATGCAGGTCGAGATTGTTCAATTTGTCGCGTATCAAGCCGGAAAGAATCGAGCCCGAGCCGATAAAAAGAACTCCAACATTCAGCCCAACACCCCAATTTATTTGTTTCAACGAATTGTACGACAGTGGACTGTAAGCGCTGAACCATTTCGACTCGAATCGTGGAGTCAGATAGTAATAATTGCCGTAACGAGCGCCGTATGAGCTGTTTCCGAGCATATTCATTGCCGCTCCGAGATTTACGTAAAATCCCTTGTAGGCGTTCCAGTCGATATTAACTCGCAGCATTGTTGGCAAAGACACTTTGGCGTTCACAGCGCTGCTCTTTTCGGTGATTATTCCTTTGGATTTCAGAGAATCCAAATACTCCGTAAGGTCGCCTTCCATATCCAAGTCGGACAAGGGATATTCGCTGAGCCGATTTTGTATTGTGTATATTTTTGAATCATCTGATAAAGCGTATTTTATCTTACCGATGTCTGTTATCGAGACCGAGGCTTTGAGGGTGTATGGAGTAAGCGAGTTACTCATCCATGTAGAGCGGTCGGTTACAGGCACTTTACGTTTGCCATCGCGATACCATTCGTATTCCACTCCGATGTCGAATCCGATGTTTCCACTTTTTGCAGCAGTGTTCCATACATCCATCGGGTCGAAGTCGTCGATAAGTTTATCGATATTTTTCGAGTAAGCCATGCTCATTTCGCCTTGCAGTTTTTTCACGACGTCTTCGACTCCGGAGCCAAGTCCGAGGTCTTTGTTGGTGATTTCCACTTCAAGATTGTTGATTCGTGTCGAAGCCATAGCCAAACCTATTACATATTTTCCTGTTAGACCGCCTTTTATCACATGACTTTCGTTGTCCCATATAATTCTGGAATAAGTCAATCCGACTTCGGCGAAGGCATGAGCGTCTATTTCCAATCCGCTTTGTGAGAACGGTTTATTGAAATAATCGTCGTTTGCAACTCCAATCAGCTGAAAAATATTGTTGCTGATGTTTTTGACGTCGAACAGAGTTCTCACCCTCGTTGACAGGCCTATAGCTCCCGCTTTTCGACCCATGTCTATCATAAACGAGGGGCCTATTACATCCACATTGAAAAACACGCTTTTTGGGTCGGCATTGTTCGATTTGAAGAAATCGACATTTTCGTCCAAATCGTTGAATTTGCCTTTGAACGCTGTTTTTCTGTTGAATCCATAGCCGTTGTTAGCGGCTGCAACGTTGAACGAAAACAAGTTTACGTTCACTTTGTAACGGCCGCCGGCAATAGACGCCGGATTGAACAGCATACCTCCAACCGTTTGATAATTGCTGTAATTGTGCCCCGGAAAGTCCTGAGAGAAAGCCACAGGCGCTATCGTCAGCAAGAAAATAACCAAAAATGTTCTTTGCATAATTTTCAAAGTTAATGATTAAACGTTTTATTTAAAAATCGTCGCAAAGTTAGTTAAATTTTGCAAACTTGATTCAGGATTTCAGGAACCAAGAATCAAGACGCTACGCAGGCAAGCAGAAAAGCAGAAGGCAGAAAGCAAAAAGCAGAAAGCAGAAAGCAAAAAAGCAGAAAGCGTGTTCCATGCTGCTTTCTGCTTTCTGCTTTCTGCTTTTTGCCTACTGCTCTAATTATACAGTCCGTTTATGGCGGCGATAACTTGCTGTGCTGTGGCGCTATGCAGATCGTCGTCGGTGAATGTAATGTATTGGTTTGCTGCAACTGTAACCAGTTTTGTGGCATACACAAATTTTTCACCTTTTTCGTCGGCAGAGACAAAGATTATAAACATCTGAAAGCCTATCGGAGCAATTCCGGTATGTTCGGTAAAATATTCTCCATCTTTCACATAAATATCAAAGGCGGCAAGGGTACTTGGTATTGAAAGATATGCCGCATATACAGCGCAATTGCTTCCGTTGTAGCCTGGCGGCACTTTTACTCGCAGTTCTGTTTTTTCGCCCGGCAAAGAGATAAGCCAGTCGATATTTGTCCATCCAAAAGGAAACCAGCAATAATAACTATCTGCCTGCGTTCCGGTAGCGCCGCCGACAAAGTCCATTTGGGTACGTTTTCCCTGTTCCCAGATTGTCGAATCGTCGTCCATGCTCCATCCAGTCATTTGTTCAGGATTATCCGCTTGTGTAAGCGCAACGGGAACTTTCATATCTACAATGCCATCGAGTTCTGTTCCATTCTGGGTGGCTTTGATAAAAAATTCGCCTCCGGTAACTAAGGGAGCTACTTTGCCGTCGGTACCTTTGCCAAGCAGCGGTTTGTTGGCAAGAGCGATGGTTCCGATGTCGAAGAGTTCGACGTATTTAAGTTGCACGTCGCCTGTAACAAGCGCTCCGTTGTTAGTAAGATAGGAGATATTCACCTCAACGCCTTTGTCGGAGGTAAATGTCAATCCTGTTGAAGCATCAAAGCTTTTTTCTTGAACAAGGTTTTCAAAGAAGCTTTGTCTGACTCCGGCAAATTCCTCAGCGCTTGGGGGAGGAAATGCGGGAGATTTTTCTTCGTTTTTGCGGCTGCAAGCAGTGAGAGCAAGCGCCAAAAACAAAACACCAAATAAATAGTTAATTGTTCTCATTTAAGTAAGATTTATTAATTAAACACAATATTAATCACAAAAAATCTTTGCGATCTATTTATGATCAATAGCAAAAATCGGGCCAAAATTTCAAGAACCAATGATTAATGATTAATGATTAATGATTAATTGGCTACGCAGGCTGGTTTAACCGTGCTAAAGACCGTCAAGCCAGCCTGCGTAGCCAATTCATAATTCATAATTCATAACTCATAATTGACTGCGTAGCGTCTTGATTCTTGGTTCTTGAAATCCTGAATCTTCAAGAATTTTTAATTCTCCGTAGAGCGAGTCTCTTTCGATGGGAATAAATCCGGTTTCGGCAATCAGTTCGGTCATTTGTTCGAGGTCGATTGCCGGCGAAATTTCGTCGCTTCCGGCCATTGAGTATATTTTTGTAGAATCGTCGATAGTACCATCCATATCGTCGGCTCCAAATTCCAGCGCCATTCTTGCAAGTCCTTTGCCCAGCATTGGCCAATACGACTTGATATGAGGGATGTTATCAAGAAAAAGTCGGCAAACTGCAAAGTTTTTCAGAGTTTCGATAGCATTTACTTCTCCGATAGAGTTCATAGCATTGTTTGCACTTTTATATTTAAGCGGGATAAAGGCATTGAATCCGGCTGTACGATCTTGGAGATTTCGCAGTCGCTCAAGGTGATCGATTCTGTCGGCATAAGTTTCCACATGACCGTATAGCATGCTTGCGTTTGAAGGCAATCCGATTTTATGAGCGATTTCGTGAATATCGAGCCATCGCTGTGCTGGAGCCTTGCTTCCGCAGATTTTTCGTCGCACCGAATGGTTGAAAATCTCGGCTCCTCCACCCGGAATAGAGCCAAGTCCGGCTTTTTTTAAGAGATTCAGTCCGGCTTCGATTGACAGTCCGGCTTTGCGAATCATGCAATCGAGTTCGACGGCCGTAAAAGCTTTGATATGTATTTCGGGCAAAATTTCCCGCACTCCTTCGATTAGCCTGACAAAGAAATGCAAATCGTGCTTCGGATGTACCGCGCCGACGATATGTACTTCGCTTACAGGCTTGCCGCGATACGAGCGACAAATATCAAGCATCTCGTCGATACTATAATCCCAGGAACCTTCTTGCCCTGCGCTTCGTCGATACGAACAAAAATTACATTCAAAAACACAAACATTTGTTGGTTCGATATGAAAATTTCGATTGAAAAACACCTTGTTGCCCGAAGCTCGTTGTTTTACATTCAGCGCCATCGAAGCAAGCAAAGCCAAATCGTTGGATTGATACAAAACCAAGCCCTCGTCTGCGGTCAAACGCTCGCCGGAATTTATTTTTTCAGATATAATTGATAGCATCTTTGAGTAGCTCATATTTATCCTTACATTTTTCAGGCCGCAAAGATAGTTATTAATAGAGATTCAAGATTTCAAGAGCCAAGAACCAAGATTTCAAGAGCCAAGAGCCAAGAACCAAGAACGACGAAAATCCAAATTAATCTTTAACTTTGCGTCCGCTAATCTACAGCGCGAATGAACAGTAAAGTAACACAATATGAAGAATATAGCGGGAATAAAACGGGAAAATAGATTCTCGCCAAATCACACAGGAAACGACAGCGCTATCTTTGAATTGACCCGTCAACAACTCGAATCAAAAGGCTATAAGGTAAGGGTATATTCCGAAGATGAATTTTGCGCCGACAGGCTCGAACATGAAATAATATTCGACATGGCGAGAGATAAACAAACTGTCGAAAAACTGAAACGCTGTGAAGATCAGGGCGCTTTGGTTATAAATTCGGGCTATGGAATCGAAAACTGCTATCGCGCAAACATGACCGAACTGCTGATAAAGGCTGCAATACCTTTTCCGAAAAGCTTCATCGCCAACACTTCCGACGACGCAAGTCGAGACTTTGAGGCGCTCGGAAGTGCGGTATTCTGGATTAAACGCGACGATTTCCATGCCATTCATAAGGAGGACGTTGTGCCGGCATACAGCATAGACGAAGGTAATATGATGCTGAAAGAGTTTGCTTTACGCGGTATCGAAAGGGCAGTGATTTCGGAGCATCTTGCCGGAGACCTGATAAAATTTTATGGCGTGCGCGGAACCTCGTTCTTTCACCGATTCTATCCTTTCGACGCCCGACATAGTAAATTCGGCCACGAAATACTGAACGGCCCCGCTAATAATATCCCCTTTTCTGATGACGAATTGCAAATCCTTGCTAATCGTGCCGCCTCAATACTTGGTGTTTATGTCTATGGAGGCGATGCAATTATCGCCGAAGACGGAACAATTCGCATAATCGATTTCAACGACTGGCCAAGCTTTGCTCCTTGCCGCAACGAAGCAGCAAAATATATTGCAGATACAATTGATTGTCGGATTGCAAGATACAAGAACCAGGACGCTACGCAGTCAATTAAAAATTAAAAATTAAAAATTAAGAATTAAGAGAGCTACGCAGTCTGGCTTGATGAAAAAGATCTGCGTGCATCCGTAAGATCTGCGTGCAAAAAGACTATCAATCCAGCCTGCGTAGCTCTCTTAATTCTTAATTCTTATAAAATTTTTCGGCTTTTGAACACTAAAACAGGGACCTTGCACGCAAGGCCCCTGTTTCTACAAACCCACAAATAAACTTATTTCTGTTCCGCCGCAGCCTGCGCTGATTTTCCAAAAGCCAAACTGACTTTGATTCCAAAGGCCATTGGCTTGGTTTTTGACACTAAACTTTGCGAAGCGCTGTTTCGCGAAACTTGCGAATTTAAGATGCTATTTATCTTAAAATCACGAGGACT
>JAITGD010000199.1 GCA_031280885.1 Prevotellaceae bacterium | reverse complement strand
CGCAAAACATCGGAATCGGACAGGATTACGACAAAATTAAAAAAGCGTATTCCATCAATATCGTGTATTTCGAACTCGGACAGGGCAAAGACTATGTATATCGCGGTTCTACGGAGTTTCGCGGACTTCACGACCGCAGCGATATTCTCGGACTGTCCAAGACGCAGAAAAAACTGTTCCGTCGGGAAACCGTCGGCGATCTCCTGCCCGAATACTACATTCTCCGCGTGGAAGACTTCGACCGGAAAGCCGCAACCCCGCTCGACGAATGGATATCATTTCTGAAAACGGGCGAAATTCCGGAAACGGCGCAGGCGCCCGGACTCGCCGCAGCCCGCAGCAAACTCATTGAGGACGGAATGAGCGCGAACGAACGTCTGGCATACCATCAACACATGGAAAACCTGCGTTACCAGCGTAGCGTAATCAAAACAGGGCTGATTGAAGGACGGGAAGAAGGGCTGATTGAAGGCATGGAAAAAGGTATGGAAAAAGGACGACTGGAAGGACTGACAGAAGGTATGGAGAAAGGACGGCTGGAAGGGCTGACCGAAGGTATAGAGAAAGGTATAGAGAAAGGTATAGGACAAATCATACTTACCAGCAATCGCAACGGTTTTACCGTCGAACAAATCACGGCTTTCTCCGGCTTGAGTCGCGAGAAAGTGCTCGAAATCATTAAGGCTAACGAAAAGAAATCTTAAAAATACAACAAACTTCCGCCGAACAGCGTCCGCGTCAGGAAATTCTGCGCAACCACGCAATTTGACGCTTCCAAAGCGCACTCCTGCGGATTCAAAGTGCCTTATACTCTGTCGC
Organism: Prevotellaceae bacterium; assembly: GCA_031280885.1. GTDB lineage: Bacteria > Bacteroidota > Bacteroidia > Bacteroidales > UBA932 > JAIRLF01. Next base: position 8,945 of record JAITGD010000199.1, on the reverse strand, counting down.
AGGGACTTGACAAAACCCTTCAATTCGAGTTCGTCAATAAAAAGGACGACGATATTGTTTATCATTCTGAATAATCCGTAGGCGCCACTCGACGAAAGCATCCGTCGCCACAACGACAAAAAACGCAAGGAATTTGAATCTGCGACAAGGATTCAGATTCCTTGCGTTTTTGTTTTGCACTGTTGAAAGTGCATATATTTTCTGACTTTGACAATGCGGCGCCATTTTGAATATTTCAAATGTTAATCCGAACTGCTTTTTGATAATAATGAAATTGTAAAACGAATTGAAAAATCATCCGATGGCTTTGTGGAAAATTCAATAGATAAATTGCACACAATGTAAGGTTATCAGCACTTTGCGGTAAAGAATTTATCAACTTTTGACACAATCTATACCCATCGCATAACCATTGTATAACAACAGTATAACTATTGTATAACCATTGTACTATTGTCGCAGTCTTGCGTTGATTGCTTTCACTGAATCTCGCAAGTTTTGTAGTTGCATTTTTACGTCGGCTCTTGTGGCGATTTTTTCCGTTTTTCCAATTTCGGAAAGAATCTGTTCACGTTCACCTACATCGCTAAATATCTTCATTATTCTGTTTTCCATTTCGCTTTGTTTGTAACGTTTCGCCGTTTCGCGCAAATCCATCAAGCCTGAGTATGCGAGACTTAGTTCGTAATCGGTATTCATTAAACTACGTTTCGATAGTTCGTCGTAGTACAGAAATTCGTCGATAAGATTTCTGATTAGTTTATTAGCCAGTGCTGTACCTTTATCGTCCTGTCCGGCAGCGAAATAATAACGCACAACGGGGTTTGAATGATTTAGATACGGTGCGTGCAAAGCATTTACGATTTCGGTTTCGGGCAGTACTTCGGTAAATTTGTTCATCAAATTACTCAGTCTTTCAATATCGCCGGCGCGTTCCAGCGCATCGGCCACCGAAAAGAAAGTTTGACGATAGTATGAAGTCATGCGGCGTGCCGTTTCGTCCATATAAGTGCCGTCGTTCAAGCCGCGATAACGGAATGTAGTCATCAGCAGATTGTAAGTTTTATCTACGTCGATTTTTCCGGATATTCGCACGTCTTCAGGCACAAGTTTAAAAGCTAAACCTTCCTGTCTCAGATTGTTTTCTATGCCCATGTACGAACTGCGGTCGGCGCTTATGCCGTAATATATCGGACGGTCGGGAAAGTTATTGGCGGCAAAATCGAGTACCGCGACATTGTTTTTGTAAACCACACTTGGGACAGTAAATTGCAAATACGGTAATATCGCCGCGCTGTCCTTTTGTTTTACTAATCCCTTGTCTATAACATAGTTTCTATTGATGGGCAGTATCAGAGTTTTCGACGGGAAATAGTTTGTCTTCATATTATTGAAGAATTGCGTTGCAACGACTTTATCGGCCTCATTATCACTCATTACAAAGTCCATAACTTTTTTCATATCCACCGGTTCTTTGATACGCTCGAAAAGCGGCACGACATTTCGTCGCGATCCTGCCACTTTTATCGGTGTGGCACTGGCTTTTATGGGAGCAGCTTCGTAGGAGCGCCGCAACATTTGCGAGTAGTACCACGAGGCCGAAAGATACATCATATTAGCCACTTTCATGTCGGTACGCACGCCTTCCACCTCCTGATTGTACCAAAGCGGGAAGGTGTCGTTATCTCCGTAGGTATATAATATTCCTCCTTTATCGCAGGAATTGAGATAGTTATATCCGAAGTCAGTAGCCACATATCGTCCCGATCGATTGTGATCGTCCCAATTTTGCGTAGCCATCAATATCGGCGCTGGCAGACCAAGCAACAGCGCTAAAGAAGCTGCGACACAAGCTGGTAGCTTGGCTTTTTTCAACCATTCCGACAGAGCCGCCACCGCCAAACCTATCCAAATGGCGTAGGCATAGAACGATCCGGCGTATGCATAGTCGCGTTCGCGTGGTTCATTGGGCGTTTGATTGAGATATATAACTATGGCTATCCCTGTGAAAAAGAAGAGCAACATCACTACGGCGAAATTTTTCTTATCGCTACGGAGTTGATAAACAAGTCCTAACAAACCGAGTATCAGCGGAATAAAGTAATACACATTACGTCCTTTATTTGTTCTCATGTATTCGGGTTGATTATCCTGCGTACCAAGTCGCGCCTCGTCGAGCGGCTTTATTCCTGAAATCCAGTTACCTTTAGTAAGATTATACTTCGTTCCCTGCATATCGTTCTGTCGTCCGACGAAATTCCACATAAAGTATCGCCAATACATATAACCTATCTGATAATCAATAAAAAAACGCACATTATCGATAAATCCCGGCGATTTGCCCTGCACGTATGTTTTATAAACTCGTACATGGTCGTCATCGCCGCTCCACATGCGCGGGAAAACGGTGGTACGATTGTATTTCATCGTTTGTTTCCATTCTTCTTTCACATACTTATCGCCCACCAGCACATAACCGTATGACATTTCGGGTACGCCGTCGAGCCGGTCATAGTAAGGCCCTGTCATTAAGGGTCGTTGGCCGTATTGATCGCGATTGAGATAGGATATCAGTGAAAAAATATTGTCGGGATTATTTTGATCCATCGGCGGATTGGCGCTCGATCGAATCACTATCATGGCGTAACTGCCATATCCAATGACACATACCGAGAGACACAGCATTACTGTATTCATTATCACCCGACCTTTCTTGCGGGTATAATACACTGCGTATGCCAGCGCTGCTGCAAGGAAAAATACGTAGAATACCAAACCTGAATTTACCGGCGCTCCGAAAGTATTGACAAAGAGCAACTCGAACCATGAACCGATTTTCGGTAACAGCGGAATGATTCCCCAAACAAGTACAGCTAAGAGAATTATCGAAATCAGCGAAGTTTTCAGCAATCCGCTTCTCGTAACCTTATATTTGCGAAAATAATACACAAACACCATGGCCGGAACCACCAGCAGATTCAACAAGTGAACTCCGACGGAAAGTCCTGTAACATACGAAAGTAGCACCAACCAGCGATTTGCTCCCGGCTGGTCTGCCTGTTCTTCCCATTTGAGTATTGCCCAGAATACCACCGCAGTAAACAGCGATGAAGCCGAATAAACTTCTCCTTCGACGGCCGAGAACCAAAAAGTGTCGCTAAACGTGTAAGCCAATGCTCCCGTTATTCCGCTTCCAATGACTGTTATATAGTCAGTTACAGAATATTCTTCGGACGATTTTTTTATGAATTTACGTGCCAGATGCGTTATGCTCCAGAACAAAAACAAAATAGTAAAGGCGCTGCACAGAGCCGAAAAAGCATTGACCATGGCCGATACGCCTTCGGGCGACGAAGCAAACAGAGCGAACAATCGTCCAAGCAGCATAAACAGCGGCGCTCCAGGCGGATGACCTACTTCCAGCTTATCGGCCGAAGAGATAAATTCGCTGCAATCCCAAAGGCTTGCCGTCGGCTCGATGGTGGAAAGATACGTGAAAGCTGCCACGACAAACATTGCCCATCCTACAATGTTATTTATCAGATTATATTTCTTCATCTTACATGAACTTAAATGCACACAAGCATCGTTTATAACAAGGTGCAAAATTAATAAAAAAACAAACGGGGTGCCCGGTTCCCTACCGACCATCCCGTTTGCACTTGGGAAAACTTTATTCCAACCTCATATATCTACTATCTATTCATTCTTTTTTTCAGGACTTTCCGGGTTTTCTTCCGGATTTTCCGGCATCGCTATCAGTGAACTTGCAACTTCGGCTTTTTCCGACAGCACTCCATTTTGCTGCACGTAATCGCTGTTCATCGCCATGTATTCACGTAATTTTTCTTTATCGGCCTGTTTATAAAGTTTTTCGTAATCCTTATATTTACTTGGAGTCAGTACAGCTTTCAGCATTTCAACCCTTTCCTGATCGACGTACGAAAGCAACTTCTCGTATTTGGCATGTCCCAGCGGAATATCGCCCGCTCTTTTCTTGAAATGATGTAAAGCATTGTATATCAAATTCCCCGACTTGTTATCCAACTTAAGTTCTTTGACAATCTTTGCCGCTTGATCTTCAAGTTCCTTATCCTTTTCAACAGGCTGCGAATACGCTGTCGATACTGTGAAAACGGATGCTAAAATACATATTAATATTCTATTCATTGTTGACAATTTAATCTCAATTTGTCTTTAATTCCGAGTGCAAAAGTACTCGTTTTTGAATATACCGCCGACAAATTTAATGCTCCTTAACGTTATTTATAATAAGGTAAGAGATGAATCAAGGGAAGATTCCTCAATATAAATTATTTATTGACAGATATATCCGCCTCGCAAAACCTCGAAACAACAAATCTTAGCTCGGTTAAAAATTGTATAATGGACTTCTTTTGGACGGTTGGACTTTTAGACTTTTAGACTTTTGGACAGTTGGACTTTTGGACTTTTGGACGGTTAGACAGTTAGACAGTTAGACGGTTAGACGGTTACGGTAAATTTTAATGCGCTGCCCCACTTGTCCAAAAGTCTAAAAGTCTAAAAGTCTAAAAGTCCAAAAGTCCAAAAGAAGTCCACTTTGGACTTTTTAACTACTTTTACGGGCTGTATCAAATAGCTAAATAGAAATTAACAGATTGATAACATGAATTTTGTCGAAGAATTAAAATGGCGAGGTATGGTACATGACGCCATGCCCGGAACTGAAGAAATGCTGCAAAAGGGAATGAAGGCGGCATACGTGGGAATCGACCCCACTGCCGATTCTCTGCACATTGGACATTTGGTTAGTGTGATGATGCTGAGGCATTTTCAACGCTGCGGACATAAGCCTATTGCCTTAGTTGGAGGGGCAACAGGCATGATTGGAGACCCGTCGATGAAATCCGACGAGCGTAATCTACTGAGTGAGGAAACTTTGCGTCATAATCAAGAGTGCATAAAAATACAACTTGCAAAGTTTCTCGACTTCGATTCACCTGCCGATAACGCTGCCGAAATGGTAAATAACTACGACTGGATGAGAGACTTCACCTTTCTCTCATTTATTCGAGACGTGGGTAAACACATAACGGTAAACTATATGATGTCGAAAGACTCTGTAAAAAAACGACTTACCGGAGAAGCGCGCGAAGGCATGTCCTTCACCGAGTTTACATATCAACTTGTGCAAGGATTTGATTTCCTTCATCTTTACCGTACAAAAAATTGCTGTCTGCAAATGGGAGGCTCCGACCAGTGGGGAAACATCACCACAGGAACCGAACTTATACGACGGATCGATGGAGGCGAGGCTTTTGCGCTGACTTGCCCGCTTATAACCAAAGCCGACGGCTCCAAATTCGGCAAAACCGAAAAAGGCAACGTCTGGCTCGACCCTAAACGCACTTCGCCATATCGATTCTATCAGTTCTGGCTAAACGTTACTGACGAAGACGCCGAACGGTACATCAAGATATTCACCGGCTTAGACAAGCCTACCATAGACGTTCTTGCCCGCGAACACCGAGTAAATCCGCATCTAAGAATACTTCAAAAGACTCTGGCTCGCGAAGTTACCTGCATGGTTCATTCCGAACAAGAATATATCCAAGCGGTGGAAACATCTGGAATACTGTTTGGTAAATCGAATACCGAAAGTCTCGCCGCCCTCGACGAAGCAACTCTTTTGGATGTGTTCGATGGCGTACCGGTATTTGAAATATCTCGTTCTGAATTTATTAACTCTTCGATACTCGACCTGCTGACTGCCGCAGCTCCGATATTCCCCTCGAAAGGCGAATTGAGAAAACTCATACGCGGAGGAGGCCTGAGTATCAACGAAACAAAAGTTGCCGACGAAAATGCCACAACAAACAATACAACTTTGCTGCAAGACAAGTATCTGCTTGTGCGTAAGGGCAAAAAAGAATATTCTTTGATAACGATGAAAGCAGAATAACCTGTATTTAAACGTATTCCCTTTACCGGATTTGCCGTTCTCCTTTCAGCATAAAGCGTCCGATTACTGCTTGACCCTTTTGCACGGCTTTGGTTGAGGCTTGACGTCCGCCTATGCCTATCTCGATTTCGCCGGAATCGATGATGCGCTCGCCCGAAACGTCCACATAGCCCAAATCTTCGGCCTTGATGGTGAAATCTATTCGCCTGCTTTCGCCTGCTTTAAGGAAAACGCGCTTGAAGCCTTTCAATGAGCGAATTGGAAGGTCTAATTCGGCCTTTTTGCACGATACGTATAATTGTACAACTTCTTCGCCGTCGAGTTGTCCGGTATTAGTTACTGTAACAGACACTTCCGCATTTTGTCCCACAGCGTATTCGGCATTTACGGCAAGGTCGGCGTATGCGAAAGTCGTGTAACTCAGGCCGTATCCGAACTCGTAGAGCGGTTCTCCCTTGAAATAGCGATATGTACGGTCTTTCATGCTATAGTCGTCGAAAGCAGGCAATTGATCTACTGATTTATAAACTGTTACCGGCAATCGTCCCGAAGGATTATAGTCGCCAAACAATACCTCGGCGATGGCCGTACCGGTTTCCTGTCCTCCGTACCATCCTTCGACTATGGCGTCGATATTCTCGTTTTCCCAAACCGGCGAAATCGGACCACCGTTAAGCAACACCATCACAAGGGGTTTACCTGTAGCTTTGATTTTTTTAACCAGATTCAGCTGACTGCTTGGCAAGGAGAGAGCTGTGCGGTCGCCGCGACTGAAACCTTCGACCACCACCGACATTTCTTCACCCTCCATATACTGATTGAAACCCATGCACATAACCACTGCGTCGGCGGCCTGTGCCGCGGCCAACGCCTCTTCTTCAAGACGGCTTGTAATCGGCTTGGCGTAATACAACTTCATAACTGCGTGATTTACCCTTCGATGCGTATATTCCACCTTTATCTTCACTAACTCGTCCTTTTTTAAGTTGAAGTGTTTGAACATTTTCCACGGATGATGCTCGCTGGCGTATTGAAATTCGAGATTGTCGTTAATCCACATTTTAAATCCGTAGAAACCTTCGCATCCAAGAGCAAAATCTCCCGCTTCGCCGGCTTCGAGCCAGCCTTCCCATCGCACGCTGAATCCATTGGGATTCAATCCCGAAGGAGCCTCATCCCACCACATAAAGTTGATATTTGCGTCGATTTGCTTGTATTTTGGACTTCCTCCAAGACTGTCGTTATCGAAATACTCGGCAGTTAATCCGCTTTCTTTCTTCGATTTATCGGTAAAAAGACATTCCGAAGGAACAATTTCCAAGGCCGGAAAACGCGGCGACAACTCGCAACCTGTCGCATAACTTATTTCAGCCTTTGGCAACTTGTTTCTTAATCCCTGTAACACAGTTACTCCGTCTTTGCTATATCCGCTGTAATTTCCCCAAAGAGTTTGCTCGTCGTCGGCAACCGGCCCGATTACTGCAATGTGTTTCAGATCTTTGCTCATCGGCAAACTATTGTTTTCGTTTTTAAGCAGGACGATTGATTTGCGTGCCGCTTCCAGAGCCAATTGTCTATGAGATTCGCAATTGACTGTGGATATGTCCGTTTGCGCGTATTTCACATTATCGTCGGGGTCGAACATTCCCAGCTCGATTCTCGCTTTGAACAAGCGGCGTATTGTGGTGTCGAGCAAAGTTTCGTCGATTAAACCTTGTTTTACTGCCTCGCCGAGAGCGTGGTATGTTACTCCGCAGTTCAAGTCGGTTCCGGCTTTCAAAGCAGCGGCGGCGGCCGAAACTCTGTCGGGCGACGATTTGTGAGTAGCCCAGAAATCCTGAATTGCCCAGCAGTCGGAGACCACATATCCATCGAAATTCCATTTATCACGCAATACCGATTGAATCAGATAATTACTTCCGCAGCAGGGTTCTTCTCGCATACGATTGTAGGCGCACATCACCGAACGTACGCCGCCTTCTTTAACGCTTGCCTCAAAAGCCGGCAAATACGTTTCCCACAGATCTTTATCTGAGGGTCGGGCATCGAAGACGTGTCGCAAAGGTTCGGGACCGCTATGCACGGCAAAATGCTTGGCAGTTGCCACAGTTTTAAGATATTGGGGGTCGTTTCCCTGCATATTTTTGATAAATTCCACTGCCAAACGAGAAGTCAGATAAGGATCTTCGCCGTAGGTTTCCTGCCCGCGACCCCATCGCGGATCGCGAAATATGTTGATATTTGGAGTCCAGAAAGTCAATCCCTGATAAATTTCGTGTTTGTCTTTTTTGATAAAGTCGTGATACTTAGCTCTTGCCTCATCAGAAATTGCGGTTCCGATACGCGCCATCAGACTGTCGTCGAAAGTGGCAGCTATGGCTATAGCTTGAGGAAATACTGTGGCTTCGCCGGCTCGCGCAACTCCGTGCAGCGATTCGTTCCACCAATTATAAGCCGGAATACCAAGACGTTCGATAGCCGGAGCATCGTAAAGTGTTTGTGAAACTTTCTCTTCTAAAGTCATTTGCTGAAGAAGGTCGTCCAAACGCTCGTCCACCGAAAGAGCGGGATTCAAAAAACGGAAACGATATTCCGGCTCTGTTTTGCATGAAAACAAAGCGAAAACAGCGATAATGAGTAATGCAAAATAAGGTCGCATAGTTCTATTTTTATTTAAAGATCAATACTTAACAGTTCTAAATTTGAAATCAAGAACTTAAAAATCGGGTGTAAAGTTCGTAATTTTTTTGACTTGTGAGAGAGAGCCAAGACGCTGCGCAGTCAATTATGAATTCATAATTCATAATTGCTTGCGCAGCGTCCTGATTCTTGGTTCTTGCAATCCTGAATCTTTTTTGTAAGTATCCGATTTTATGTGCGATGCAGATGTTTGATCGAAGCCTCATCGAAGGATCATCGAAGGCACTCCGAAGGATCATCGAAGAGTCATCGAAAAAATACGAAGACTGATCGAAGACTGATCGAAGCGCCATCGAAGAAA
>JAITGD010000201.1 GCA_031280885.1 Prevotellaceae bacterium | reverse complement strand
AACGTGTTTTCGAGAATATTACCGCTCTTTTGTCCGACGCCGGCTCGTCCATGTCCGACGTCGCTTCGATGATAGTTTATTTGCGCGACATCGCCGACAGGGACGTGGTTCTCGCCTATTTGGAAGAACATTATCCTGCCGTTCCGCGCGTCATGGTTTGGGCGCCGGTTTGCCGTCCCGCGTGGCTGGTGGAAGTTGAATGTGTAGCGATTAAAGAGAATTAATATAGTAGAGATGCGACACGCATTCAGATAGATTGTCGAAAAAACACTAATTTTACAGTCTGATATTTTGAAATAAATGGACAGCAAAAATGAGATAATACTTTATCAACCAAACGATTCCATTCAATTGGAAGTGCGTTTGCAGGCAGATACTGTGTGGCTCACGCAGGAACAAATAGCATTCTTGTTTGGTACACAAAGACCTGCTATTACCAAACATTTAGGCAATATCTTTAAGTCGGGGGAGTTGGATGAAAATGTGGTATGTTCCATTTTGGAACTAACCACTCAACACGGTGCTATTGCAGGAAAAATGCAAGTTCAGCATGTGAAATTCTACAATCTTGACGCCATAATTTCGGTGGGTTATCGTGTTAATTCTATCAACGCGACACTCTTTAGACAGTGGGCGAATTAGATTTTGAAAAAATATTTACTGCGTGGCTATGCTGTGAATCAGCGTTTTGAACAGATTGACAACCGACTTTTTCAGCATGAACAACGACTATTGAACGCTGAAAAACAAATTGATTTCATTGTTCGCACCGAACTTCCGCCCAAAGAAGGCGTTTTCTACAACGGACAGATTTTTGATGCCTTTGTGTTTGTTGCCGACTTGATAAAATGGCAAAGAAAGAAATTATTTTGATTGATAATTATGCCGATGCCAGCATCTTAACCCTGCTAACAAAACGAAAAAACGGCGTACAGGCAAGCATTTACACAAAAAAAATTTCCGCTGCCCTGCAACTCGATTTGGCAAAACACAACGCCCAATATCCCGCAATCGTTATCGAAGAAAAACCGAACATACACGACCGATTTCTGCTGATAGACAATGATATATATCACGTCGGCGCTTCAGTTAAAGATTTGGGTAAAAAACTGTTTGCGTTCAATAAAATGGAAATGAAAGCAGGAGATTTGCTGAAAAATATTCTCTGAACTATGATTTTAAGAATGATTATTTTGATTTATGTAGGTAATAATCATAGTAATCAATCGAATCACAGTTCATACGATTGCTCACACACAATTTTTGCATATTCCAAAAAAACGTACCTTTGCACCAATTTTGTTATATAAATGTGATTTTTATCACATAATAGCACCCAAATAACGTAAGATATGAATATCGACAGAGACATTACAGGCGCATTTTCGGCATGGAAAAACAAAGCAGGACGTATGCCGCTGATATTGCAGGGCGCACGGCAAATCGGCAAAACATGGGCTTTGCTGGAATTTGGCAAACGTGAGTTTAAGCATACAGCCATTTTTAATTTCGACAAAACGGAAGAATTGAACGTGCTGTTCGACAGCACAAAAGACGTTTTTCGGCTTATCGAACAGTTGCGCCTTTACACCAAAGCGCCAATTGTGGCAGGCGAAACACTGATAGTTTTTGACGAAATACAGGAATGTAACAAAGCGCTGAACTGCCTGAAATATTTTTGCGAAGATGTGCCCCAATATCACATTGTGGCAGCGGGTTCGCTGCTGGGCGTATCGCTCTCGAAGGGCGACAGTTTCCCCGTTGGCAAAGTGGAATTTATGAATATGTTTCCGCTTACGTTCAAGGAATTTCTGGATGCAACGGCGCCCGATTTGTCGGATTTCGTTGAAAAAATTGAAAAAATTGAACCCTTGCCGCTGATTGTTTATAACCGTCTGAAAGAGTATTTTTTGCAGTATCAAATCACGGGAGGAATGCCCAAAGCCGTTTCCGATTTTTTGGACAACAAAGGGCTTGACGCGGTGGAAGACGATTTGCAAAACATAATTAATGCCTGCGCACTCGATTTTGCCAAACACGCCCAACAAAAAGATATTCCTAAAATTACGGCGATTTGGAATTCGCTGCCATCGCAACTGTCAAAAGAAAACCGCAAATTTATATACAAACTTGTCAAACCCGGTGCGCGGGCAAGAGAATACGAAGATGCGCTTTTGTGGCTGCAACAGGCAGGGCTGATTTACAGAGTTTTTGCCACCACAAAGCCCTTTTTTCCGCTCGTGTCATACGACGATATAACGGCGTTCAAAATTTACGCTTCCGACACAGGCGTTTTAAGACGATTGTCGAAACTTGCGCCCGAAGTTTTGCTTAACAAAAGTCCGCTATTTACCGAATTTAAGGGCGCAATGGCAGAAAATATTGTTTTGCAGTCGCTTGTGACACAATTTGATATGCCTCGATACTGGACAGGCGACGCCGGTGGCAAATCGGAAGTCGATTTTGTCATTCAGCACAGGGACTGTATAATACCGGTAGAAGTCAAAGCCGACGACAACGTGGCAGGTAAAAGTATCGGAATTTACAACGAAAAATATTCGCCCGGAACACGAATCCGTTTTTCGTCAAAAAATCTCAAAAAGGACGGCAATCTCATAAATATCCCACTGTGTCTGACCGACTGGACAAAGAAAATTATCGAGTTCAAGTAATTTTATTCGTCTAAACCATATCTTTTTACAGGGCAAACGCATCTAAAAAAATAACATGGAAATAATTACCTTTGAGGCTAAAAAGTATGAAAAGTTCTATGGATTATTTTAAGAGCATGAAAGATCCTTGAGTGGAACGTACGAGAGTTCATTTGCTTGAGGACATTATTTTCATAACAATAGCCGCGGTTATATGTGGGGCGGAAACGTGGAATGAGACAGAGGATTACGGAAAAGAGAAAGAGGCGTGGCTGCGTGGCTTTCTTAAATTGCCGGGCGGTATTCCGAGTCACGATACCTTTAACCGTTTTTTCGCCGCTTTGGATCCTGAAACGTTTGAGCTGGCGTTTTTATCCTGGGTGAG
>JAITGD010000074.1 GCA_031280885.1 Prevotellaceae bacterium | reverse complement strand
GATTTAAAATACAGATTTGAAGCAAATTCCGAAAGTGAAACAGGTATTGATTTTTATTCGTGGGATTTTTCTAATAACGAAAAAGAATTTAAAGCCGATATTATAATGGACAAAGAAGGTGTACAGGAAAAGAAATTTGCCGAAGGCGAACACCAAATTGCCGTACAAGCCGTTGATAAAAAAGGATTAAGCGGCGCCGATAAAGTGAAAATCGAAGTAAAAAAATAATAATAAATCTATTATCATAACGTGAAATTTGTTATTTATCAATTGTTTGTTCGTCTTTTTGGCAACAAAACGGAGACGAACCTTCCTTACGGATCGATAGAAAAAAACGGATCGGGAAAATTTGCCGACATCACAGATAAAGCTCTGAACAAATTGAAGTTGCTCGGCGCGACACATATCTGGTACACAGGCGTAATCGAACACTCGACTACAACGGATTACAGTGCTTTCGGCATCCTCGCCGACCATCCATGCGTGGTGAAAGGACGCGCCGGTTCGCCGTATGCCATTAAAGATTACTATGATGTTGATCCTGACCTATCTGTAAATCCAGCTGAACGTATGCGCGAATTTGAAGATTTGATAAAACGAACGCAATCAGCTGGATTGAAATCAATTATCGACTTTGTCCCAAATCATCTTGCACGCAAATATTATTCCGACGTCAAACCTCTGGGAACGAAAGATCTGGGCGAAGACGACGACAAAAGTCTCTCATTTTCGCCTCAAAATAATTTCTATTACCTTGTTGGACAGTCATTTCAAACGCCTCATGAATACGAAACCCTCGTAAATCGTTTTATACCTCCATCAATGGAGAGACATTTCGAGGAGAGGCCGGCAAAAGCCACTGGAAATGACGTATTTTCTCCATCTCCCGGAATCAACGATTGGTTTGAAACCGTGAAGCTGAATTACGGAGTCGATTACGCTAATGGTCGTCAAAAACATTTTTCGCCGACGCCCGACGTCTGGCTTAAAATGACAGATATTCTGATGTTTTGGGCAGAAAAAGGCGTGGACGGCTTTCGTTGCGATATGTGCGAAATGGTGCCAACGGAGTTCTGGCAATATGCTATCGCTAAGGTGAAAAGCAAATTCCGCGATGTGATTTTTATTGGAGAAGCATACAGTCCAGACAATTACTCGGCCTATCTTAGCGCTGGATTCGATTATCTTTACGATAAGGTCGGTCTGTACGACACTCTGCGAGCGATAATTCGCGGCGAAAGCGACTTTCGACGACTTTGCGACTATCGCTATTCGCCTGTAAATGGGATAGAAACACGGATGCTTGCCTTTCTTGAAAATCACGACGAACAGCGACTTGCTTCCTCGTCCTTTGCCGGCAATCCCTTTAATGCAGTGCCTGTTATGACGGTCGCAGCCTTGCTTGGACCTGGCCCGGTGATGATTTACAACGGCCAAGAATCGGGCGAAGAAGGCGGAGGAGCGCAGGGTTTCGGCGGAGGCGACGGTCGAACTTCGATTTTCGATTACGGACACATGCCTAAACATTTGCGATGGATGAACGGAGGCGCCTTCGACGGCGGCGCTTCTACCGAAAAGGAGCGCGCTTTGTTTGATTTCTATCGTAAATTACTGAATATCTGCCTTGCAGAACGAGCTATCATCGAAGGAAAGTTCATCGAACTGCAAATGGCAAACGCACAGTCAGAAGGATTCAATCAGTATAAAAACTACGCTTTTATGCGATATACCGACAAGGAGCGACTGCTGGTCTTTGTAACTGTCGATACTATTGCGCCTGATCTATGGCTGAAAATTCCGGCAGATGAAGCACAACTTGCAGGTATTGATGCCGATGCTCGATATTCTATTTCAAGTCTTGATCTGGGACAGGCCTTCGTATTCGACGAAAACCTTACGGGAGCCGATTTTTCGACTTCCGGCCTGCATATTCGCGGTAGCGGGATGAGCGCTGTTGTGTTGAAAATAAGAATGATTCAGGATTTCAAGAATCAAGAACCAAGAATCAAGACGCTACGCAGCCTGGATTGATAGTCTTTTCGTGCGGTAGATGACGCAGATCTTTTTTATCACATCAACTTGCGTTATCTTGGCTCTTGGTTCTTGTTATCTTGGCTCTTGTTATCTTGGTTCTTGTTATCTTGGTTCTTGGTTCTTGTTATCTTGGCTCTTGTTATCTTGGCTCTCTATTAAATCTTTCATTGACAAACCCTTAAACGATATTTTGTATTTTGTCAGATGTTTTTGTAGAGCAGATGTTTTTGTTTTCAGTGTTTGTAAATTGATTTTCTTTGGATTGCGTTTTATTTCAGCAACAAGGGCTGTATTGTCAAAATCATTCAAGGCGATCAGATCGATTTCATTTTCGCCGTGTTTGTCCCAAAAACTGCCGATTTGCGTGATATTCTCTTCTTCGGCAAACTTTTGGCGGAAATATCTTTCTAAAATCAACCCGCTGTATTGTTCATAATTGACAGAAATATATTGTTTTAACAAGTCGAATTTTTCCATTTCGACCAGCGTTTGATTAGAATAGATGAAACGAAACCAGAATCGCAAGAAATTATCGCCGACAGCCCATCGCGTATTACGGCTTTGAGGCTTGGAAAACAGAGGTTTATTACGCACAATGAGAGAATACTGTTTTTCGAGATTTTCAAGATATGTGCCGGTATTTTTACCGATTATCGAATCTATTTCACTCTGCGTAGTCATTCCACTTGCAATTAATTGAATAATAGAAAAATATATGCTATAATCGCGTCCAAATTCCGACACAAGCAAGTCTTTTCCTTCGCTCAAAAAAGGCGAATCGGGGCGACAAACATAATCAAGCATTGTGCTAAAATTGATTGCTCCTACATTCATTAGCAGAGCAATATACTTTGGAACGCCTCCTGTTAGCGTATAAAGAAAAAGCAAATCTTCTGCCGTATAATTTGGATTATAATCACTCAATATATTTTTTAAAACACTAATTTTAAAAGCCTTAACGGCGATTTTTGAAGTCATTCGTCCAAACAGCGGTTCTTTGTGGTTTTCAAAGATTTTTGTCATCAGCGAATAAATTGAACCACAGGCAATAAAATTCAGTTTTATACGGTCTTTATATCTGTCCCAAAGGTTTTGTATTTCGCTAAAAATTGCCTTGTTGATATTTTCAAACTCCTGAAATTCATCTATAATCAGCGTATAATGTGTGCTTTGAGCAAATATCAAAAGCTGTTCAATCAAATCGCGGAAACGATTGATTGTGCCGTAAATTTGCAAGCCCAAGGTTTCGTTTGCCAATTGCTGAAATCCACTGCAAAGCACAGCCTCGCTGTTGCGCGAAACAAAAAGGTAGAGCATTTTTTCGCCCTCAAAAGCTCTCAGTAATAGAGCAGTTTTACCAATTCTGCGCCTGCCTATCATAAGGGTAAAACATGTATTTTCAGTGGATTGCGACATTATTCTCGATAGCGTTTCCAACTCGTTTTCTCTGTCATAAAAATTCATAAAGCAAGTAATTTAATCCTCATTAATTTAATGGCCATTAAATTAATGAGGATATCGATTTCTACAATTCGTTTTTTATTTATTGCGCAATCCATTTAAACTCAACAGAAACACCTTCCGGACTGTTTTCAAATTCCAGCAAATAGGTTTTCGTCTGTTTGTCCCAGGCTTCGGCAGACAGTTTTTCCACGCCGTCAATCAATATGCTTACGGGTGGCGCGGGCAAGAGAATCCGCGAAATATTCGTCGTATTGACCGGACTTTTAGCCACAAAGGAATAAGCGTTTTTGCTGATTTTTTCCTCGTAAATCCGGCAGGCCGAGGCCAGCGTTTGCGGCTTGCGTTTGTCTTTCACCCTGTCGATATTCAAGAATAAAGCCTGCTCGCCCGGCTGTATGCTTTTGGATTGATACACAGGCAATGCGGGGTCGAACAAATCAATCAGATTGCCTTTTATCAAATACGTATCCTTATTAACGCTTTCGTCCAATACGGCAACTAAATCATACACACCTCTTTGGAGGTAAAAATTATTCTTGAAAATCAGCGTTCCGGCTTTCGCCTTTTGCTCGTACATCCGTTTTACGACATCGATAAGCGGCTGATCTCCATTGCTTTTCAATACAAATTCTTTGGGATCTGCTCTGAGAATTTGCACAGTTCCTTTGCCGTAAGCGTATTCGCCTTCTTCGGACAATGTGCTGATATTCATCTGCTCAAACAAATGATCGGACGGAACGGCATAGCTCTTTCCGCCGGTATTCCACCATTCGCGCACCGTTTGGAAGGGGTCTTTGTCGCGACCGCAGTAAATCAGCGTTCCGCCCGACTTAACCCATTGTGCGATATGCTTGTGCGCTTCCGGCGCTAAGGGCTTCATATTGGAATACGACATCAGCAGCACTTTGGCCGTAGCCAGGGCTTCTTTGTATCCCAAATTCTCGATATGCACCGTTTTAACCGGCACGCCACGCTTCAGGAGCGGCAAAGCAAGTCCATAGAAATTAGATAATTGCGGATCTTCGTATCCTGCATGATTCGGAAAGCGTTGAAACATCAGCGAGTTGGCCATCAAAATGCAGATTCCTCCCGAACCCGTTACCTGATTGTCGGACAAAGGCATCGTGTTCAGCGCATTAATCATCACCTGCATCTGGGTGGAATAGTGTCGCGGGATTCGTTCTTTTTTGTCGCTGTCGGGACTTGTTCGGTACAAACCCTCGTAGATTCGTTCCGGCCAGGGCATAATTTCGTAGTCGGCAATTTTGGGGTATAACAGTTGCGCAGTGAAAGTTGCCTGATAATTTTTTTTGTAATCGACCCAGTCTCTCGGCCAATCTTCGATGGGGTCGGTCAGGAAAAACATTTTTCGTCCGGTGGGAGCGGTCATGGATTCCATCGAGCCGTATTCGAGGAAGGCGGTTTCAAAGACTCTTTCTTTTCGCCGTCCGTCGAAATAGTTAGGCTCGCGGGAAGTTCCCGTCCACACCTGCGCGATGTATCCGTCCACGCAGGGCAGCGAGGCGAGGCTGGCTTCGGGACTGACTATCATCCATTGCGAATAATTGACCAATGAGTGCGTTGGAACATAGCATTTTACCTCCATTCCTTTTGTTTTTCCGTATTCCTTGGCGTATGTAAAAACTTCGTCGAGAGCGCGATAATACAGCTGATATTTCAATTTGTTGGCCAAATAAGTGGCTTCGGGCGATTCGTGTTGCGCCTGCCATTCGCGTCCGTAAAAGTTTTTCCATTCGCGCTTGAAAGCGTCGCTGTATCCTGCGCGCGCCCAAAATTCGGGTTCTTCCATAAAAATGGCGTCGATGCCGGCGTCGATCACCCTTTTGACGTGCTTTTCCTTGATGTATTCGAGGAAATTCTGCGATGGAACGATGTAGGGAACCATGCGTCCGTGCCAGATGGTGTCGCCGTTTTGCTGCACCTGACCTTCATCAAGATGGGATTTTCCGTCCCATTTTCCCGTAAAATAATCCTGATATTCGCCCCAGGCGATTCCGGTCATGAAATGCGTAACGTAACCCTTTTCGCGCCACGATTTTACACGTTCTTCAAAGGGGATTCGCTTGGATTTGTCGGAAGGATTTCCGCCCACGCCATATACCATCACTGCGTCGGCGCGGGTATCGATGGTCGGTCGCCACTCGCGCGAGGTCTGGAGCGTTGTTTTAACGGGATCTTTTGTTTGGGCTTGCAAGGAAATTGCAAGGCTTAACAGATATAAAATCAAGAGGTTTCTTTTCATTATGATTATTTTATGAATTTGCGAATAATGCGATTTCCTATTCGTTCACTATACGGATCACCTCTTCGTTTACTTTTTTTACCTTTTCGGGGATGAGTTTTAGCACTTTACGGTCGTAGGTCATCAATCCGTTTATTTCGCCTTCCACGTCGGTAGTTTGCGTGTAAACAGCGCCCGAAAAACCGCGTCTCACAAATTCTTTCAGTTGTTGCGCATATTTAACGTACTCGTTGGTAACTTCTTCCGGACTTTTGAATTGAACGTATCCCCAGTTGCGGTCGGTTTGCCAGAGGTGTCCTTCCAGCGGCATTCCGATTCCGCCGTATTCGCCGAGAACATTAACACGTTTTGTGTCATACAGATACATATCCGGTCCGGGATAATTGTGCAAGTCGAGAATGTCGCCGGTGTGGTAAAAGTTTCCGCCGCTTGCCGGATTCACCAGCCGCGAAGGGTCGTAATTTTTTGTCCATTCGGTGATTTCCTGAGTTTTGAACTGTCCCCATGCTTCGTTGAAAGGCACCCAAACGACAATGGAGGGATAAGGACGAAAAGCGTCGATAATCTCCTGCCATTCTTTGCGATAGTTTGCTTCCGACTTGGCGGAACGTTCATTTTCCTTGCCGTCGAAATATTTGTGGTTTTGCCATTGCGGAGAACGGTCGCCGTTGGGCATATCCTGCCATACGAGAATCCCGATCCGGTCGCAATGTGTGTACCAGCGCGCCGGCTCAACCTTGACATGTTTGCGTATCATATTGAAACCAAATTCTTTGGTTTTTTCAATATCGTAAATCAGCGCTTCGTCGCATGGCGCGGTGTAAAGTCCGTCGGGCCACCAACCCTGGTCGAGCGGGCCGTAATGGAAATAATTTTTATTGTTCAGTTGGAAGCGGAGGATTCCGTTTTTGTCGCGTGCAAAAGAGGTTTTGCGCATGGCGGCGTAACTTTTTACTTTATCGATAGTTTTTCCCTTACTTATCAGGCTTATTTCCAAGTCGTAAAGGAAAGGAGATTCGGGCGACCAGAGTTTGGCGTCGGGAATGGCAATTTCGAGCGACTGAGAAACGGCAGCCTTCACTGTGGCAAGCGTTTTTTGTCCGTCAATCACTTTAATTTCAACAATATCAGCTGCATTTGTATTTGCCGTAGCAATGTCTGCTTTCAAAAAACCTTTGTCGATATTGGGAACGGTATTTATGGCGATGATGTGCTTTTCGTTTACCGGCTCAATCCAAACGGTTTGCCAGATGCCTGTAACGGCTGTGTACCAGATACCTTCCGGCTTGGCCACCTGTTTACCGCGAGGCTGGAATCCGCTGTCTGTTCCGTCCCAAACGCGCACGGTCAGTTTTTGTTCGCCCTGCTTCAAAAACGGCGTAATATCAAAACAGAAAGGCGTATAGCCACCTGTATGGCTGCCGATTTTGACGTCGTTCAGAAAAACGTCGGCTTTCCAGTCCACTGCTCCGAAATGCAGGATGACGTTTTTGTTTTTCCAGGCAGAAGGAAGGGTAAAAGTACGTTTGTACCACAATTCCCTATCCTTTCCTACTTCTTTCTGAACACCTGATAATGAAGATTCTATGGCAAAAGGTACGAGAATCTGTCCGTCAAAAGTTGCAGGTTCGGCTTTTCCAACCGGAAGGATGGCATAATCCCACAATCCGTTCAGATTTTTCCAGTCGCCGCGTTCCAGAATAGGGCGCGGATATTCGGGCAATACATTCTGCGGGTCGATTTTTTCCGACCAGGCGGTTTTGATTTTGTCGCCGACGGGTTTCCACTGAGCGAATGCACAAGTTGTGCAAAAAATTGTTCCGATAATTAAAATTGTTTTTTTCATTTTGATTTTTGTTTATGTATTTTATATTTAAATGATTTCATTGATTATTTATTTTTTTTGCGGTCAGGGACAACAGCCGAAGCTTCAACGCCGAGTTCGGCTGCCGAAGCCCACGCACGTTTTTCCACTTCGGAACGGGCAATCAACTTAAAATAACGCGCTTCGGGTTTCGATGGAACAGCTATTATTTGCGCTGCTGAGGTATTGGCAAATCGTCCGCGCAAAGCCGCACTTCCCCATACTTTCGGATCGTTACTAAAACTCACTTCGTAATCTTTAATGCGTCCGTTATTTCCATCACTACGACCTTGATATATAAAGGATTCAATGCGGTATGTTTTTCCCATATCGATGATAATTTCATGCGGATAAACCGGCGCATTATTGCCCCAGATGGTGTGCCAAATGGTATTCGCTTTGCCGTCGATGGCGTTGGCGGCAGCTTCATCATTGCTTGCCTGACTGGAATAACTTACTACTTTCCATTCCGATTTGTCGATATACAGATTGAATTTTGCTTCGCAAATCATTCCATCGATTAATCCGTCAGCAGAGGCGTAAGCGCGAATCGTTCCGCTTTGCTTGAAATCGAAAGGTTCGGCGTAGGTTTGAAAAACACCGTCATCAATCGCATACTTTATCAGGCTATTGAGAGTTGAAGTTGTAAACTGAATTTTCCCCTCCGTATCGCGTTCAATCAGAACCGGAGTGCAAATGGGTATCGCAACGCGCGCTTTTTCCGAAAGTTGTTCATCGTTTGGCGCTTCGGAAAGTGGCAAAATAATAAAAGAAAAAGGCGTTGTCATCGCTTTCAGTTCGTATTTTTCCAAGACGTCGGGACCGCAGCTTGCATTTCCCAAACCCCGCATCTGTGCATCGAGATTTACTACCGTATTTGTGCACAAATTGGCTTGATAGGGATGTTTGGCGCGTGAATTTTGATTGGCGTACAGATCTTCGGGACGAAAATGCGCTGCCGAAGCCGCCATTTCATTCGCCGAAACATATAAAATTCCGTCTCCAACAGGGTCGGTAAGCGCCATCCAGCGTACATTTTCCTTGTTTCCGGTTTCCTGCGGAAGAACGTAGCGTTCCCATTCCTGCAACACCGTAGAGTGATAAAGTCCTTCAAAAGCAGCTTCTTTGCGATCGGGATACGAATCTCTCGGACCTCGACCGAACCAGGTCAGATTTTCAAAATCGGCAGGCATTTCGAGACGAAAGCCGATTCGCGGCAAAATCACGTTTTTGTTTTGCGGTTCGATGAGTGAATTGATGAAAACAGCCCCGTCGCTCATTACGGCAAACGATAATTTTGCTTTAAAAGCAGTGGGAGAAACGGCTGTATAAGTGTTTGTTACATTCAACGTGATTCGGGAACCTGCATTGATAACCTCCCAATTACCTGCCAAAACGCTTAATTGGCGGATGCCGATTGCATCCCAAGTGGCGGTCTGCGCTTTGTCGTTATCGGTCGGCAATCGGAAAACATTTAATTTAAGTGGATTGGAAATCAATGGTTTGCCGTTCAAAACATAGGCGCTCAATGTACCTTGCACTTTGGAAAATTCAACGGAAAAATTGGCGCCTGTTACTGTATATTTGTCGCTGGTTTCCTGAATAGTCAATTCGCCTTCAGTTGGAACAGGATAAGGCGATTTTACTGCGGTCTGCAATGCAAATTGTTCCGAAGCTACTTCGTAACCTTCTTCCGACCAATCGCTTGCATTTTTTTGATAAACATTAAATCGAATAAAATATTCGGCGTCCGGACGAGTATTCTCGGGCAATGCGACAATGTTTATTTCAGTCGAATCGCCGCCGGCAAGCAAAATGTCGTTCAATTTGACGGTATTTATCTTTTTTCCATCTTCTAAAACCGAATAATAAAAATCGTAATCGGCCGTGCTTGCAAATGCGAGTTTACTTTTTACAAGGTATTGATTTTCGGATTTTTTACGAAAATCTACCGGCTGATACATTTTTTTTGTATTATACGATTTGGACGAAAGTCCATGATCGGCAAACACCAAACCATTGGTACAGAAATTCCCGTCGTGCGGATTTTCGCCGAAATCGCCGCCGTATGCCCAATACATTTCACCCTTGGAATTGTTGGGAACAGGCATTTTGAGGCTTTGATCTTTCCAGTCCCATATAAATTCACCGGTCAGCGAGGGATATTTTTCGTATAAATCGAAATATTCGCGCACGTTACCCATCGCATTGCCCATCGCGTGGCTGTTCTCACATTGGATGTGCGGACGGGGACGAGCTTCCGTAAGCCGGGTTTTACCAATGTTTTCTATCGAACTTACACTTGCATACATCGTACTACTCACATCTGCCCATTGGCTATTTCCTTCGTAATGCGTTAATCGAGTTCGATCCAAGGCTTTAATTGCATTTTCTACGTATTGAAAATTGTTGCCGTTGCCCGATTCGTTCCCGTACGACCACATAAAAATCGACACATGATTACGCATCCAAAGTACATGATTTTGACTGCGTTCAACCATTGGCTTGCGAAAAATTTCTACGCTCGACAAACCTGTGTTACCATGACATTCGACATTGGCTTCGGCCAAAACATAAATGCCGTATTTATCACAAAGGTCGTAAAAATAAGGATTATTCGGATAATGCGACGTTCGCACAGCATTAATATTCAGTCGCTTCATTGTTTTGACGTCGCGTTCCATTTCTTCGCGAGTAAGGGTTCGTCCGCCAATTTCGCTGTGGTCGTGGCGATTTACGCCGTGGAAAATCATGCGTTTTCCATTGATAAGTAACTCGCCTTTCGATCCGATGCCAACTTCGCGGAAACCAACTTTTCCTCCGCGCAGGTCGAGCGTATTAGCCTTGTCGGTTAATTGCAAGGTTAAATCGTAAAGATTAGGAAGTTCAGCGCTCCATTTTTCGGGATTTTCTACGGCAAAAGTCATTGTATTTGTTCCGATAATCGGTTTTTCAAGGGTTTGTTCGGCAAACGGACTGCCGTTTTTGGAAAGGATTGCCCTGAGTTTCCCGTTGGATAAAGGCGTTCCCGTAAGTTGTACATCAATAGTAACTTGCGCATTGCGATAATTGGCGTCCAAATCGGTTTTGAAAAAATAGTCGCGAATTTGCGTTGCAGGCGCCGACCAAAGGAAAACATCACGAGAGATGCCCGTCAGCCGCCAATAGTCCTGACATTCAAGAAACGAGCCGCTTGTGAAACGATACACCTGCACGGCAAGCGTATTTTCGCCAGCTTGAAGATAATCGGTAATTTTAAATTCCGCCGGAAGGTACGAATCTTCAGAATAGCCCACTTCCTGCCCGTTGATCCATAGGTAAAAACCATGTCCGGCGCCGTTGAAACGGATGTAAATCTCGCGGCCTTTCCATCCGGCAGGTAAAGTAAAGGTGCGGCGATAACTTCCTACCGGATTTTTCATCGCATTGTTGTATGTCCAATCCGAAGGACGGTCTGCCATCACACTGTAATTTTTGGTATAAGTAAATGGATACCGGGTATTTACATAAAGCGGTTTATCCCAGTTTTTTCCGTTTCGTACGCCATAGATCTGCCATACCGACGGTACGTCGATATTATCCCAGGCGCCGTCGTCGAAGCTTGTTGTTTCAAAACCGACGGGTTTGGCAGCAGGATTCGGCGCCCAGTTGAATTTCCATATCCCATTGAGAGACATGAAGTAAGGAGATTCTTCGAGCGATTTTCCGGACAGGGCGTCGGCTTCATTTCCGAAAGGAATTGCAAGCGTATGCGCCGCTTCACGGTTTAACTGCGTGATATTTACATCGTCCCACTCGTTTTGTGCGGAGATATTCCAGCATAACGCTAAAATAAAGATTGAAATTGTAGTGCGTTTCATGTTAAAAAAGAATTATATTTATCGGACAAAGTTATATGAAAATTGTTATACAGTTGTTATACGGTGGTTATACGGTGGTTATACAGTTGTTATGCGGTGGTTATACAATGGTTATGCGGTGGTTATACAATGGTTATACAATGGTTATGCGGTGGTTATACAATGGTTATGCGGCGCTTTTAAGGATGTGAAAAATAAGTTCAAAAAAAGTTTGAGCTGCTATTGATTTTGCATTTTGATTCCAAGTTGCCCGTAGGGTGGGGTGTAAAAAATATGACTTGGGATAAAAATATCTTCTTCCCTTTTATCGATGACAAAACCCTTATTTCCCAAGATTCCCTTAGATAACAAGCACCGTCCCGTT
>JAITGD010000146.1 GCA_031280885.1 Prevotellaceae bacterium | reverse complement strand
AGTCATCATGTTTGTAAAAACCAAGCGTCGAATTTATCAACTTTGCATTCGACGGAAATATCGGTAATTGCAGCTGCATGTCGTTTTCTTTTTTTGCAAATATACGACATTATCAGTTTACGATAACAATTTTTCTTTCTATTGAACTTCAATTATTTCTTAATAACCACTTCTGGAGTTCTGGTTCTTGAAATCTTGGCTCTTGAAAAAATCAAAAATCAATTCCTTTTTTATTGAATAGGATATATCCGAAGTTAATAAGGAAGTAGTACGAATTGTAATTATGGCTATAGTAATTCATTGATACGCTGAGTGGTCCGGCTGGCGATTGCCAAATGGCCGCCATCGATGATATGGTTGAATGTTCGGGAAAAGGATCAGAATAAATTGCCTTGCTCAACGAGACATTCGCGATGGTACGATAGGGCTGAAACAGATATGCAGATACTTGTAAATAAAATGTTTTCGAGAATTTTATTGTCGGTTCGAGGCCTATGGCTGCGTAATTGTTTGCTCTGTAATTTTCGAGCAGGAAGGTTTTGCTATGCGGCGTTGGTTGAAACACCGGAATCATGTCGATAGTAGGGTAGTAGTCGAAAAAAATTGAGCTGGTCGAGAGCGACAATTCGGCATAAACTCCCAGCGATAAATTGTTGCCGAAGGTAAAATAATAGTCGCTCATGCCTCGAATGCCCAGCCACGAGCGATTGTCGGACATTGTAAACTGTTCAAATTTATTTTTCGAGCCGTTTGTTCGTCGTTCCTGTCCCCATACGCCTCGCAAACTGAGCGTTGTACGATGTCCGGCGGTGGGATATTGTTTATAATCGCAGGTATTTTTGTCGGCTGTCAGATGAACCGTAAAATATGGAAATCGAGTTTTATTTGGCAGCTCTGTAGCATCGAAAGCCACTTCGTTATAGTAATTTGTGCTGTGTACTCCGACGGCAAATCCGGTTTTTATCTTCGAGTTTTTGGTCAATCTTGTACCAAAATCGCCTCTGAAACTCAAATCGTATTCCTTGAAATACACCGGACGGATGTTGTCGTAAAACACATCGTAATTATTCTTGTAATAATCGTATCCCGATACCGAGAAATAAGCCTCGATAAAAGAGCGGACGGCGAATTGATAATCCTGTCTAAAACCTAATTGCGCCGACGAGTACATGCGTCCGAAGTATCCGTTAGCTCTGATTCGCGTAAGCGCTTTTTTCCAATGCACCATTTCCAGTCCGGCATATATAGTGTTTCCGGCTGCTGATGAGACATTTCCGCCAATCGACACTCTGAAACGCGGAGCCGGAACTGCTCGAAGGTATGGAGTGAAGGTTTTCGACAGGCTGTCGTATCGGGTCGTCGGCGCAAGTATGCTCACTATGTTGTTCGACACTATGCTATAGAAATTCGATTCGAATTTGTTGAAACCATAAACGTTGGTCGAATTTTGCGTCATTATCCTCTCGATGCTCGAAGCCTGATATTTATTTCTGACATTTGCGTGCGCTCCTTTGAATACAAGTTCGGGACAGGATTTTCTGAATCGCGCTCGAGCCTCGCTCAGCTGTTCGGAGTTTCGCTCGGTGCGTACCCGTTTTTTTATCTGCTCGATGAAGGTAAGAGCATGTCTATAACCCGAATCGGCCACTTCGCGCGCCCGTCCGAATTCGAGCAGCCCCATCCCCGGAAACCGTTTGTAAATGATAATTCCAATCGAATCGGGGATTTCGTAGTTTGTATCGTAAGTTACCATGCTTGATATCTGCGAGATTGGATTTGTTTCGTCCGGTCGTTCAGGGTTTCCCGAGCAGCAACTGCCGACGATAAAGTCGGGATTGAAATCTTTTTTCATCACATTCCACGGGAAATTATTATAGAATCCGCCATCGAAAAGCAAGGTCGAATCTATCATCACAGGCTTGAATATGAACGGATAAGCCATCGACGCTCTGATTGCTCGTCCCAGATCTCCGCGTTTGACCACGTATGGTTGATGTTTTGATATGTCGGAGGCCACGCAGCGAAACGGCACCATCAGCTTGTCGAAATTACCTCCACAAGCGGCTGTGGCTCCCGCCGTGAGCTGCATAAATTTGACGTCCATACGATACGGCGAAATCAGATTGGTAGGAATCGAAGGTCGGAACTCGCTCCGTTTAATTTCAAATTTCAGAGACAGCATTTCGGGAACCTCGTCCATTTCCTGCGAATAGAAGCGATATTTTTTGGGGATGACTCCTTTCAGTACATCCTCAAAATCGGCAGAGGTAAAAAGTTGTAACATCTCATCGGGCGAATATCCCATAGCGTAAAAACCGGCTACTATCGCTCCGATTGAGGTTCCGGCCACGTAATCGACAGGTATGTTATTTTCTTCCAGAGCTTTGATGACGCCTATATGAAACATTCCGCGCGCGCCGCCGCCGCTAAGCACCAGACCTACACGCGCCGAATCGCGTCCGGCTCCACACACCGCAATCGACAGAAATACAGCGATAAAAACAAGACGTTTCATCCTTGCCAACATTCAAAATCTTTATTATTTCTCATTTTACTGTTTCGATTTCTGTTATTTGTCGTTTAGTATCGTCGATTACCATTGCTATTCCGACGCAGTCGGGATATGGCGCAAGATAGTTTTTCGATTCCATTTGTTCAATTGCTTCAGTGAGTTTTGCGGGGACGTCTTTCGGCTGGTACGCCACTTTCAGTTCGATGACAAAAGTGTTTCCGATGAACGAAATCACCAAATCGGGACGTCCGAGATTGGTGTGCATTTCGGCAACAGTTGCCACTCCGCAACCGCGCAAAAAGGCAAGAATTGTGGATCGATAGAGCCATTCGCGGACTTGAATATCGGTAGGGTCGAGCGCTACGCTTTGCCGTACCGCTCCGGCATAATCGTCATAAGGGATACTTGCCAAAAGTGCGTTGAGGATTTTTCTTATTCCATTTGCGTCTTTTTCCTCCATGGCTGTCAGCATATACTGCTGCAGGTTTCCAAATGTGTTTTCGGCTGGCAGGATATTCTGCGCCAGCAGCGCCGACATCGCGTTGAGTACTTCCGTATTAGGATAATCAAGAATAAATTTGTTATTCTTTTTTTCGCGGATGCTCAGGTATCCCGCTTGGTACAGAAAGCCTTCAGGAGGAGTGGTATCCAGATAGCCTGGCTCGTCGAGAAAACTTTGCGAAACAGAGAACTTGCGAAATTGTTCCACTGTCAAGTTTTTCGATTTCAAATAATCGGCTATCAATAAAGATGTGCCAGATTTCATCCAATAATCGTTAAATTTCATTTCATTGAAAAAACAAAGCGTAGAAAAAGGATTGTAGAGCCGGTGAACGCCGTCGAAACAGAAGCCATCGTAATAGTTTCGGATTTGTTCGAGCAGTTCTGCGGGCGAAATTCCCGTTTTTTTTGCCGTATCGTTGATATATTCTGGAAAATATTTTTCGATTTCCGCTTCCGTCAGTCCGCACATCTCGCCATATTCTTCATTCATCGAAATATCCATTACATTGTTTAGTGTCGAAAACACTCCGAATTTGGCAAACTTTGCAATTCCGGTGATAAACACAAAGCGAATATATTTGTCGTTCGATTTGATATGTGAATAAAAATCCCGCAAAACGTCGCGATTATTTTTTGCTGTTTGGTGGTCGTTTACATATTCGTTATAAGGTTGGTCGTATTCGTCCAGCAGAATAACTACTTTTGCTTTGTATTTTTTTGCGGTATTTTCTATCAGTTCGTCCAACAGATTTCCGGGCGCGGCTATTTTCGACAGTTTTACATCCAGATTTTTAGCAATTTTATGTACAACAAACAGGATGGATTGACGAAACATGTCTATTCCCATACTTGCTACCGCTTTGCTCATGTCGAGATGTATCACCGGCGACGAATGATAATCCGCACGGTTCATAAATTCTTCGGCATACAATCCCTCGAACAATTCTTTTTTGCCGGAAAACATTGCATCGAGCGTCGATACTGTCAGCGATTTGCCGAAGCGTCGCGGACGGGCGCAAAAATATAATTTACCCCTATCGATCATCTGAACCAAGTACTTGGTTTTGTCCACATAGATATAATTTTCTGTACGGATATCATCGAAAGTTTGTATGCCAATGGGCAATTTTTTCAGTTTCGTTTCCATTTGTAATTTTATTTTACTGATGATTTATCAACAACGGTATAACTGTCGTTGGTTATTTGTCGTTTAGTATCGTCGATTACCATTGCTATTCCGACGCAGTCGGGATATGGCGCAAGATAGTTTTTCGACTCCATCTGTTCGACTGCTTCGGCGAGTTTTGCGGGGACGTCTTCCGGCTGGTACGCCACTTTCAGTTCGATGACAAAAGTGTTTCCGATGAACGAAATCACCAAATCGGGACGTCCGAGATTGGTGTGCATTTCGGCAACAGTTGCCACTCCACAACCGCGTAAGAAGGCAAGAATTGTGGAGCGATAAAGCCATTCGCGGACTTGAACGTCAAGGAGATCGAGCGCTACGCTTTGCCGCACCGCTCCAGCATAATCGTCGTAAGGGATACTTGCCAAAAGCGCGTTGAGGATACTCCTTATCCCATTGGCATTTTTTTTCTCCATGGCTTCCATCATCAAATTGTGCAAGTTGCCAAAAGTATTTTCAGATGGCAAGATATTCTGCGCCAGCAGCGCCGACATCGCGTTGAGTACTTCCGTATTAGGATAATCGAGAATAAATTTGTTACTCTTTTTTTCGCGGATACTCAGGTATCCCGCCTGATATAAAAAACCTTGTGGAGGAGTGGCATCCAGATAGCCTGGCTCATCGAGAAAACTTTTTAAAACAGAGAAATTACGAAATTGTTCTACTGTCAAGTTTTTCGATTTCAAATAATCGGCTATCATTTTCGATCCGCCGGATTTCATCCAATAATCGTTAAATTCCTTATCATCGAAAAAACAAAGCGTGGAAAAAGGATTGTAAATCCGGTGAACGCCGTCGAAACAGAAGCCATCGTAATGCTTGCGCACCTGCTCGAATAGTTCTTTTCTGTTTATATCAAGCTTATTCGCTGTGGCTTCAATATATTCGGGAAAATATTTTTCGATTTCCGCTTCCGTCAGTCCACACAGCTCGCCATATTCTTCATTCATCGAAATGTCTTTTATATTGTTCATGGTCGAAAACACGCCGAACTTGGCAAACTTTGCAATTCCGGTGATAAACACAAAGCGAATATATTGGTCGTTTGCTTTGATACGAGAGTAAAAATCCCGCAAAACGTCGCGAATATTTTCCGCCATTTGGTGATTGGTGTAGAAATCGGTGTAGGGTTTGTCGTACTCATCAATAAGAATTACAACTTTGCCGTTGATGTCCTGTTCGGCTGCTTTTTTTATCAACCGACGTAAGGCTTCGCCCGGAGGATATGTTTCGGGGATATCGACGCCGTATTTTTCGGCTATTTCGGCAACACGCATCGTGATTGTCGTTTCCAGCATATCAATTCCCTTATTTGTAACTACATCGCTCATATCAAGTCTTATTACCGGCGACGAATGATAATCCGAGCGGTTCATAAATTCTTCGGCATACAATCCCTCGAATAGTTCTTTTTTGCCGGAAAACATTGCGTCGAGCGTCGATACTGTCAGCGATTTACCAAAGCGTCGCGGACGGGCGCAAAAACAGATATACTCTTGATCAATCAGATTAACCAAGTATTTGGTTTTATCAACGTAAATGTAATTTCCTTTACGTATTTTCTCGAATGTTTGTATGCCAACGGGCAACTTTTTCAGTTTCGTTTCCATTGTGGATAACTTTAAAATTATCCACAAAAATAGCTATTTTTTACTTTTATGGCTTTGACTTTGTTCGGCAAGGCGCAAAAAACCACTATGTCTCTCTGTGAAACAGTCGATTATTGCACAGAGAAACACAGAGGTTTCATAGTATAGTACTGTTATCGGCTACGACAGAGCCGCAACAGCAGAACCGATAAGATTTGCGTTATCCATTTTGTTGATATCCACCTGTATGTCGCTGTGGCCAAATTCAACTAAGAGATTGTTCAAATCTTCCAACACAAGCTGGTTATAATCTTTTCCGCGTTTGTCTTTGCTCCAAAAGAGGCTTCCTTCGGCTGTGAGACAGACGTTTCGTATCGCGGGATCGTGTGAGGCAAGCACAAGAATAAGCCCTGCCAGCGACGCGGCTACAAGCTGTGCCGAGCGAGTGTAAATCCATCGAGCCACCTGCACGTACTTCTTTTTATACATGTCGGGATGATTCATTATGCCGGTAAGTTTCTGCGCATCAAATTTTTCCTCAACTTCGTCGTAAGGAAATACCGATTTGAAGATTTCGCCCAGATACATTCCCGAAACGGCTTTTTCAAAGCGTTGTCTTCCTTTGCTGTCGGAGCAGGCGTCCACCTTGTCGTCGATTGAGGTTAGATATGGGGGGTTGAAATTTCCCGATTCAAGATTAACCGGAATAGGCTCGGCGCCTTTGTATTGAGGATCCAGTTTTTTGATTTTGTCGGGACGCATCAGAGCGGCCATGTTCGTTCCTGTGCCTACAATCAGCCCAATATAAGCGTCGTAGCCGCTTTTGGCTAATCCGGCGAACAGGCTGGCTACGGTATCGTTTATGACCTTTATCGACGAAAATTTTTTGTCGGGGCTATTCAGATACTCGAGCAGGGATTTTCCTACCGGCTGATTTAGCATTTCCTTGATGTTCACTCCTTTGGTCCATCGGATCAATTTTGCATCTCCATCAAGAGTAGATTCGGCCGGATACGAAAAGCAATAGCCCACAGGCAAATTGCCGCTCAGGTTCATTTCATTGATTGGGTCGGCAAGTTTTTCGAATAGTTCTTTCTGGGTAAAACCTTCGTTTCTCATTATCGAAAGGTCTCTTTTCCAGCCGTCTTCGGGATGGATTGAGGATTTTCCTTCGGAAAATTCCACCTTAGCAGTTCGGTAATTCGTGCCGCCCAGGTCGAGTACGAGCGCGGTACCTTTTGCGCCGGTTTTTGGCGGCGTGATGTAAGTCGGGAGGCATCTGATTTCTTTCCCGTCTTCTGCAAGCCCTTCATCTATTTTCCGTTGAATATCTTCGGCAATACGCTTCAGGTGCTTGGTCTTCAGCTTAAAAATGTTTTTTTTCATGGCGTTTATTAAAGTAAATATTTTTATTGCGGCGCAAAGATAAAGGTTTTTTATGGATTGCAGAAATCCGGAAAGCGTTTTTGCATCATGTCCAAAAGTCTAAATGTCTAAATGTCCAAAAGTCCAAAAGTCCCTCTAAACGTCCATTTCTTCCGAATGTTTATCTATATTATTGTTTTTCAGATATTTTTTTGTTTCGGCGGCTATTACTCCGCTTAACATAATCAGGGCCACAAGATTAGGTATTGCCATCAAGCCGTTGGTGATGTCGGCGAAGTTCCAAATCAAGTCTATAGAAAAAACGGCGCCGACGAAAACCATCACTAAAAAAGCAACTTTGTAGGGCAAAACCGATTTTCGTCCGAAGAGATATTCGATTGATTTTTCGGCATAATACGACCAGCCTATAATGGTGGTAAATGCAAACATCAAAAGTGCAATGCCAAGCATGATTTCGCCGAAGGGTATCTCGGCAAAGGCTAAACGTGTGAGATTGAAGCCTGTAAATTCTGATTTGTAGGCTCCGGTGTTTACGATTATCAATCCGGTGAGCGCACAGATTATTACTGTATCCCAGAAGGTTCCGGAGGAGGAGACCAGAGCTTGTCGCACTGGATTGCGGGTGCGCGCGGCGGCGGCAACTATGGCGGCCGAACCAAGACCCGATTCGTTGGAAAACAATCCGCGAGAAACTCCGTAGCGCGCAGCAAGCATTATTACTGATCCGGCTGCGCCACCTCCGACTGCTTCGAAGGAAAATGCTTGTGAAACTATGATTTTTATGCTGTTCCACAGGGTTTCATAACCGGAAATCAATATCCATAAACAGCCTGCAACGTAAAAACAGGCCATGAAGGGTACAACGCTTTGACTTACACGGGCGATGCTTTTTATCCCTCCGACGATTACTAAGCCCACAAAAAAGGCTAAAACTATGCCTATCAGAATTTTAGTCGATATAATAAATCCGAAGATATTTATTCTTTCGGCAAAATCGAAGGTGGTGAAAACGGCGTCTTTTATTGAGTTCGATTGTGCTGATGATCCTATGCCGAAAGCTGCCAATGCAGCAAAGACGGCGAAAAGTAGGCCGAAAATTTTTCCTGCTTTCTTGTTTTTCAATCCGTAACGTAGATAATACATCGGCCCTCCGGCGAGGCTTCCGTCGCTACGCCTTACGCGATATTTCAGAGCGAGCAGGCCTTCGGCGTATTTCGTCGATATGCCTAAAATACCTGCAAGCCAGGTCCATAGAATAGCTCCCGGTCCGCCCATGGCCACTGCCGTCGCTACGCCTACGATATTTCCCGTTCCGATGGTCGCCGCAAGCGCTGTGGCTAATGCACTGAATTGGCTGACGTCGCCATGCGAATCTTCGTCGCGAGTAACCGAAAGACGAATCGCCTTGCCGATGTGTCGTTGTATGAAACCCAGCCTGAACGTCAGGAATATATGCGTTCCAAACAAGAGTATCAAAAGTGGATATCCCCATAACCATGAGGATAATTCAGCAATAAATGTAGAAAATTGTTCCATAATTTTTTAGTTATATTTTATTCTACTAAAACAAATTTCGTTGACACAAAGATAATATTTTTTTGGATTGCAGGATTTCGACCAAGATTCTCGATCAGCAAAAAAGGCTGTAGCAAGATGGTTCCAAAATAAATTTGGTCATTGAAAAAAAATGTTTACCTTTGCGGCGATTTAAACAAATATTGCAACACAAACTGTGAATAGATGACAGTGTTATCCAACATAGCAAATGTAGCCTCCGCCTCTATGGAGACTATGGCCTGCACCTCCCGAAATTTCACGTGGGGGGGGCAACTCTCTTATTGTCAGTAAGTTACAAGGGTCGTTTTACTTCCGGAAGGTTGAGCCGCAAGCAGGTTCAACTTCCTGTGTTTGTGCGCAAAAGCCTCAATTCCTATGTGCGCCTGCCGTCGCTTTGCCTGCCGAAGATTCTACTATTTATGTGCGTGAACATTGCAGGTGCCAAAGCCTCGCCCGATACCCGCAATTGTCGAGTAAAGATGCAGGAGGGTCGCTGTTTAAAATCAGAAGAAGAAAAGAGAGAGAAGGGATAAGAATAAATGTAAGTCAAAATGAGAAAGAAAACCAACTATATAATTTTATACCCGAAAAACTATGAGTAACAACTATTTTTTGAAATCAGGGAGGATAATATTGATAATAGCAATCGTTATTGTTACTGTCAGCATTATCTGTGCTTATATCCGTAACACTTCCGACCGCCTCTACTTTTCAATTACTCAGTTTGATTTGCCAGAGAGAAAGCTTTTTAATATTGGCAAAAATTCCGATGTGTGTTATGCCGGCGTGCCCGAAAATTATATGAGCGTAGAATATAAAGATGGTGGTTTTTCATACAAAATCAATCATACGGACAGTTGTTTGTATTACAAAATCAACAATAAAAATCCAAACTCGCACATATTTTCCGAAAATAGCACGGTTCGTATTTTTGGGATAAATTATCAGGCAAAAGACGTTATCAATTTCTTAAAAGATTTTAAGAATGAATATTTTATGCTAAATGATGTTTTGG
This sequence comes from Prevotellaceae bacterium, assembly GCA_031280885.1. Taxonomy (GTDB): domain Bacteria; phylum Bacteroidota; class Bacteroidia; order Bacteroidales; family UBA932; genus JAIRLF01. The sequence continues at coordinate 1,316 of JAITGD010000146.1, read as the reverse complement.
CAGTTGTTGATACAAACTGGACAACAAGTGTTCATCATCAGGCAATAACAAGTGGAGATTCCTATTTCAATTCGTTCCTTTACAGAAAAGGCGGAAAAGGAGCGTTCAGTATTATTATTCTTGATAAGCACACGATTCTTAATGACACAATTCGCTATTGTGATGCTTCGGAGCATTTGTCCAATTCCCAGCAGTCAGCAGAGCTGAAACAATCACTTAAAAATACGGAGTTTAAAATACAGTTTTTCAAAATGAAAAGCTGGAGTACCAAAAGACAAAAGAAGGGATATTTATACAACAACGAGCGCAGTTATTTTGCTAAATCCGAGCAGATGTTTACCGAATGGGGCGCAGGACATATTCTTATAAAACGGAATGAAAACAATTTTTCCGTAACCTTCCCGAAGGCAATAACAACCACAATCGCAAGAAAAAAAGTAGAAGAAACCATCAAAGCTTCGCAAGTGGGCGTGTATCTGAAACAAATGCTGAAATCGTATCCGATGCCGACCGATTTTTATATTCCCGACTTTTCAAATGCACTTTCGGAATATGTATGCGAACTCACGCCCGACAAGTTGATTTTTCAAGAATCAAATAAGCGCGACACGGTTACATTACAAACTTCGGGCAGCATTATTCCCCAAATAGACATAAAAGACCAAACACTCGAATTGGGCAAAATTAGATACAAAGCACGGATTTTGAACGCTTCGTTTTATTGGTCGAAACATTATGTGCTGTTTTTGGTGTGGTTGGTTCTGGCTGGAATTTTGTTTTTGGCGTTTCCAGTGTCCGGCACAGAAAAAGTTAAAGATGTGCGTTATTACATTACAGGTATGTTCACATTGTTTTGGTTTTTCTTAAATCAGAAACTTTTGATTGCCGAAAAATTGACTTTCACTTATCCCTACTTTGAAAAGATATATCCAGTTTCGTACTTGACAAATTTGTTTTCGCTTTTTGCTGTGTTTTTGCTGATCTTGCTGATTAACAAAGTGTATTTTAAAGTTGTAAAAAGCAACGAAAAAGGGTTCAAGAATAACGATTATTTGAGATGGAAATTTTCATCTAAAAGGAGATTCTTAAAAAAATGGAATGCTAAACTAATTGTCAATTTTGATAGTTGGTTTTGGAAAACAGTTTTAGTCGGTGGAATAATTGCGACTTGTTATTTTGCTGTTAATAAAATAAATATAAATTTTATTTCGCCAATTTGGAGCAGTTATTTATCGGGTGAAATTTCGATATTCAACCCATTAAGTGACGCAATGAATGACAATCATTTCACTGTTTGTCTGATGGCTGGCGCCTTG
>JAITGD010000143.1 GCA_031280885.1 Prevotellaceae bacterium | reverse complement strand
GCCTACGGTTAATAAAGTGTCGCCCCTGCGGGGCTTGCAATTACTCAGCCTTTTATTTCAGAAGAATATTGACATGAACTAAACAACCATCTTAGCACCTCAATTTAATATTTCGCCCTAACAATCGCCTAACAATCGTATAACAAAAAAATAACTACCTTTACAAGCCGTCGTTTTGGCTTATTATTGCCGGATACGCTTGTTTATGAAAGACTTAATCCAAGTTTTGAGTGTAATTTCGATGGTATTATTAAACTTTGATTTTCTGCATAAGAATGTTTACGCCAGATTTGTATTCCGATGAATACTTTATGAAAGAAGCGCTGAAAGAAGCCAATAAAGCTCTCGATAACAACGAAGTGCCTGTTGGCGCTGTGTTGGTATGGAAAAATAAAATCATAGGAAGGGGATACAATCTGACAGAGAGCCTGAACGATCCAACGGCTCATGCAGAAATGCAGGCTATCACTGCCGCCACAAATTATATCGGAGGTAAATATCTGCGCGACTGCATCTTGTATGTAACTCTGGAACCATGCGTGATGTGTGCCGGAGCCTGTTTTTGGGCGCAGATAGGGGTTTTGATCTATGCTGCTGCCGACACAAAACGGGGATACTCGCTGATAGATAAAACCATCCTTCACCCTAAAACGGTGGTAAAGAATGGTATATTGGCTCGGGAATCGTCAGAACTAATTGTGTCTTTCTTTAAAAAAAGAAGGGAGGCATCACAGGGAAGATGAGAATAGGGTTGAAACAAAATATGAGAAGTTTTCCCGAGAAAGATGCCTCCCTATATCAAATGTTATTTCAGTGTAAACGTTTCTGGGCGAAATAATTATATGCAATATCAATAGAAAACTCCGCTGAATAAATCAATGCAAAGGTATAACTATTTTGGATATTGGTGTTAAAAATTGTTAAGATTTGGGGGGCAAGAAAGATGTCGAGGATTAAATATGCTTATAATTAGCGCATTGCGGGGCAAAAATTTTTTTCATGAATCCGGCGACATCATGTCGGATTCATCTTGACCTGCGGATATTTCATCGCGTTCATAATCCAAAATCAAAGAGCCGCAAAAGGCGTATCGAATGTCGGACGCCGGCTCTCTACATCCGGCGTCCGATGGTTCAAATATCCTAATATTCAACAATCATACATTTAACAATCGAAATGAATGAAATGTTCATTTTACCATTTTTTGAATATGTCCTTTATCTTGTCGGCGGCTTGTTTTTTCACCTCATCCTTAGCTTGTTCCTGCAATTGTTTGGCTTTATCTTCTACCATCTGCTTGGCCTGATCGGTAGTTTGTTCTGCCACTCCCGGCGATTCGGTCATGTATTTTGGCTTTGCCAGCTTGAAACTAGGGCTTTTAATTGTGCCTCCAACGGCTATTCCCACATTGACGTTGTTGGCCGTTACGAGATTTTTTCCGCCTCCGAGCTGCGAAATCAGGTCGTTGACTGCTCCTGTAACTTTTGCTGCCGGAATCTGCATGTCGATTTGCGTGTCAAGCGATTGATCCAGACCATATTGTCCGCCTATCATCATTTTGGTTGTACCCAGCGATGCGTTGAAAGGCTGGACTCCAACTTTTCCGTCGGTTACGGTGAACGAGGCTTGCAGATTTTTGACGATGTTCGATTGCTCTTTTATTCCAATCAACGAGGTTATTTTATTGAGTGTCTGCGTATCCAAAAGTTTCAGACTGTCGGCTTTCAAGGTGCCGACTCCGCTCAAAGCCATAAGAATGGGGCTCATGTTCTGGTCGAGTTTGTCGGAAAAGTTAAAATTCATCGACACTTTACCGTCCGTCTCTTTCAGAAAAGGCACCAACTTGTCGAACATATCAAATGAAGTAATCAAATCTTTGATTTTCACATTTTTGATGTCCATATTCAGACCGGCAAAAGCCGAGGCTGTAGTTTCGGCCATGTATTTGCCCGAGAGATTGATGTTTCCGCCCGCAAAACCGGCTCCCAAATTATTGATATTCAACGCACCGTCCTTTATTGTAACGTTTCCGACGGCATTGTTAAGAATGATGTTGTCGTAAAGGATTTTATCAACTTTGGCCGTTACCGACAGATTCACGTCGGAGGGCAAAACTATTACCGACATTGTTGAGGCTGAATCTTTTACCGATGGTTTGCTTTCGGGCGCACCCGACATAAATTGATTGCAATTTATGTACTTCGACGATAGTTGCAGAGAACCCTTCAACTCGTCGCCTTTCAGGGCATAGTTCAGGAAATTTTCCAATCGTCCCGAGGCTTTGATGTCGCTTTCGCCTAATTGAGCAGTTAAATCGCCAAGATTCACGTATTTAGGTGTAAATTCCAAATCGGTATTAGCTATATCTATAGCCATCGGCAAGTCTTTGGTAATTGCCGTAAAGTTCTGTAATTTAAGCGAACCATCCAATTTCAAAGTTTCGTATGCTTCGGCTTCTATTGCCGACATTCGTCCGGCGAAATCCACATTGGCGGTCATCAGTCCTTTCAGATCGACTCCTTCCAATGGAAGCGCGTCTTTCAGCGAAGCAAAATCCAATTTGCCTTTGACAGAGGATTTTATGTTGGCGTCGGTCATTGGTGTTTTGACGTTGGCCGTCAGGTCGAAAGGATTGCCACCTATCTCAAAATGAAAGCGATTGAGGTCTATTTGAGTATTTGCGTCCTGATTTGCGTCGAACAGAGCTTTTGCGTCGATGTTTATGTTGTCGATTGATTTCGGCAAGCGCGCATATTTTATAAAGCCTTCGCCCACTTTGAGTTCCGTCCATATTTGCGGCATCGATTCCTCGCTGTATGTTCCTTTAACCCAGCCTGTTAAGGCCATAGAGCCTTTAGTATCGACGTTTTGAACGTCGGGCAACATGGCTGAGGGAATCATTTCGAGCAAAGTTTTCAGCGATTCTACTTTGGCAGCGTATGCCAGATCTATCAGAATATCAGCTTCGTTCATTTTCACATTTCCGTCGAGCATCAGGTCGATACGGTTTATTCCGAGGTTGGTTTCGCTGAGTGTAAACTGCATGTTTTCCAGGTCGGCGTCCACTTTGGCGTCGAGCGAGAAACTTGCGTTTGATACCCATATAATGCTGTTTGCAAGCACGTTAATCTTCTCGGCCGAGGTGAGAATTTCGAGTTTAGTATGTTTGTCCGACAGGTCGCCTTTCAGCGAAAAGTTCAGATTTTTAAGCACTGCCAGCATCGATCCCTGCACATCCTCGTACATAACAGAGCCGTCGGTGATGACAAACTTTTTAATTTTCAGGTTGAATCCCGAAGATTCTCCGGCAGGAACTGCCTCTACCTCTGTGGTTTCCGAAGGTTTAGTTATGTCCCAATTTACTGTTCCGTCTTCGGAAACCATGGCGTGTATCTGCGGTTTTTCGATTTGTACGACCTGAATATCAACTATATCATTCCGCAGATACGACATCAGATTGACGCCCGCCGAGAAGGAGGCAGCCGAAGCCAAAGTGTCGCCCTGAAATTGTCCCGTGCCTATGATGCTGAAATCCTGCAAAGAAACTGTGATGTTAGGGAAGTTTTTGAACATCGATATGTCTAAGTTTTTGAAATCGACCACAGCGTTTAAACTTTCGTTTGCCGCATTTTTTGCGATGGTGGTCAGTTTTCCCTTAAAAAGCACAGGCACAAGCACAATGGCTAAAATCAACAGGCCAAGCAGAGCGCCCAGACTGATTCCGAATATTTTAAAAAATCTCTTCATAATAACTTGTATTTTAATGTATTTTAAATTCTACTCACACAAACGACACTGCTTCGTTCGAATCGAACAAAGGTAATAATAAAATTGTTCACCGTTCGCGCTGTTTTGCGGGACGATGAAATCGATTCTCGATTACTTATTCATGCCACGAATGCACGAATGATTTTTTACTTATTCATCGTCCTCATATTCATCGTCGTCCCCGTATTCATCATCGTCAAATTCCTCGTCGTCATCATCTTCATCCTGATGATAATAATTTTCGTCGTCAAATTCTTCGATGATATAATCCTCTTCTTCGTCGTCGAAATAATCGGCAATCGACTCCTTTTCTCTAAGTTTCAAATAACCGATTTCCTCCTCTTCTTCAAGCTGTTCGATGAAGGAATTCTTCGACAATTTTTCTTTCTTGGGCACAAGCTTTCCCTTGGTCTGTTCGCCGCCGGCGGCGTAGTTCCTGGCCTTGCGAAAATCTTTGTTAATTCTCATGCGTTAAACTAATGATTTAGTTTTTACCTCCTTTGTTTATAAAATGGCTTATAATCAGTCCAATAAGTTTAATGGATATTTCAGATTTTCAAATTTCAAGATACGGCCTTTGACCTTTCCGACTATTATCGGCGATTCTAACTCTAAGGGAATGTGGTTTTTATCGTCCGATACCCACATGGTAATGTTTTCGTCGCCTTTGAACACCGAACCGGCAATTACTTCGACAGCAAATTTCAGGCATTTGACTCTCATTCCGAAGGATTTAATCTTCTTGGTTTCTTTTCCGAGATAGCGACATTTGATGTTAAATACCTCGTCGTCAAGAGGAATCGACACCACGTATATTTTATTCGGATAAGCGTCGCTGAAATCTATGCTGCGGAGATAGTAAAAGTATGCTATCACATCAAGAGTACAGGGAGTTAGCTCGATTTCCATATCTTTCACCGGTTTTTTTTCACGCTCGATTTTGGCTTCGATTATATTGCGTTCCCAATCAAAGCGATAGGTATTTTTGATGGAATAATCGCCCTCAAATATGTCGCGGTAAAAATATTGTGAATGGAAGTCGGGAATCGAAAAGTGCGATTCGTATAAATCGCGCACTTTGAAGAATTTATCATAGAATTTGTATGTCCGTGCCACAGCTTTGATACGCGCTTTGCCCGGCTCCGTATCGACCGTCAGCACAACTTCGCCTACATCGGTAAAAACCGGCCCCCAGGTATATGACGCTGCGTATGTGATTCTTTCATCGTCTTTGAAAGCCGGATCCGACGCCGGCGTCCGAGCGGTGCAAGTCGATTGAGCATCAAGAAGGACGCCCGTAAACAACATACTGATTAACAATGCGAATATTCGCCTCATACAAATCCAACAAATTTTTATCGTTTGCCTTGCATGAAATCGATTACTGTAAATTTAAATGTCCGATTTCCTGTATCGATGCGGCAAACCGTCGAACAAAGGTAAAAACAATTTTAATTATCGAAAGCAAAGCCATAATTTTTCAGTATGTTTGCAAAGATTTTTTGAATCGAACCGAAATAGAATATTTACCTTACTGATAAAAGTAATTACATGATTATAAAGCACTTTACCGACAACGACCTATACAAATTTTCGATAATGCTTGCCATACAAAAGCTTTATCCGAAAGCTGCCGTGCGCTACAAATTCATCAACCGAGGAGGACGCAAATTTCCGGAAGGATTCGCCGAAGCTCTGCGTTCTGAAATAGCAGATATGGCCGAACTGAAACTCTCGAAAGAGGAAAAACAATTCATCGAAAAACGCTGCTATTTCTTTGACCCAGTGTTTATTGACTTTCTCGAAGGATATCGCTACAACCCCGACGAGGTAAGGATAAAACAGGAGGCAGGAAATCTCGAAATCCTTGTCGAAGGATACTGGTATCGCACTGTGTTGTGGGAAGTTCCGCTGATGTCTATCATCTCGGAACTTTTTTTCAAGATGACCGGAGCGTTCCCCGTCGAAGTGGAAAGTAAAGCATTAATGAAAGCTAAAGCGCTGAATGTCTTAAATGCAGACTATTCCGACTTCGGCACGCGACGACGATTTTCATTCGACGTGCAAGACAAAGTCGTCGAAACGCTGAAAATACATTCGGGAGGAAATTTTAAAGGCACAAGCAATATGTATCTCGCTATGAAACACGACCTTACGCCAATAGGAACTATGCCGCACGAATGGTTCATGTATCACGGAGCGATGTATGGCTACCGAGCAGCCAACGCAAAAGCGCTCGACGCATGGATAGAGGTCTTTCAGGGAAGTCTGGGAATCAGTCTAACAGATACTTATACTACCGATTCGTTTTTTGCATCATTCGGACTGAAACATGCCAAACTATTCGACGGAGTGCGCTGCGACAGCGGAGATCCGATAAATTTTACCGATAAAATAGTGAAATTCTACCGCGATAAACGTATCGACCCAGCATCGAAAACAGTGGTATTCAGCGACTCGTTGAATCTCGACAAGGTGAAACAAATCAAAGAACACGTCGCCGGAAGAGTGCATGATACCTACGGAATTGGCACTTTTCTGACCAACGACGCAGGTGTAAGCCCTCTTAATATGGTTATTAAACTGACTCATGTGAAAAGCTCAATCGAAGAAAATGATTATCTTGCCGCAGTCAAACTATCTGATATCGAGGGAAAAAACACCGGCAACGAACGCGAAATCGAAATATGCAAACTCACACTGGGACTAAGGAAATAGACATTTCTTTTGGACTTTTGGACTTTTGGACTTTTGGACATTTGGACATTTGGACATTTGGACATTTGGACTTTTGGACTTTTGGACTTTTGGACTTTTTGACTTTTTGACATTTTGACTTTTGGATCTTCTATCAAGCAAAAGTCTAAAATTCTAAATGTCTAACAGTCCAACAGTCCAACAGTCCAACAGTCCAACAGTCCAACAGTCCAACAGTCCAACAGTCCAACAGTCTAACAGTCCAATAGTCCAAAAGTCCAAAAGTCCAAAAGTCCAACAGTCCAAAAAAATAAAATGGAATACGCAATAATATCGGCGGGCGAAGGCTCGCGTTTAGCAAACGAGGGTGTGAAAACTCCCAAACCTTTAGTAAAACTCGGCGGAACGACTCTGCTGGAGCGACTTATGAATATCTTCCAAAGAAACGGAGCAAGTTCAATAAGCGTGATAATAAACAACGAAAACGAAGAGGTGAAAAATTATGTCGGACGATTGAAACTCGACGTACCTTTCAGGCTGGTAATCAAGTCCACGCCAAGCTCAATGCACAGTTTCTACGAGCTGAGTCGCTACCTGCACTCCGACAAATTTTGCCTGACTACGGTGGATACAGTGTTTCGCGAAACAGAATTTTCGCAATACATCCGCGCCTTTGCCGAATCAGACGAAATAGATGGCCTGATGGCTGTTACTTCTTTTATCGACGACGAAAAACCACTGTACGTCGAATGTGCCGACAATGGAATTATTTCGAGCTTCGACGACGTCGATACCGGCCGTTGTCAATACGTGTCGGGCGGAATATACTGCCTGCGCTCGACGGTTTTCGCCGCACTCGAACGAGCGATTAACGAAAATCAAAGCCGTATGCGTAACTTCCAACGCCGATTGCTTGCCGAAGGATTCTCGCTGAAAGCCTTTCCATTTTCAAAAATAATCGACATCGACCACGCCAGCGACATCGTAAAAGCTGAAGAATTATGAATTATGAATTCATAATTCATAATTCATAATTGTCTGTTTAACTTCGTCTGCCGTTGGATTGACGGCGAGTATCACGCCTTTGCTATCGACCAGAAAGTCGCCGCCGCCGGCATTTCCCAGCCCGTATTTGTTCCAGATATTTTCACGGTCGTTGATTTCTACCAGACTGAGCCAAGGATGTCCGTCCTGCGCAACTACTCTTGTCATGTCGTCGAGATTTTGTTCGCGAGCGATGCCGACAACGGTAAATCCCTTGTCCTTATATGCTTCATACACAGGAATCAGCGCTTTCCCTGTTCTTCTGCACGGTCCGCACCACGAAGCCCAGAGGTATATCAGAGCAAATTTTCCGTCGATTTGTTCCGATAGTTTGACCGTTTTGCCGGTGGCGTCGATTGCCGTAACATCAATATAGCGATTGCCGATTTTGACAGACATTCCCGCAATCAAGTCTCGCATTTTGCCGGTATAAGGATGGTCGGGATATTTGGGGGCGTAAACACTGTTGTAGATCTTTATCATTCGTTGTGCGTCGGCATGACCGCGCGGGGAATTTGTTTCCCAGAACATCATGTCTGTCAATATTGCGTAGCCTGCGACGTCGGGGTTTTGTTCTACGTAGTCGAGCCGTTTATCGTTAAGCATTTTTCCTGTGCTATCGGCCGATTCTTTAAGTTGTTGGGCTTCCGGCGTGAGGTCTTTTCCCTCGTCGCGCAGTTTGTCTAACTCCTTGTACAGATGGTCGCGTTCCTCAGCCTCAGCCTTTTCGAGTTTTTTAGTCAGCGCGGCTGCCTCTGCGGATAAGTATTTGTCGGCATTGTGCAGTGCGTTCATTTTTGACCTAATCATATCAGTACGCGCTTTGACCTCGTCTTTCAGCTTTCCTTCAAACGCAAAGTATGCGGCAATAAGTTTTCCGCCGTCGATGATGTTTTTCTCATATTCGTCGGGCGGATACAGAGTAAAACGCAGGGTATCTGCCTCGCAGAAGAATTTTATAGGTCGCCATGAGGCTTGCAAATATTCGTCGTAGAACGTCAGTTCGTATAGTTCTTCGTAATTACTGTTGATGACGTGCTCGAACTTTCCGTCGATTATTGGAATATATTCCACTTTTGCTGTGCGGAGGTCTTCGTTGATTTTCGACAGAATCAGGCGATTGCTGTACGGACGGTTCAGCACTTCGCCTTTCAACACGCAGCGAATAGTTTCAACGGACGGCGGCGCTTGTTGATACGCATCGGAATAAAAGCTGTTTGCAGCGTCGGCAAGTTCAAGCTTTTGCGCATAGCCAGCAGCAAAAACCGGCATAATAGCTAATAGTAAAATGTATTTCTTCATGATGTACATGTGTTTTAATTTTGTAGGCAAAGGTAATGATTAATGTTTAATGATTAATGATTAATGTTTAATGGCAAAAATACCGGAGACCTTTTACCGCAAAGGGCGCAATGCTTTTGCGTACCTTGCGTAAACTTTGCGCCCTTTGCGGTAAAAAAATCAGTTATTTATTTCACGTCCCTAAGTTCGACATAGCACGCCAAACGGAAAGGCACAACGGAATCATAACGGAATCACAACGGAGAATCATCGAACAATCATCGAAGAACAGATATGCAAACAAAAATTTGAGAGCTTCAAAAAACAGCGTAATTCGGCTCGAGCGATGCGGCGACGAGAGACAAAATCAAAGATATTGCAATTTATAATCAATGAATTATATATTTTTGTGCCGAGTTATTATATTTTATATAATTTTGATGCTTAAAATTAATGTACCAAAAATCTGATGAAAACAGACGTACTGCTCGGTTTACAATGGGGCGACGAAGGGAAAGGAAAAGTGGTTGATGTGCTAACTCCGAAATATGACGTGGTAGCCCGATTTCAGGGCGGCCCTAACGCAGGCCACTCTCTCGAATTTGATGATGTGGAGATTGTTCTGCACACCGTCCCTTCGGGTATTTTCCATAAAAACATAGTGAACGTCATTGGTAACGGGGTGGTGATAGACCCAGGAATCCTGAAAGGCGAACTCGAAAAACTGAAACAGCTTGGAGTAGAAGCCTCTGGACAATTGATGATCTCCAAAAAAGCTCATCTGATATTGCCCACGCATCGAATCATCGACGCAGCTTCGGAAGCAGCAAAGGGAAAATCAAAAATAGGCTCTACGCTCAAAGGAATTGGGCCGGCTTATATGGATAAAACCGGACGTAATGGATTGAGAGTTGGCGAAATACTCGAATCTGACTTCAAAGAAAGATACGAACAACTCAAACGAAAACATATAGAATTTCTGCGTCAGTTCGACTATGAATACACCATCGAAGAAGAAGGCTTTTTCGCCGGCGTCGAATGGATGAAACGCTTCCGCTTTGTCGATAGCGAATTTTACATCAACAGAGCCTTGAACGAGAACAAACACATTCTGGCTGAGGGCGCTCAAGGCACCCTGCTTGATGTGGATTTCGGTACCTATCCCTTTGTAACCTCGTCGAATACCATCTGCGCCGGAGCCTGCACAGGGCTTGGACTTGCTCCACGACGCATCGGAGAAGTTTACGGCATATTCAAAGCATATTGCACCCGCGTCGGCAGCGGACCTTTCCCGACGGAATTGACCGAAGATACAGGCGAAAAACTGCGTAGCATCGGACACGAATACGGCTCAACCACAGGCCGACCACGACGTACAGGCTGGCTGGATCTGGTGGCGCTGAAATATTCGGTAATGATAAACGGAGTTACACGATTGATAATGACAAAATCGGACGTGCTTGATACTTTCGATTCTATAAAACTTGCTACGGCCTACGAAATCAACGGAAAAGAAACTGCCGAATTTCCATACGAACTGAACGAGGCCGTGAAACCCGTTTATAAAGAGATGAAAGGCTGGAATACTCCAATTTCGGACATCCGCGACTACGACAAACTGCCCGAAGAATTGAGATTGTATGTGAAATTTATCGAAACCGAAACCGGTGTTCCTGTGGACATTGTGTCGGTAGGCCCAAATCGCGACCAAACGATAATCAGAGCATTAAGAGATTATCACGATTAAAAACACATTTCGAAACGAAACATCATTTTTTAACAATAAAAACATAATTACGATGGAAATAATAGGAAGATTCTCAAAGCTGTTGCCCCTTGAATCGGGAACTTCGGCACGAGGCGAGTGGAAAAAACAAGGTTTCATAATCGAAACCGAAGAGCAGTATCCGCGCAAAGTACACATCAATCTGTGGGGCGAAAAAGTACAGGAAATCGCAGGAATACAGCAAGGTGAACTTTTGACGGTCAGCGTAAACGTCGAATCGCGCGAGTTTAACGAGCGCTGGTACACCGACGTCCGCGCATGGCGCATACAACGCGGAGCCGTTACCCCGACACAACAAGCCGGAACCGGAACCGGAACCGGAGCGCCGATGCCTCCACCGCCTCAGGAAGAGGACTATGCAGCATCAAACGAATCATTTGACGATCTGCCATTCTGATTGTTCAAAAACAAAACGAAGAGGCTGTTATTTCTTTGCAGTTAAAAATACTGTGATACAGCCTCTTCTATTGATTTTTTATCGACTCCAAGTGTCCAAAAGTCTAAGTGTCTAAAAGTCTAAGTGTCCCAATGAAACTTTTTGCTGATACAGCCAATTTGAACAAAATACGCGAAGTAGCTGAATTAGGTGTACTTGACGGCGTTACCACCAATCCCTCGCTGATGGCTAAGGAGGGAATTAAAGGCGCTGAAGAAATAAAGCGCAGATATATTGACATTTGCAACCTTGTTGATGGAGACGTAAGCGCCGAAGTGTTTGCGACCGATTTCGAGGGAATGATTCGCGAAGGCAAGATATTGAGTTCTTTGCACGAAAATATCGTAGTAAAAATCCCCTGTACCAAAGACGGAATCAGAGCTGTGAAATATTTCTACGACAACGGCGTAAGAACCAACTGTACACTTGTTTTCTCTGCCGGACAAGCTCTGCTTGCTGCCAAGGCCGGAGCAACATATCTTTCGCCTTTTGTGGGTCGTTTAGACGATATTTCCGGCGACGGCATCGAACTAATTGCCCAAATTGCCGAAATTTACGACAAGTATGATTATGAAACCGAAGTACTTGCAGCCTCCGTCCGGCACACCATGCACATTGTGCAATGTATGGATGCGGGAGCCGACGTGGCGACCTGTCCTCCGGAACTGATACTCGCTTTGTTGAATCATCCGCTTACCGATTCGGGGCTGGCCAGATTCACCACCGACGCCCAAAAGATGACCTGAGGCAAAACAGCCAAGAAAATGGGCGAAGATTTTTTACATTTCGTTTGGAAATTCGGGCTGTTAGACAAAAACGGACTGAAAACAGCTGCGGGCGAAAATGTTGAAATCATCTCGCCAGGAACGCATAACAAGGATTCGGGTCCCGATTTCACAGGGGCGAAAATAAAAATCGGCGAAGTGCTGTGGGCAGGAAACGTCGAAATACACGTAAAAGCCTCTGACTGGCTGCTGCATGGACATCAAAACGACAAATCATACGACAGCGTCATTCTGCACGCCGTAGCTATCAACGATGTGGAAATCACGCGGATGAACACCGAAACTATTCCCGTGATAACAATAAACTATCCGAAGAGTATCGAACAAAAATACAGAGAATTAGCTGATTCATCTTTCGATATTCCGTGCAAACTATATCTACCGAAAATAACTGAAGTCAAAATCAAACATTGGCTGACGCGCATGGCGGCCGAAAGGCTGGAATACAAGGCAGAATACATCGCGGAACTGCTGAAACAAACGCAAAGCGATTTCGACAGAGTTCTCCGCCGGCTTCTTTTCCGTTACTTCGGATTTAAAGTCAATGCCCTTCCCTTCGAGCTGCTGGCGCAAAACATACCCGCAGTGGCAAAAAAATATCATGCCTCGCTGCCAACTACGGAAGCTCTGCTCTTTGGTCAAGCAGGATTTCTCGACGATGAACTCGCTGAGGATGACTACTATAACGCGCTGAAAAGAGAATATCTGTTTCTGAAAGCCAAACACGGACTTAACCCGATGAATAAAAGTTTGTGGAAATTTGCACGGCTTCGTCCCTACAATTTTCCCACCTTGCGCATCGCTCAAATGGCTGCCCTGCTGCACAAATGCGACGATCTTTTCGACGCGGTGCTAAACGCCGACGACGTCCGCGAACATATAGCTGTGTTCGAGGATGTAAGAGCATCAGAATATTGGGATACCCGTTACCTTTTCGGCAAAACTGTCGAAAAACCCTTGCCAAAACGAATCGGACGCACAGCCGCTGAACTGATTGCGCTTAACGTAACCGTGCCATTCATGTTTGCCTACGCCAGAAGCAAAGGCGATGAAAATCTGCGCGAAAGAGCATTGAATCTGCTCGACAAATTCAAGCCCGAATCCAATTCGACAATCCGCAATTGGGCAGAAGCCGGAATAAAAGCCGGTAACGCCGCTGAAAGTCAGGCGCTATTACATTTGTATGCAGAATATTGTTCGCCACGAAAATGCCTGCAATGCGCCATAGGAAAAATAGTGGTCGGCGATAAACAATAGCTTGTTTTACTTATCTTTATCATAAATAATTCTATTAAAATTCAAAACGATGAAAAAGACTATTTATCTGTTATTATTTTGTGTGATTTCCACGATGTCGCTTAGCGCCGGCGACTCGATTTACCATCGTGCCAAAATCTGGAAAGGCGACATGAAACGCTTTGCAAAACAGGACAGTATCGAGGCTCCAAAGAGCGACAAACTTGTGCTTTTCATTGGAAGCTCAACTTTTACGGGCTGGGGCAAGATAAAAACACATTTTGCGGGATACAACGTGCTGAATCGCGGTTTTGGCGGCTCGTCGGCCTGCGATTTGCTGTATTATGCCGAGCAAATAATTTTTCCCTACAATCCTTCGCAAATAGTTATATACGAAGGCGATAACGATATAAACGAGGGAATGACGCCCGACGATTTTCTTATCGACATCAAAGCTCTGGTGCGTTTGATAGAATTGAGATTGCCCGGAGTTCCGGTGCTGATATTGTCGGTCAAAAGCAGTCCGGCTCGAAATAAACTTCGCCCTCTGTACGAAGAAGTTAATGCTAAATTGTATGCCTATTCGCTAACAAAACGACACGTAACTTTTGTGGACACTTATTCGCTTTTGCTCGATAGTCAAGGTAACTACAAAACTTCTCTATACGAGAAAGATATGCTGCATATCAACGAAGCTGCTTACCTTCTGTGGGCCGAAAGAATAAAAAAGCATTTGTTTGAGTAGAGCCAGGATTGCAAGAACCAAGAACCAAGACGCTACGCAGTCTGGATTGATAAAAAAGAATTTGCAGACATCCGTAAAATCTGCGTCATCTGGTGAGTAGAGCCAGGATTG
>JAITGD010000018.1 GCA_031280885.1 Prevotellaceae bacterium | reverse complement strand
ACAAGGCTATAAGCCGAAGTGCTTTGCACTTTCGTCCCGCGTACTCCGTGGGACGTTTTTTTATGTCGGGACAAAATTACTTGAAAGTTGTGACATTTCAACTTTCCAGCATCAAAATTCCCTAAAATATCCTGACTCATCGGAATAATCCGACTGCCCATGCCCCAAATTTTCCCATCTTTCGTCTCGAAATCGAGGTCTATCAGCGCCCAGCCTATCGAGTTTGTGCCTAAATCAAGTCCAAGTATTTTCTTCATTTTTAGCGAGTAATATATTTAAACCATAAAAATTTATTGAATGCAAAGATAATATTTTGTGGTTAATGAAAAATGTTGTATCTTTGCGGCACAAATTTTGAAAGCAATTCACAATAAGGATTATTCCGTTGTGAAAATCATTTAAAGCGGAGCAGTAGCTTCGCTTTTTCTTTGAATATCATAAAGATATGTGAGTTTTCGGCGATTAATATCTCATAAAAAACTCATTAAGATTTTGTTCGGGTGAGAGATTCAGTTTTTTTCGCAGGCGGTATCGGCTATTTTCCACGCCGCGCAACGATATGTTGAGCAGGGAGGCGATGTCTTTCGACGAGAGATTTAATTTCAAACAGGCGCATAATTTCAGATCGTGCGGGGTTAGTTCTCCGTATTCGTGTTTGAGACGTTTAAAAAAATCGGCGTGATTTTGCTCAAACTGAATGAGAAACAATTTCCAATCCTCGTCCATATCCATATTTTCGCTTAGCAAAGCATCCACTTTTTCGTACAGCGGCTTGATGGCTTTATTCCCCGATATGCCACGATAAAAATCGGCAACTTCCTCTTTTACTTTGTTTAACAATTCATTTTTTTGAATAATAAAAGTTGTTTGCATAAAAAGTTCCGAATTTTTGCTTGCGATTTCGCGCTGCAATTCGTTATTCATACGTCTCAGTCGCTGTTCTTCTCTCATGCGTATTTTCAGTATATGTCTGTTTTGCAGCTGTCTGAGCCACCAATACCACGAGCCGACGAGCAGCAAGACCGTCAGCACAAAATATGCAAGGTAGGCCCATTGTGTAGCGTAGCAAGGAGCTGATATTGAGAATTGAAACTCTGTCGGCTCGGAATATTGTCCCGAATTATCGGTAGTTCTCAGCATAAAAGTGTATTGACCTTTCGGCAAGCGCTCGAATTGAATTTCGCAAATTCTTTTCGGAGACGACCATTTTTCTTCCATTTCCGCAAGACGAGTTTGGAAATACAGGTTGCGCGGTACGGCGTCGCCAGAAAAGAAATCGAAACGCAGAAGATTGTAATTATGAGGCAGTTTAGTTTCATTTTCATTGGCTGTCAGATACATAGTTTTTCCACTTTTTGGATTGATGGCTGTTATTGAGCGAAATACGGGAATCGACAAACTGTCTTTCATCGGGCTTGTTTGCTTGGTTCGATGCAGCAGGAAACCATTGTCCAGACATACCAGGCTTGTTGAATCGTTCAACACAATCACTCTTTCGTGTTCATTTACTAAGGATAAGTTGTTATAGCTCACGTCATAACGATTGTTAATTTTCGAATCGTGTCCGTCGTAATGCACCTCGTGCAATCCGGAGCCTGTGATTGCCCAAAATCGTGTGGCAGAGAGAGATACTATGTTGCGTACCCCCTGTATATCTGCAAAATGACGACTTATTCCTTCGTGATACGTCATACAATCCTCTATATCATTGTAAACGAATATACTATCATTTCTTGCAAAGACCACTCGCTCGCCGATACGAAATATTCGCAATCGAGCGCCTTTGTCGTGATAATGTTTTATATATTTCAGTCGGGTCATATCATCAGCTAATACACAGCGATATACGCCTTTTTTCACATGTTCGAGCCATAAATTTCCCAGATGGTCTCTTTCGATGTTGAATACCGGTTCACGTATTTTGTCGAGTTCGATGTTAGATATTGTTTTCCAGGATTTTCCATCGCGTTTCAGTATATTAGCTTTGGTATATGTTCCGAGGAAAAGATACTCCTCGCCGAAATGCGGAATATGCTGTATTCTATACACTCCCGTTATGTTTTTCACCTGATCGACGACCCGGTCGTGTTCTATAATTTTCAATCCTTTGGTATGTCCGCACAAGAGAAATCCATCCTTTGAAATCAAATCCCAGATTTGTCCCTGAGTTCCTTCCACGAATTTGAGATTCGACAAAGCGCCGTCGGTTTCCAAATCTTCTTCGGTCATGTAGAATACTCCCTGATTTGTACCCAGATACAATTTATTTTCGTGCATTGCTGCCGCATATACCGCTCCCACCTTGCCTCCGGAATTGATGTAAAAATCAATATACGGCGAATATTGCACGTATGAAATTCCTCTGTCCATCGCCACCCACAAATTGCCCGACGCTTCCTGATAAAGCGAGAGTACAGTGTTGTTTTGCAGACAGTTTGCTGCCGACAAGTGGTTGATTATCTTGCCTTGTTTGTTGATTTCGTATATTCCGTCGAGCAGGGTGCCGAAAAAATAATTTCCATTGTTTCCCGTCAGGCCGATGTTGAGTTCGTAGGGTTTTACTCGATTTGAAAATTCGGTATCCCAATACACAAACTCCTGTCCATCATATATGTATATTCCTTTCGACGTGGTTCCGACGAGATATTTATCTTCGTATGGCAAAACTACGCGGACTTCGGTATCGCTAAAAATCTCGCTTCCAGGCATTTGAACGTATTTTCCGTTTTCCAGCCGGTAGATTGAGCCTTTGATGGCTTGCGTCCACAATTCGTTTTTAACTTTCAGCAGAAAAAGTATTCCCAACCCCTGATTTACCTCCTGTACTGTTTGATTATCATATATATACACCTTGCGGAACGATTGGAAATATACTAAACTATCGGTAACGCAAATTTTCCACACATCTTCGTTGCGCATGTTCATATTTTTGCTCAACGAAGTGTATTCCATTTCTCCGGCGACGTTTGGTTTCCAAAATCCAAACTCTTCATATCCACCGGAATATATGCGTCCATCTTTTGGCGACACAGCAACGGATCGCACCACCTTATCTTCCGGCGGTCGATACAGAGTCCATCGTATTCCATCAAATTCGAGCAATCCATCGTCGTTGCCGAAATACATGATTCCGCGCGAATCCTGCGTGATACTCCAATTCTTGTTGGCCGCCCGATACTGATTGCGGAAAAAGTTTATAACGTTAGGCTTACCCGACCATGCCGGAAAGTTTGCAAACAGCATTACCGCACACAAAACCAAGCGGACGATGAAGTATCGACCTGTATCTAAGCTGCAAGCAAATAAAATAGACAAGCCCATGTGTAAATAATTTTTTCCGCCACAAAATTAACTTTTCTTTTGGACTTATTTCGATTTAATGATCTTTACGTATTCTTTTTCTCCACAAAATCGATTACTTTTTGTGCAATTGAATCGAAAATATTTGCTGCTGACGATTCGCCCACAGCGATTGGCGAGCCGCTGTCGCCGCCTTCGCGTATGCTCTGAATTAGAGGTATTTGACCTAAAAGTTGGATATTCAGTTGCTCGGCCATTTGTCGGCCTCCGTCCTTGCCGAAGATATAGTATTTATTATCAGGTAGTTCTGCGGGAGTGAACCAGGCCATGTTTTCGACGAGGCCTGCAATAGGAACATTTATTTTAGGATTGAGAAACATGTTTACTCCCTTAATTGCGTCGGCCAAAGCTACTTCCTGTGGAGTTGTTACTATAACGGCTGCCGAAAATTGCAGTTCCTGCACCAGAGTTATATGGATGTCGCCGGTTCCGGGAGGCAGATCCACAATCAGATAATCGATTTCGCCCCAATTGCCTTGTTTTGTGAGTTGTCTGAGCGCTCCGACGGCCATTGGACCGCGCCAAATCACCGGATCGTCTGCCGAAACAAAAAAACCGATAGATAGGATACGTACATCGAAACGCTCCACAGGTTCAATCAGTTCGTATCCATCGCAATTCACCATCGCAGGTTGCGCACCTTCGATGCCGAACATTTTAGGAATCGACGGTCCATAGAGATCGGCGTCAACCAAACCTGTTTTATATCCCGCACGCGCCAGAGCGACAGCCAGATTCGTCGATACGGTGGACTTGCCTACGCCGCCTTTTCCCGAAGCTACTGCTATGATATGTTTGACTTTAGCGAGTCCGATTTCCGGAATCTCTTTTTTTTTGACGGGTGGATTCTCCTTGCGAATAGCCGACACTTTTATTTCCATCGAAGGATAATGCAAGCTAATTTCCTTCGCTACAGCCTCTTTTATCGAAGCCACAAAAGCGTCGTTCGATTTGAAAATCAGGCTTACGTTTATTTTGTCCGCATCGATTCGCACTTCGTGCAATATTCCGGAAGTTGCTATATCTGTGTCGGTTTCGGGATGTTTTATTGTCGATAGAATTTCTATTATCTCGTCGCTATTCATGTGTATGTACATTGATGATTCTCACCTTTTTGCCTGAGATTAATGATACGGAAATCAGCGAGATCAAACCTAAAACTATCATTATTATAATCTGCGATTCGTGCGATATGGTTGCGAATACTACTCCTTCTTTGAATGATAGACCGTACATCATTAATCCCCAGGCTATAAGCGTATGAAACGAACCCATGCCTCCAGGCACGGGAACCACCCATCCCATAGAACCAAGAGCCATAAGAAACAGACTATCAATAGGATCGAGCCAAGCAGTGGTAGGCATGGCTTCGGCTATACAATAGCTCATCATCCAGAAACAAGTCCAGATGGTTATGGTGTAGATTATAAAAGAGATATGTCTTTCCATTTTGAAGATAGTTTTCAATCCAGCAAAGATTCCTCGAAGCAACATTCTGATTTTCTTTGCAAAAGATGTATTTACTATCCGTTTCCAAAACAGGACGGTCAATGTCGATAAGCAAACGACTACGGAACAGATAATTGCAATTGCTCCGCCCGAAACGTTATAGGATGATGAGCTTAACGGAAGGATGATTCGCTCGGATACAAATCGGCTAAAAAAATCCATCCTTAGAAAAAACACAAAAATGGTAAGCACAAAAAGCGAAATCAAATCCACAACACGCTCTACTACAACTGTTCCAAACAATGAATCGCCGGGTATTTTGTCCGTTTTATTCAATATTGCACATCGTGTAACTTCGCCTATTCGCGGCACTACAAGATTGGCTAAGTATCCCAGCATTACGGCGTTATATACATGATACAGAGATGGTTTATGTCCAAGCGGTTTGATCAGTATTTGCCATCTCAAGGCTCGCACCAGATAGGCTATCATCCCGAAGATCAACGAAAGAGCGATTAAAAAATAATTTGCCTCTTTTAGTTGAAACACAAGGTCGGCGAATTTGACGTTTTTGAAGCAGTAATACATTGCAGCAATGGCAAGTCCAAAAAAGAAGGCGTAGTAAATGGCGCTCGTTATCTTATGTCGCATATTCCGGTTTTTATTAGGTTAAAATCATTGTCAAGTTTTGTTGCATAAAGCAGGTTAAATTAGTTTATTTGTGTCCGTATCGGGAAATATCACTTTGGGTTTGAACGATTTCGCCTCTTCGAAGTCCATTTGAGCGTACGACATTATTATCACCACATCGCCCTTCCGGCATTTGTGCGCCGCCGGGCCGTTGATGCCTATTACTCCGCTTCCGCGTTCGCCTTTTATTGTGTAAGTATCAAGCCTTTCGCCGTTGTTCAGGTTTACAATGCTTACCTTTTCGTTTGCAATCAAATTGGCAGCGTCCATCAAGTCTTCATCTATGGTTACGCTACCGATATAATCAAGGTTCGCTTCGCTTACCGTAACCCTGTGGAGCTTGGATTTTAAAACTTCTATGATCATTATTAATACCTTTTTATATTCACAGACCTCAAATCGTTACGCAAATCAAGCTGCGATTTGTCGATGCAAATCTAATACATTTTTTTGGAATTATGAATTCATAATTCATAATTCTCCAGCGCTTTTTGCAGGCAGATGACAGCATTTTTCAGGTCGTCTTTTTTGAGGACGTATGCTATACGCGCTTGGTTTTTACCCGATTCGGGCGTTGAATAAAAACCTGCTGCCGGAGCAATCATAACTGTTTGACCTTCGTAGTCGAACTCTTCGAGCATCCAGCGGGCGAAATCGTCGGCGTCGTTCACGGGCAATTCCACAATGGTATAGAAAGCTCCGCGAGGTCTGGGACATTTCACTCCGGGAATCTGATTCAGAGCATCAACCATAAAATTACGTCGCTCGATATATTCCTCATATACTTCCGAAAAATATTCCGAAGGCGTTTGTAATGCTGCTTCTGCGGCCACCTGCCCCAATGCCGGCGGACACAAACGCGCCTGTCCGAAACGCAAAGCTGCCGCTGCCACTTCGCTGTTGCGCGTAATCAGCGCTCCGACCCTTATTCCGCACATGCTGTATCGTTTGGATGTGGAGTCGATGAGTATAACGTTGTCGTCCAATCCTTCCAATTGCAAACACGAAAAATGTTCGAGTCCGTCGTAGCAAAATTCGCGATACACCTCGTCGGAAAATAAATACAAATCGTGCTTTAACACAATCTGTTTCAGCTGTTCAAGTTCTTCTCTCGAATAAAGGTATCCCGTCGGATTGTTGGGATTGCACACCAGCACGGCTTTGGTTCGCGGACCAATCAGCTCCTCGAATTTCTCTATCGGAGGCAGTGCAAAATCCGTGTCGATGCTTGTGGCTATTGGTTTTATGACCGCTCCGGCCTGCAAAGCAAAGGAATTGTAATTGGTGTAAAACGGCTCAGGTACAATGATTTCGTCGCCCGGATTCAAGCAAGCCATCATACCTGTAACCAAAGCTTCGGATCCTCCGGTGGTTACGATAATATTTTCAAAGGAGATATCGATTCCTAAGCCTCGATAGTATTTCTCCAGACCTCTGCGATACGCCTCGTTTCCGGCCGAATGTCCGTATTCAATCACCTTATCCTCATAATGTTTGATGGCGTCAAGAGCCACATCCGGAGTAGCTATATCCGGCTGACCGATGTTAAGATGATACACTTTGATTCCGCGTTTTTTCGCAGCTTCGGCGTAGGGTACAAGCTTGCGAATGGGCGAAGCAGGCATAGAAATTCCTTTCGTTGAAAGTTGTGGCATATTGAACTATAATAACTTAAAATAAAAACACATATCTCATACAAAATGCAAAAGTAAACAAATATGATTATCTTTGCAGGCTTAATTTTTATTTGTATGGATGAATTAACGGCAGGAACCTGGGTCGAACACGACCGTTACGGCGAAGGAGTGGTATGCAAATCGTCGCTGACTTCTTACGAAATCATTTTTGAGAGAGGTGGCAAAATGTCATTCTCGAAAACTAACATTCTGCGGGATATGAGAATCATAGAAAAAGCCGAAGACACTTCGACCGAACCGAAACTTACACTTGCGGAGGTGGAAAACGTTATGGAAATGATTCTGCATCGTTATGGAGGCGTGCAAGAAAACGTCGAAATAGCCGAGCGATGGAAAGGCGGAACTCTGATACTGAAACCCGGAAACGATTCGCAATCAAAAGAAATCCCCGTCGAAACCTTTTTCCACAAGATTGTCATGCTGCGAGACCGCCTGCGAGTACTCGAACAAAATATCAACAGCCACAAGATACTTAACGACCGCGAAAAAGTTGAACTTCAACAATACATCTCGCGAGTTTATGGCTCGCTGACCACCTTTAACGTACTTTTTAAAGATAAGGACGATTATTTCGTCGGAACAGGCAAAAAAGATGAATAAATACATATCAAACAATAAATAATAATATCAAATTAAAATGAAACCAACACTTTTTATTCTCGCGGCAGGCTTAGGCAGCCGCTATGGAGGCCTTAAACAATTGGACGGAGTGGGTCCATCGGGCGAAACTATCATGGAATATTCGGTTTACGACGCTATACGCGCAGGCTTCGGCAAGGTCGTTTTCGTTATACGCCATAGTTTCGAGGACGATTTTCGCAAATTCACAGCCGAGCGTTTCGGCGATAAGATTCCCGTAGAACTTGTGTTCCAGGAACTCGACGAGCTGCCCGACGGATACAAAGCCCATCCCGAACGAGTGAAACCATGGGGAACAAATCACGCCGTGCTTATGGCAAAAGACGCTATACACGAACCATTCTGCGTTATAAACGCCGACGATTTCTATGGTAACGAATCGTACCAAACTATCCGCGAGTTTCTCGACACGCTGCATGGCAAAGAAAATCAATACGGAATGGTAGGCTATCGTATCCAAAACACCCTCTCGGAAAGCGGAGCTGTGGCGCGTGGAGTGTGCCAAACAAAGGCCGACGGATTCCTTGCCTCGGTGGTGGAACGAACACATATCGAACGTATCGACGGCCAAATCAAATACAAGGACGACAAGGGAGAATGGTTCGCCGTCGAAGAAAACACTCCCGTGTCGATGAACATGTGGGCTTTCACTCCCGATTATTTCCGCTATTCAATCGATTATTTCCGCGAATTTCTGAAAGAACGTGGACAAGAACTGAAATCCGAGTTCTTTATCCCGCTGCTGGTAAATCATCTGGTCGAAACTAAAACAGCCACCGTCAAAGTGCTTGACACCAAAGCACAATGGTTCGGCGTAACGTACCGAGAAGACCGTCCTACGGTAGTGGCCAAAATACAGGAACTGACCGAACAAGGAATCTATCCAAAGAAACTTTGGTAATTTATTTAATTATATCACAATGGAACTGAAAACTACCGACTGGGGTAAAGGACCCTTTGGCGAAGATGTAAAACTATTTACACTCGTCAACAAAACAGGCGCAGCCGTGAGCCTGACTAATTACGGCGCAACGTGGGTGTCGGCAATCGTACCCGACAAGAACGGGAAAATGGACGACGTGGTACTCGGATTTCCCGATTTACAAGGCTATTTAAAAGACTCCTGCTATATCGGAGCTACTATTGGACGGTATGCGAATCGTATTGGAGATGCAAAGTTTACGGTCGATGGAATGACGTATTTCATAGTAGCTAACGCCGGCAAACACTGCCTGCACGGAGGCTACAGAGGCCTATCCTTCAAAGTGTGGAAAAGCCATGAGGAATCGGACGGAGTGAGCTTTTCGACCATTAGTTATACCACCGAAAACGGATTCCCGGGCGACCTGGAAGTGAACGTGAGATACCGCTGGAGCGATGATAACAAACTGACTATCGAATTTAAAGCCGAAACAAGTATGCCAACCCCCGTGAGCCTTACGAATCACGCATACTTCAACCTCGCCGGAGAAGGGAAAATACTGAATCAGCAGTTGAAAATCAATTCGGAATACTATCTACCCATGGTCAGTGGCTGCATAGTGTGCGGCAAGAAAAATCACGTTAAAGGAACTCCTTTTGATTTCACCGCCTTCAAAGCCATCGGCGAAGACATTGATAAGGACGACGAGCAGCTGACACTCTGCAAGGGCTACGACGAAAGCTTTGTGATAAAGGATGTGGACGATGGATTGATGCAGACCGTAGCGGAGGCTTTCGACCCCGAATCGGGACGGAGCTTGGCCATGAGAAGCACTTTTCCGACAGTGCATCTATATACGGCAAACTTCCTGTCGAGCGAACTGCCGGGGAAGAAAGGCGTCGTGTATGGCGAGCGCGAGGCCTTTTGCCTCGAAGCACAATTCAGCCCAAACTCCCCGAATTTGCCCGATTTTCCAAGCACAATACTACGCCCCGGGAAAGTATTCAATCACGTGATAGAAGTGCAATTCGGCCTCCGATAGTGGCGAAAGCTCCTCGTCGAGCATCAGCAGAGCGAGGTCTCAAAACACAGTCGAGCAGGGATGTTACACACAACGTCCCTGCTTCTTTATTTAGAGCCACATCCATACTAAAAGATAGCCGGTATTTCTACTTGTGCGGATCAAATAAATCGCACTAAAAATCACAGTTCGGGCAGTAGCTGTGATACGAATCGAAAATTCACGACAGTCGTGAGTAGTAACTCTTGGGTGTCGTGAGTTACTACTCTCGGACGTCGAGAGTACTGCCTCTCGGATGCCGAGAGTTACTACTCACGACACCCAAGAGTTACTACTCACGACACCCAAGAGTTACTACTCACGACACCCAAGAGTTACTACTCACGACACCCAAGAGGCGCTACGCAGTCAATTAAAAATTAAAAATTAAGAGAGCTACGCAAGCTGGCTTGATGAAAAAGATCTGCGTGCATCCGTAAAATCAGTGTCATCCGTGTGCTAAAGACTGTCAAACCAGACTGCGTAGCTAATTCATAATTCATAATTCATAATTCATAATTCATAATTCATAATTCCTTTCACAATCCTTGATGTTCCTTCTTTTGTTCGACGGTATTTTGGGAAGGGTTTTCCGTTTGTTTGTCGGGCGAGTAATACCATACGATGCTGTCTTTGTAGGCTTTTCCCTCGTATTCGACTATTGCTTCGATGTTGTTTTCTCCGATTTGCAGTTCAATGTCGTCGTAAATAAAATGCACGGGCGATAGTCCCTGACGCGGGGGTTTCGCCGGCGGGCGATTATTGATTTTGAGATTCGGTTGTCCGAGATTTGAATAAATCGTTATAGAGCTTTGTTGTTGATGTCGTTGTTCGACTCTGCGTTGCGTGATGTGCAAGACCGGTTCTTTGCTCCAATTGGCTTTATACCAGTAGAAGGGGTCTTTTTTGATTTTGCGGTCGAAAGTAACTAAGCCTTTCATATTTCGGGCTTCGGTTTCGCCTTGCGACGACATCGGCGTTGCAAAATCAAAAGTATTCCAGATATATGAAGCCAGCAGATACGGATGTTTTGCCACGTAGCTCCATTGAGTTTCGTGCAGTCGGGTAGCGAAAGTTTCGTTATAGTTCTTAGCAAATCCGCAGCAATCGCCCACATCGCCGGCCGTTTCGCGCTGTTGTTCCACATTTGCTTCCGCTCCGTATTCGGCGAGCATACAGAGATAATCGGGGTAATTCTGTTCGAGGTTTTCAATCCAAGGTTCCAAGTCTTGTATTTTCCGTTCATACCATCCGAAGTATCGGTTTATTCCTTGGATGTCGGCTTGCATATTCACTTTATGTCCGGCGTTACCGTATCCGTTGACCGAGACTGTATATCGGAAGGGGTCTTCGCTTTTGGCCAGGTCGTGAAGTTCGGCGGTCAGGGCGGCCGTATAATTTTCGGGGATATACACTTCGTTGTGCAAGCCCCACACGTAGATAGAGGGATGATTGTAGTTCTGACGTATCAATTCGCTTAATTGTTGCTTTGCGTTTCCGGCCTCTTTCATTCCGACTCTGTTTACGAAAGGGATTTCGGCCCAGACTATAAATCCGATACTGTCGCATTTCGAGTAGATATATTCCGCCTGCTGATAATGTGCGAATCGGATGGTGGTGGCGCCCATTTCTCGGATGATTTCCAGGTCTTCGGCGTGTTGTTCGTTTGACAGTGCGCTTCCGTAGCGCCATCTATCCTGATGCCGGCAGGTTCCGTACATGGGAACTTTCTTGCCGTTGAGATACATTCCGTCTCCCGATTTCAGTTCAAATGTGCGTAAGCCCAGCGGTTGAACTACTTGGTCGATGGTCTTTCCCTCGTCTATCAGACGGACGACGACTTTATAAAGATACGGGTCGTCGAGGCCTTGCCACAAGTGCGGTTTATTGATTGTGAAATCCTGATGGAAAGTTTGTCGGCCTTGCGGCGAGACTTTGATACGGCTTTCTTTCCTCTCTTTTATTGTGCCGTTTGCTTCGTATATGCTTGTTTCGAGGTCGATTGTTTTCGCTGCTCGAAGTTTGTTTTCGATTTTTACTTTTACATTGACGGAGGCGGATTTGGGCGACACGTTTTTTTGAGTGAGGTAAACGCCCGGAGAGGCCAGGTCGGTTACGCTGATGTTTATTTTTTCTGTGATTATCAAATTTACCGGACGGTACATTCCTCCGTAAACGCCGAATAGCGTATGGTTTATTGGGATAACTTCGGGACGCGGCGAATTGTCGGCCTTCACCAGTATTTCGTTTTCCTGTCCGTAGTTCAGCAATTCTGATATTTCGATAGCGAAGGCGGAATATCCTCCTTCGTGTTTGCCTGCGAAAACCCGATTGACATATACCTCGGCTACGCTTGCAAGGCCTTCGAAGCGAAGGAATATCCGTTTATCTTTCAGCTTGATGTCGGGCGAGTACATTTTTCGGTAATAACATTCTCCGGCGTAGAAATTGTTTTTATCCGTTTGCATGTCCACATTGTTCCATGTGTGAGGGATCGCCACCTTTGACCATTGTCGATTGCCGAATCCGCCCAAAAGACTTTCGTCGGGCGCAAACAAATCCGCCGACGATAACACATGGTCGGTAGCGAAAGGGCCTTTGCGGAACATCCAATCTTCGTTGAAAGCGAGAACCTCCCGGCCCTGTGCGGCGCTTGCCATAAGCGACGACAAAGCTATCGCCAAACAAATAATTGTTTTTTTCATCTCCAAAAGTCTAAAAGTCCAAAAGTCCAAAAGTCCAACAGTCCAACAGTCCAAAAGATCAGTCTATCAACTTGAATCCTTTTCCGCGCACGTTTATGATTTGCACAGAGGGATCGTCTTTAAAGAACTTACGTAATTTAGTTATATACACGTCCATACTGCGAGCGTTGAAATAGCTATCGTCGTTCCAGATTGTACGCAGGGCGAAATTTCGGTCGAGTACGCCGTTGCGGTTTACGCAGAGATAGCGCAGCAGTTCAGATTCTTTCGAGGTCAATTTTTGTTCGTCATCATCGAGCGTCAAAGTCTGTTTAGTCGAATTGAACATATAGTTTCCTATTTTGTAGGAAGATTGCGAGACGTCGGTAGTAATAGTACGGCGCAACACAGCTTCGATTCTCAAAATCAGTTCTTCTATATTGAAAGGTTTGGTCATGTAATCGTCGGCTCCTGAGGCGAAACCTTCCACGATGTCTTCTTTCATCGATTTGGCGGTCAGGAATATAATCGGAACATTCGGCGACATTTGCCGAATTTCCTTTGCTAAGGTAAAGCCGTCTTTTACAGGCATCATTACGTCGAGGATACAGATGTCGTAATTTCCGCTATCGCGATAGCCT
The DNA here is from genome assembly GCA_031280885.1 of Prevotellaceae bacterium. Lineage (GTDB taxonomy): Bacteria > Bacteroidota > Bacteroidia > Bacteroidales > UBA932 > JAIRLF01. The sequence goes on along the minus strand of JAITGD010000018.1, from coordinate 25,205 downwards.
TTAAAGGCAGCATCGCCGTCGGTAAACAGGTCTGTGTCATAGTTTTTTACTCTGAGATATTCTCTCAGCAGTACGCCTAAATTTTCGTCATCTTCGGCGAGGAGAATCTTTGTCTTATTTTCCATTATCCAAGTAAATAAATAAATAAATCAATTAATATTTATTGTCGGTAATTGTAGAAAGAAGGTAGTTCCCACGTTTTCTTTGCTTTCCAGCCTTACCGAGCCGTTACTCATATCCATTATTTTCTTTACATAATTCAGCCCCAGCCCAAAACCTTTTATATCGTGCACATTACCTGTTGGCACTCTGAAAAATGGTTCAAACAATCGAGCCTGGTTAGAGGGGCTTATTCCTATGCCATTGTCGGTTACCGAAACTATTATGCCGTTTTCTTTGTTTACGGTTTTTATTCTCACTTCGGGATTTGTTCTACTATATTTCAGAGCATTATCTAAAAGATTTGTTATCACATTCAAGAAATACGGTTTATCCACCGTTACTGCATCGTGGTCGGCGTCGAGATTCATAATCAAATTCGCTTTTTTGTTTCTGAATTGCAGCGACATTATATCTGCCGCTTCGGTGATTATGGAATGTAGGCTGTTTTGTCGTAATTTCAATACAATACTTTGACGTTCAAAGACTGAAGTTTGCAGAACTTTTTCGACCAGATAGCTCAAATGTTTACTTTGTTCTCGGATCATGTTCGACAGCCTGGCCGGATTTTTTACCTCGATGCTGACGTTTGGATCTTCCAACATCTGAGCGGCTAAGGAAATCGTAGCGATAGGCGTTTTCAATTCGTGCGTTATGTTGCTTATAAAATCGCCTTTTATTTCCGATATCTTCTTCTGTCTCAGGATGACCCACAGCGTGTATATAAATATGGAGAATATTATCGACACAAGTATCACCGCGATAACTATAAATGGAGATATTTGCTTGATTAGATACACATTGCGTGAGGGAAAAAAGACGCTCAAATAGTATTTCTCCGAAAAAGCATCGGGATCGTTCGGGAAAAGGCGTTTTTCGTAAGTCGATTTTCCTTCGATGTGATTGTAATTCGGGGAGTTCAGCAGCACATTTCCTGCCTTGTCGCGCACAGCAAGTTCGTAGCCAAGAAAAAGTTCCGACGAAGAGAGTTCTCTTCGCAGCAGAGAGTCTATCTGAATCACAGTAACGCGCTGTTCGATAGGAACATCCATTATAACCATGCGTTCGATGACCTGTTCGATGAAATATCGTCGAGCTATTGTTTCATGCGATTGAGACTTAGTAGAATCGATAAAATCAACCACATCCGAATCGTTCATAAAACCCGGAATATTGCGTATCGAATCGATGCCATCATTGTCGATTATTCGTTCCGTACGGCTTATATACTTCAGACCCTGCGGCGATATTTGCTTTTCAACCATAACAGGATCAACCCGTTTCGGCCTTGTAGGTTTATCGGGAATCTCGTCTATAATTTGCGACGTATATTCCTTATACTCCTCTTGCCATATTTTAGTTACAGCCACGTTCAAAGCCTCGTTCACCACGGCGTTGAAGCCTTCTTTTTTGCTCGAGTAAACGCCCGAAACCCAAATTCCCTGAGCCGCAATCAGACCCAGGGACGTAATAACGATGATAATAATCAGTATCTTACGTTGCCGTTTATTCATCCGGATAGTTAAATTTCATGGCGCAAATATATATATTTTTCTTAATAAGGCAAAACGAGTGTGAAAAAATGTTAATATTTTTTCAGAACGATTTCGCGATGGCGATAAAATCGTCCGCCACCAGAGAAGCGCCTCCGATAAGGCCGCCATCAACATCGTTTTTTGAAAAAATATCTTTTGCGTTGGATGGTTTGCAACTGCCTCCGTACAATATTGGAGTTGCCTCGGCCTTATCTCCGAACTTGGCCGCGAGCGTTTTACGTATAAAAGCGTGCATTTCCTGAGCTTGTTCAGGGCTTGCGGTTTTGCCCGTTCCGATAGCCCACACAGGCTCGTAAGCTACCACCACTTTTTCGTAATCCGATTCGCTTAATTTGCAAAGCGTGTTTTCGAGTTGCGCTTTCACCACCTCGAAATGTCGATTACTTTCGCGCTCGTCTAATTTTTCGCCAACGCAAAAGATTGGAATCAAGTTATTTTTGAAGCATACGGCCAGTTTTTTGTTCAGTGTTTCGTCGGTTTCGCCGTAGTATTCGCGGCGTTCCGAGTGGCCGAGTATGCAGTATTGAACGCCGACAGAGGCAAGCATTGCCGCCGATACTTCTCCGGTATATGCGCCCGAATCTTCTGTGGCACAGTTCTGTGCCGATAAAGCTACTGAGGATGTTTTCAAGCCTGCGGCCACGCTGCTCAAATGAGTGAAAGGAGGAGCCAAAACAAGACTTACTCCGCTCACTTCGTTAGACTTGGCTACAACTTGTGCCGCCAAACTTTCGCCTTCGAACACTAAGGTGTTCATTTTCCAGTTTCCTGCTACGATTTTTTTTCTCATTGACATTGTTAATTAATTGTTATTGTTGTTATTGAAATTAATAATTGTTTATAATCTTTCTCCAAGTTTCTTCACCATTTCCGTTTTCCATTGTCCAAAAGATCCCTCGTTTATTCGCTTGCGTGCTTCGGACGTCAGATTGCAATAAAAAGCCAGATTGTGCAGGCTTGCTATCTCAGCTCCAAGCATTTCGCCAGCCATAAAAAGATGTCTCAAATAAGCTTTGCTGTACGTGCTGTCCACAAAAGCTTTTCCTTCGGGATCGATGGCCGAAAAATCGTTTGCCCATTTCGCATTGCGTATATTTACAATGCCTTGCGACGTAAATAACATACCGTTACGACCGTTGCGGGTGGGCATCACGCAATCGAACATATCGACGCCTCGCGCTATTCCTTCCAGAATGTTCACCGGAGTGCCTACTCCCATGAGATAGCGTGGTTTATCGCGCGGCAAAATCTCGTTCACTACCTCAATCATTTCGTACATGACCTCCGCAGGTTCGCCTACCGACAATCCGCCTATCGCATAGCCTTCGCGATTGAGCGAGGCTGCGTGTTCGGCTGCCCGCCGGCGCAATTCGGAATATACGCAACCCTGAACTATGGGAAACAGGCTCTGCAAGTGCTTGTAAGGACTTTCTGTGCAATCGAAACGAGCTATGCAGCGTTCGAGCCATTGCTGAGTGAGTGTGAGCGACTTTTCGGCATATTTATAGTCGGAAGTCCCCGGTGGACATTCATCGAAAGCCATCACGATGTCGGCTCCGATTATGCGTTGTGTATCTATCACATTTTCGGGCGAAAAGAAATGTTTCGAGCCATCGATATGCGAACGAAAAGTACATCCTTCGGAGGATAGTTTTCTGTTTGCCGCCAGCGAAAACACTTGATAGCCGCCGCTATCCGTCAGCACAGGCTTGCTCCATGACACAAATTTATGCAATCCGCCGGCCTCGGCAATGGTCGCAAGACCCGGACGTAGATATAGATGATACGTGTTGCCGAGAATTATCTGTGCTTCGACCTCGTTGTTTAAATCGCGATGGAAAACGCCCTTCACTGTGCCGCAAGTTCCCACCGGCATGAACACAGGCGTCAGTATTTCGCCGTGATCGGTGCTTATTTTGCCGGTACGAGCCTGCGTATTGATGTCGTTTTTAATATGTTCAAATTTCATCGCACTAAATTACAAGCCGCAAATTTACTAATTTAGATGGACACAGGATTTCAAGAACCAAGACGCTACGCAGGCAATTATGAATTATGAATTATGAATTATGAATTATGAATTATGAATTATGAATTATGAATTATGAATTATGAATTATGAATTATGAATTAGCTACGCAGTATGGTTTGATTGTGGTTTTGCATGCAGATGACGCAGATTTTACGGATGCACGCAGATCTATTTTATCAAACAAAAAAACGTCAGTTACACTCGTCGGAACGCTTCTTACATTCAAAAAAGATCTGTGTGCATCCGTAAAATCTGTGTGCAAAAAGACTATCAAACCATACTGCTAATTCATAATTCATAATTCATAATTCATAAAAAGACTATCTTTGGACAACGATTTGTATGAATATAAACTCATAAACAAAGAAATAAAACATTTATGCACAGGGTGATTATAAGCGGTGGAGGTACGGGAGGACATGTCTTTCCGGCGATTGCAATTGCCGATGCACTGCGCGAAATTGAACCGAAAATCGAAATTCTTTTCGTCGGAGCCGAAGGAAAAATGGAAATGGAAAAGGTGCCGGCTGCCGGTTATCGTATCGAAGGTCTTCCTGTGGCAGGGCTGCAACGACGATTAACGCTGAAAAACCTCTCCGTGCCGTTCAAACTTGCGAAAAGTCTGAATCGAGCAGGAAAAATACTGCGTCAGTTTAAGCCCGACGTCGTGGCTGGGGTAGGGGGATACGCCAGCGCTCCGGTATTGTGGAAGGCGCGACGAATGGGAATACCAAGTCTGATTCAGGAACAAAATTCATACGCCGGACTTACAAACAAAATCCTCGGACGAGGCGCCTCAGTAATTTGTACCGCATACGAGGGAATGGAACGATTTTTTCCTGCCGATAGAATCATACTCACCGGAAATCCGGTACGCAGAGGTCTGCAAAATGTCGGCGAATTGCGCAGCGAAGCAGCCGAATTCTTTGGATTTGATCCAAGAAAACAAACTCTGCTGGTTGTCGGAGGAAGCCTCGGCGCAAGAACTCTCAACGAAAGCGTCGAAAATGGACTATCCGAAGTGGAAAAAGCCGGCGTGCAACTGCTCTGGCAAACAGGAAGACATTATTTCGACCGCGCTCAACAAGCAACGAAAAAATACGGCGACGCAAAGGCGAGAGATTTTATCCAACGCATGGATTATGCCTTTGCTCTGGCCGACGTCATCGTGTCGCGCGCCGGAGCAGGAACTATTTCGGAACTTTGCTTGGTCGGAAAACCGGCTATACTCGTGCCGTCGCCAAACGTAGCCGAAGATCATCAAACAAAAAACGCCGAAGCGCTGACTCGCCGCAACGCCGCAATGATGGTGGCCGACAACAAGGCGCGCAATCAATTAGTGCCGGAAGCTCTGAAACTGCTGAACGACAAAGTCGCCAAAAAAACGCTGAGCAAAAATATCATTAAATACGCAAAACCCGCCGCTGCCACAACAATCGCAAGAGAAATAATCAAACTCGCATCGAAACCATGAACCGGATAGTAAACTACGTAATTATAGGCATAATCGTTGCTGCGGTAGCGTTTTTGACCTGGTATTTCAGCAAGATAGTCGCTTATTTGCTAATTTCTGCGGTGTTGGCTCTGATGTGCAAGCCGCTTATCGCTGTGCTGAAGAAAGCCACCGTCAGAGGACGTCGCTTGCCCTCGTGGACCTGCGCATCAATAGGGCTAATTACTGTGTGGACAGCTTTCTATGCCTTCTTCGCTTTGTTTATTCCCCTTGTTTTTGGGCAAGCGCAGCAGCTGGCTTCGGTGGATCTTAACGAAGTGGTGAACTCATTGACAACGCCTCTCAACCGTTTCGAGGGATTTATCAATACCACATTTCGCGGAGCGGAGTTTTCTTTTAATGATTTCTTTTCGGGGAAAATTTCCACAGCGCTTAACAGCACTCTGCTAAGCGATTCCTTCGGATCGATAACCAATCTGGTAGTATCGCTTGCGGTTGCAGTGTTCTCAATATCTTTTATTACCTTCTTTTTTATGAAGGAAGAAAGCCTTTTTATCGATGGAATGGTGATTCTTTTTCCAGCTCGATATGAATCGGGCATACGACATGCCTGGTCGTCGGCTACACGCCTGCTGGCTCGATATTTTATCGGAGTGATAATCGATATGTTGTGCGTAATGACTGTGCTTACCGTAGGACATACTTTCGTGGCCGGACTTGGCCTCAAAACAGCTTTGATTATAGGACTGATTGCCGGAATATTGAACGTCATTCCTTATGTCGGACCGTTGATTGCCGCCGGCATCGGAATAGTGATAGGCGCGGCAGCAAATGTCGATATGTTCGATTCGGGCGAAATCGGCGGTTTAGTGATACGGATGCTGATTGTGTTCGCCACAATGAAAATTCTCGACGATATTTTCTTCCAACCATACATCTTTGCAAACAGCGTCAAGGCGCATCCTCTCGAAATATTTCTGCTGATTCTCCTCGCCGGAAGCCTCGCCGGAATCGGAGGTATGTTGCTCGCAATACCAGCATATACCGTTCTGAGAGTCTTCGCTAAAGAGTTCTTTAACCGATTCAGAGTGGTGCAGAAACTGACGGAGAATCTTTGACTTTTGGACTTTTGGACGATTGGACTTTTGGACGATTGGACGATTTATAAGAGGCTTATCTCTTGAGTATGTCCGAGTTGTTTTTCTATTGAGTTGCGAACAATGGCGTCGATAGTGGTATGATTTTCTTCTGCTATCATCGCAAGACGACGGTGGATTTCCGAAGAAATCCGTATGTTTAAAATGCCACTATACGATTTACTGGGTTTTCTGCCACTGTGTTTACACATTGCTAAATAATCATCGATAGCGCCCTTAAAATCTTCATATAGTTCCGACGCTGTATTGCCTTCGTAACTAATTAAATCCTTTGGCATACCCAGAACTTCGCCGTACAAACAATTATCTGCTGCGCTGTATTCGATACTGCCGATATAACCTTTGTATTCTAATCTATTCATTGTTTTATAACTTATTGTGATGTTTTAGATATTTTAAAATCAATTTCATTTGGTATTCTTTCATTGTATTGTCAGGATGTGGTTTATGAATCACAAAAGAATCATCTGAGCTTTCGAACTCAACTCTCGACCCCGAGGTTTTACCTTTGTTGTTAATGGAATAACCAAGATGCCGTAACAATTTTACTAATTCATCAAAAGTAAAGTCCTTTGGATGTTTTTTAAAGCGGGCAATCAATTTATCCTTTGTACTCATTCATCAAAAATTTGCACAAAGATAATTGAAATTAAGAATCAGGATTGCAAGAACCAAGAGCCAAGACAGCTACGCAGTCAATTAAAAATTATGAATTATGAATTATGAATTATGAATTACTTTTGTAGATTATGATTGACGATTATCAGCCGGAATACAGATATTCGGAACGAGCGCGAAGAATAAACATCCGAGTTAAACATTCGGGAGAAGTTATTGTGTCGATGCCTCTCAATATCACAATGGAAGAGGCTAAAAACTTTGTCGCCGAAAAAGCCGAATGGATTCGGAAGGCAAGAAATAAAATGATGGCTATCAAAGACAATAAAACCGTCTTTACTGCCGATCAAGAGTATCGAACAAAATTCCGAACTCTACGACTTATCCCCGAAAATCGCGCAAATATACGACTGAACGTTACTACACAGTTTATCGAAATAGCTTATCCGAACGATTGCGATATTCGCGACGAAAGGGTGCAGGACACTATACGAAAAGCAATGGAACATGCCTGGAAAATCGAAGCTTACGAGTACTTGCCTAAACAAATGAAACAACTCGCCGCCGAACATAAACTCCAATTTAGAGAACTTGCTATCAAAAACACAAGATCCTTCTGGGGAAACTGCTCGGCAGACAACAAAATAGTGCTGAGCCTGCATCTTATGCACCTGCCTGACGAATTGATCGACTATGTAATCCTGCACGAACTTTGCCACACTGTGCATAAAAACCACGGCGCCGGATTCTGGAAGCTGCTCGACCAACTAACAAAAGGCCAAGCACGACAACTTGATGAACAGATGAAAAGTCATAGTACAAAAATATACTGATATTGTCTGAACTGATATTGTCTGAACTGTGATTTTAGAGTGATTTTGCTGATTTTTGTGATCGTTTGCGGCGTGTTGATTGCGACAAAATCCTGTTCATCCTTTAATCCTGTTCATCCTGATTCAGACGACAAAGGAGTATGATTACTCCCACTCGGTCGGTATGATCACTCGCACCTTATCGGTATGGACGTCCAAATAATTTAATGTTTAATGATTAATTGGCTACGCAGTCAGGCAGAAAGCAGAAGGCAGATAGAACACGCTTTCTGCTTTCTGCTTTCCAACATTCCGTCCCTAACGGTACGGCATTTGTCATCATGTAGAGATACGATTAATCGCGCCCATGCGAGGGTAAACCAGCCTGCGTAGCGTCTTGGCTCTTGGTTCTTGCAATCTTGAATCTCTCTGAATCATTAAAAAAATTACACTACTTTTGTGTCCGTAATAAACAAGCCTGCGTAGTACTTATGTCAACAGAGAAAAGCTGGATAATCAAACCAAAAGGGGAACAATCTAAAGTAAAAATGCTTGCCGACGAGTTGTCGATAGATAGTATATTGGCGAATCTTCTCGTGCAGCGAGGCATTTATACCTTTGATGAGGCTCACTCGTTCTTCCGTCCGAAACTCGAAAATCTGCACGATCCCTTCCTTATGAAGGATATGAGAAAGGCTGTGGCGCGGATTAACGAAGCCTTCCGTAGGAACGAAAATATTATGATTTACGGAGATTACGATGTGGATGGTACAACGGCAGTCTCGCTGGTTTTTCTCTTTCTGCGGAAATTTCATAATCGATTGTCGTACTACATCCCCGACCGATATAGCGAGGGCTACGGAATTTCGTATCGCAGTATCGACCATGCGCGCGAAAACGATATTTCGCTGATTATAGTGCTTGACTGCGGAATCAAGGCTAATGATAAAATAAGCTATGCCAACGAGTTTGGAATTGACGTTATAATTTGCGACCATCACATGCCCGGCGATGAGATTCCTCCGGCGGTGGCAGTGCTCGACCCCAAACGTAGCGATTGTAATTATCCTTATCGAGAATTGTCGGGATGCGGAGTGGGATTCAAGCTGCTGCAGGCTCTGTGTATCGAAAACAAAATCAATATACTTGAACTCTTTACTTACCTCGATTTGGTTGCCGTTAGCATTGCTTCGGATATAGTTCCCGTTACGGGCGAAAACAGAATACTTGCTTTCTACGGATTGAAACGACTGAACGATAATCCGCATAAAGGATTGCGCTCGATTATCAAAATATCGGGACTTGAAAAACAGCAAATCAGTATAGATGACATTGTTTTTAAGATAGGTCCGAGAATCAACGCTGCCGGAAGAATGGAATCGGGACGGGCTGCTGTCGAACTGCTGACCTCGCAGTCGGACGAAGCTGCTAATGCCTTCGGAAAAGCCGTCAATATGTATAACGACGAAAGGAAATCTATTGATAGACAAATAACTCACGAAGCTCTCGGAATGATAGACAAAAGCATAATCGGACGAAGCTCGAAAGCAACGGTGCTGTATAATCCACAGTGGCACAAGGGAGTTATCGGAATCGTAGCCTCGCGTCTTATCGAGGCCTATTATCGACCTACGATAGTGCTAACCAGCTCAAACGGAATTATAACCGGCTCGGCTCGAAGCATACCGGGTTTCGACCTTTATCAGGCGATAGAGGCTTGCTCGGACTTGCTCGAAAGTTTCGGCGGACATACTTACGCCGCCGGACTTACTATGAAAGAGGAGAAGCTGGAGGCTTTTAAACAGCGCTTTATCGAAGTGGCCGAACAACGATTGAGCGACGAAATGACTGTGCCGCGAATCAACGCCGATTCGTATATCGATTTCAAACAGATTACTCCAAAGTTTTTCAGAATACTCAAACAGTTTCAACCCTTTGGCCCGGGAAATCCATCGCCGGTTTTCGTTACAGAAAACGTGTACGACAATGGAAACGGACGGGTGGTCGGGCAAGATGGCGGACATCTGCGCCTCGAACTTGTTCAGGAAGACGAACCGTCGAGACATATCCCCGCAATAGCTTTCAATCAGGCACATCGATTCGACCATCTCGCAGGAGGAAATCCGGTGGACATCTGCTATCTCATCGCAGAAAACTATTACAGAGGTATCGCAAATATGCAACTGAAAATATTGGACGTCAAAGAAAAAGAGATTATACCGTAAATATAACTCAAAGATATATGCATCAATGAAAAAGAAAAAACAAAACTCCTCTGTGCTGTCGTCGAAAGAGCAGAGATTGTACGACCGTCAAATCAAAGGCCACGCCGCAGGCCTCGAAAAACAAGAGCTTATACGTCAAACAAAAGTAGCCATAGTGGGGCTTTGCGGCGTGGGAGTTACCACAGCGCGGCTGCTGCATAACACAGGTTTCGGAAATCTGGTGATGATCAGTAACTCGCTTGTTAATGAAGATTCCCTTCCTTCGATGACTTATCTCGGCTGGCGCGACATCGGCAAACATCGCTGCATCGCAATGCACGACCGCTTAGCGTCGATTCATACCGATGTGAGCGAAAAATTCGAGATATATTGCACCCTCCCTTCGCCCGAAAATGTCGATAAACTTTTTGAAGGATGTCAGGCCGTAGTCGATACCTGTCGCGGCGTGGAAAGCACTGTCAGTATTCTTGATTATGCCGACGCAAAAGATATCCCCGTGATGATTGCCTACGGACAAGGCTGGAAGGGTTTTATAGCGACATACGCCGGCGCAAACCGCGAAATTCTCCGAAATCGAATCATGCAAGCCTACCAAAACGACGAAATGTGTATGTGCCGACGTTTCTGCTTCGGATTCCTGAACAGCGCCATAGGTAGTATCACCGTCGGACATCTCACGCAATTGATGTGGAATATGCGAAACCGCGAATCGCGACTTACCGAATATGATTTCCAATTCGGAAAAGTATCTTCCCTGCTCGGAGAATAGTTTCTAAAAGGGAGCCGGGGTTTTATGAATTATAAATTATGAATTATGAATTGCCTGCGGCGGCTATTTTAATTGTCTTGCTCTTGATTGTCCAAGGCCGAACCCTATTTCATCAATCCAGACTGCGTAGCTAATTCATAATTCATAATTCATAATTCCGCAAATTTCCGTACATTTGTCCCCTGATTTTTATAGATATGGTTTATGGGTAAAGAAATCAAATTATAATGAGAAAAAGTCTGAAAATATTCTACAGCGCAGTATGGTGGATCTGGGCCTTTATAGATGCTTGCATACTGATAATCTTTGCTTTTCTGATATTTATTGTAGCTTATCCTTTCGATCCGAAGCGCAAAGCAGAGCATATTTATTCTACATTTTGGGCTTTGCACTTCTTTTGGTTCAATCCGTTTTGGAGGATAAAATACGAATGTAAGGCCAAAATCGACCGAAACAAAACATACGTAATCGTATGCAATCATCAGTCGATGTTCGATATTTGTCTGACATACAAGATACCGCTGGTTTTCAAATGGGTATCCAGAGAAGAAATTTTCCGGCTTCCTTTCGTTGGATGGATGCTTAAAATGCACGGAGACATATCGATAAAGCGAGGCGACGGACAAAGCGCCAGAGATATGCTCAAACAGGCTTCGGCTTGGTTCGACAAGGGATGCAGTGTCAGTATCTTTCCCGAAGGCACACGCTCGGACGACGGCAAGATCCACGATTTCAAGGAGGGAGCCTTTATGATGGCCAAGCTCTGCAAGATGCCGATTATCCCCGTAGTGGTTGAAGGAACTGCACGGATGTTTCCGCCACGCAATTTCAATATAGGAGGCTGTGCCACAGCGCAAATACGGGTATTGCCGGTGATAGAAGCCGATACTGTAGCATCGATGAAAACTCGCGAATTGTCGAAAATGCTGCACGAGCTGATGCTGGCCGAACACAAAAAAATGGCGCCCGAAAAATATGCTGCCTCAACTGAATAAACGAGCTACATGCTCAGTATAAATTTGAGAACATGAGAAATAAGAAATTAGTAATTATTCCGACCTACAACGAGAAAGAAAATGCCGAAGCCATAATACGCAAGGTATTTTCGCTGAATCAGAACTTTGATATTTTGATAGTTGATGATTCCTCGCCCGACGGAACAGGAGAAATTGTGCGGACTTTGAGCCGAGAATTTTCCGGCTTGCACCTCCTCGAACGCAAAGGCAAACTTGGACTTGGAACCGCCTATCTCGCTGGTTTCAAATACGCAATAGATGAGGGATACGATTACATCTTCGAGATGGACGCCGATTTTTCGCACAATCCCGACGATTTGGATCAACTCTATCAAGCCTGCATCAAGGGAGCCGACGTGGCGATAGGTTCGCGATATAAAAGCGGAGTAAACGTGATTAACTGGCCGATTGGCAGAGTGATAATGTCATACTACGCTTCGGCTTACGTGCGATTCGTTACTCGAATGAAAATCATGGATACCACGGCGGGCTTCGTCTGTTACAGACGCGAAGCGCTGAGCGCCATCGATTTCGACCGTATAAAGATGAAAGGCTATGGTTTTCAGATAGAAATGAAATACACCTCTTGGCGTTTGGGATTCAAAGTGGATGAAGTGCCGATAATTTTCATCGACCGCAAACGTGGCTCGTCGAAAATGAGTTCCGGCATTTTCGGCGAAGCGATGTGGGGAGTCTTTAGACTGCGTTTCAGGAAAATACGAAAAAAACAATCTCTTTAATTCGCTCGTTCCTCGCCTGCGGCGAACTTTGTACGGAATACGTAAATGCAGGCGGCGAACACAAGCGCCGAAACCGCCAAAACGAAGGGATAAGCCTCGCCCGTCAAATCGGATATTTCGTCGTCGGAACCGTCGCGCGTAATAATCAATCCAATAAAAGCCAGGCAGTTATTCAGAAAATGGATAAAGATACACGGCCACAGCGAGCGCGTCTTCACGTAAATCCATCCGGCAAAACAGCCGATAGTCATAGCCGCCACTCCCTGCCAGGGATTCATGTGCATGACGGCGAAAATGAAAGCCGACCAAAGTACGGCGTCCCGACTGCGATACCCGTTACGCAAAAGCCCTTCGAGAATTATTCCTCGACAAAAAATCTCTTCCAGCACGGGAGCGGCTACAACCGCCGTCAGAAACGAAGCAAACGTCGGCTTTACCATGTTTTTGAACATCGCCTCTAAACTTTCGGGCATGGGAATCAGCACAACTATCGATTCGACCAGAACGGACATGGCCGGAGTTGCAAGCACAAGCAGAAGAAATATCCAAGCCGGAGCGCTGCGCGTCGAAATGCTGACCGTCCGTATATAGCAACCTTTGACGTAGTATCGTACTAAAATGAAAGTCAGAGCGAAAGACAAAACGTACGCTACAAGTGAAAGATAGTCGCTCAAGCTGTTTGTCAATTCGTTGGCAAATTTCGCTCTTTTGAATACATCCGTGATAAAGGCTGCTACCAAGCCGGTTATCAGCATTGTGCCGATAAGAATTCCGAACAGACCCCAGCTTTGTCCCAGTGTGGGATATATTTTTTCGGCCTGTTTCGCTTCGATGTAATTTGCCTCGGACGAATCGTTTTCTCGAAACTCCATCTTTTTATCTTTGGATGCTGCGTGCGCGATTTTCGGATTATCCTCCGAAATCGTCGTACATAATCATTTCCGCCGGAACGCCAAGATTATCAAGCATTTTTTCTACTGCGGAGTTCATCATCGGCGGGCCGCACATGTAGTATTCAATGTCTTCGGGCGATTCGTGTTCCTTGAGATAGCTGTCGTAGATAACTTGGTGAATAAAACCTGTTTTGCCCGTCCAGTTATCTTCGCCTTTCGGGTCCGACAGGGCGATGGTGAACTTGAAATTCGGAAAGGCTTTTTCGATTGCGTGAAAATCGTCTTCGTAGAAAATTTCCCGTTTCGATCGCGCTCCGTACCAGAACGTTGCTTTGCGTCCGGTTTTCAGCGTGTGAAACAGATGGAAAATATGCGACCGCATTGGAGCCATGCCCGCTCCGCCGCCGATGAACATCATTTCGCTCTTGGTATCGCGCAGGAAAAATTCGCCGTAAGGTCCTGATATTGTTACTTTATCGCCCGGTTTACGCGAAAATACGTACGAAGAACATACGCCGGGGTTTACGTTGGCAAAGGCGCCGGCGGCTCTGTCCCAGGGCGGAGTGGCGATGCGGATGTTCAGCATTATGATGTTTCCTTCGGCCGGATGATTGGCCATCGAATAGGCGCGAAAGGTGGATTCGGGATTTTTCATTTTCAAATTCCAGATTTTCATCTTGTCCCAGTCTTCGCGATATTCTTCTTCGACGTGAATATCCTTAGAAAAATCTACTTCGCAGGGCGGAATGTCGATTTGTATGTATCCTCCCGATTTGAAATTCAGGTTTTCGCCTGCCGGAAGCCTCACTACAAATTCCTTGATGAAAGTCGCCACGTTGCGATTCGACACCACTTCACATTCCCACTTCTTGATTCCCAGCACTTCTTCGGGAACGTGAATACTGATATTTTCTTTCACTTTGACTTGACATCCAAGTCGCCAATTATTTTGTCGTTGTTTACGGCTGAAAAATCCTGTTTCTGTGGGCAGTATCGTTCCTCCGCCTTCTATTACTCGACATTTGCACATGCCGCAGGTTCCACCGCCTCCGCAGGCCGACGGGAGGAATATTTTGTTGTTACTCAGCGTCGCGAGTATCGACGAACCGGGTTCGACTTCCATCACGTGTTCGCCGCCGTTGATATTCAGCGTAACTATGCCTCCGGGCGAGAGTTTGGCTTTGGCATACAGTAGCAAGGCTACAAGTACGAGAATAACTAATAAAAATACTGTTATGGCTGAAAGGATAATTAAAAAGTTCATTGTTAGCTCGTTAATCGTTTATATTATAGTTTGATTCCCATAAAACTCATGAATGCTATCGCCATCAGTCCGGTAACTATAAAGGTTATTCCCAGACCTTTAAGCGCTGCCGGTACGTGCGAGTATTGCATCTTTTCGCGCACGGCGGCTATGCTCACTATGGCAAGCATCCAGCCTACTCCCGAACCTATGGCGAAGGTGCTTGCTTCGGCCAGCGAACTGTATTCGCGTTCCTGCATGAAGAGCGAGGCGCCAAGCACGGCGCAGTTCACCGCTATCAGTGGAAGAAAGATTCCCAGCTGGTTGTACAGCGCGGGCGCAAATTTTTCGACTATCATCTCCACCACTTGAACTATCCACGCAATTACGGCGATGAAAATAATGAAACTCAAAAAGTTCAAATCGACTGTCGAATATTTTTCGCCGAGCCAGGACAAGGCGCCCGGTTGTAGCAAATATTTGTTGAGCAGATAGTTTACGGGAACGGTTATCGTGAGTACGAATATCACCGCTGCGCCAAGTCCAACCGCTGTGCTTACTTTCTTCGACACAGCAAGATAGGAGCACATCCCCAGAAAATAGGCAAAAATCATGTTGTCGATAAAAATCGACTTGACAAAGATGCTGATTATGTTTTCCATTGTATATTAGTTGTTTCTTGTTCTGCTATTATTTTTCTGTCAGACTTTTGTTGATCGAGCGATGTACCCAGATAACTATTCCGCACAGTATCAGCGCCATGGGAGGCAGCACCATCATTCCGTTGTTTTCGTAGAAACCTCCGTTCTTGATGTAGAACGATTCGGGAATTATCTTGTATCCCAGCAATGTTCCCGAACCGAATAGTTCGCGGAAAAAGGCTACTATGATAAGTATCATGGCATAAGCCGCGCCGTTGCCGAGGCCGTCTATCAACGATGGCCAGGGTTTATTGCCGAGTGCAAAGGCTTCTATCCGCCCCATTATTATGCAGTTAGTTATGATCAAACCTACGAATACGGACAATTGCTTGCTTACGTCGTAGGCGTATGCTTTCAAAACCTGATCGACCAAAATGACCAGCGAGGCAATGACCACCAACTGCACGATGATGCGAATACGAGTGGGTATGGTGTTGCGTAACAGCGAGATTATGAAACTCGCAAAGCCGGCGACTATGGTTACCGACAAACCCATGACCAAAGCGGGTTCGAGTTTTACCGTTACCGCTAAGGCCGAACATATCCCAAGTACCAGAACGGTAACGGGATTGCCGCTGTTGAACGGATCGGTGAATAGTTTCAAATTTTTTGCCGAAAGTAATGATTCTTTTTTATCCATTATCTTATTTGTTTATATTTTAATCAGTTAGAATGAGTATCCAAGTCCTATGGCGCCCGAAGGATAGAAATCGCCCGAAGTTCCTATCATCGGTGTAAAGCCTATTCTCCAAGTAAATCCTCCATCAATAGGTTTTCGCCGGTACATAAACGAGGTGTGGCCGACAACATTACCGAATTTTTCGGCTTCATTCTCATTATCATAACAGAACAATGGAACGCGGCGAGTTAGGACAGTCGCTCCGGCGCCAATTTCAAAGGCATGAGGCGATTTAGTCTTTCCGAACACATAATTTATTCCTACTGGAATAGTTATATATGAGATTGTTACGAGTGGATTCTCCGCCATCCCTTCCATTCTATCGTATATGCCATAAACATATATGCCATATCCCATTCCGATGCGCAATCCTAAGCCTAAGCCTTGCTGTGCGCGAGAAAACCGGAAATCGAAATTTGCCGAAAACACAGCTCCGGGCCCGCCAAATTCGGCGTAAAATTGATTGCCGGTAAACCTTGTCTCGTCCTGCCTCACCTGATCCTGCGCTTCTGCAATGAAGGACGAGCCGAGAAACATTGCCAAGAAGATTAGAAGTTTCATGCCTTTAAATTTACTTAGTCGATATGACTTTTATGAGTGCAAAAGTATGAAAAAAATCGACAAATCGATATCCGAACAAATTTATACTGAAATTTCTTTTGTCCGACTCCTCAGAAAATCCCGCTCGTCCTCGTTCATTTCGGGAGCAAGCGCCTCATATACACGCTTGTGATATGCGTTCAGCCAAGCAATTTCTTCCGACCTCATCAAGCTAAAATCTATAGATTTTGTTTCTATCGGACAAAGCGTCAAGGTTTCAAAAGAATAAAAATCGCCAAAATCGCTGCTGCAACAATGCCTGCAAAGCAGCAGATTTTCTATTCGGATTCCGTATTTCCCGCCGATATACACCGCCGGCTCGTTCGATACGACCATGCCCGGAAGCAAGGCCACAGGATTCTCCTCTGCGCGTATGCTTTGCGGCCCTTCGTGCACATTCAGAAAATGTCCTACGCCATGTCCCGTTCCATGCAGATAATTTTTGCCCCGTTCCCACAAAAATCGGCGAGCAGCAAAATCCAACTGCGAACCTCGCGTGTTTTTCGGAAATTTTGCCATGCTTAAACCTATCATACCCTTCAGTACCAAGGTATAATCTTCTTTTTCTTCTGATGATGGTTTGCCCAGATGGAAAGTTCGCGTAATGTCGGTCGTTCCCGTGAGATATTGCCCGCCGGAATCGACAAGAAAAAATCCTTCGGCGCACAATTCGGCAGCGCTTTCTTCTCTGGCCGAGTAATGCGGCAAAGCAGCATTAGCCTTGTAACCGGCTATCGTCGGGAAACTTAAACCTCTGTAATCGCGTCCCGCGCTTCTGAATTCTTGCAATTTGCCGGCAGCGTCCGTTTCGCTGATTTTCGTTTTGCCGACATTCTCGCTCAGCCATTTAGCAAATCGAACCATAGCAATTCCGTCGGTAATCATGCAACGTCGAAAACCTTCGATTTCCACAGCGTTTTTCACCGCCTTCATCGAAGCCAGAACGCCGTTTTGGTCATCTTCTTCCGAAATGCCGACGCCCGATTCGACAAGCATCCGGTATGTGCGGACGTTCAATTTTCCGGAATTTATTTTTACTGAAGTTGATTTATCTATCGCCGAAACAAATCCGTCGAAATCAGCGTAATCGTGCAGATATATGCCGTCGGCCTGCAAACTTCGGCAATCCTCGTCGTTCAGTTTGCCCGAAGCGACGAAGAGATGATTTCCCTTATAATTAGCTATAAAATACGATATTACTATGGGATTACAATTGACGTCGGCTCCGCGCATGTTCAGCAACCAAGCGATCTCGTCGAGCGCCGAAACAATATACATATCGCCGCCGGTGGCGCGGGTAAGATCAGACAGTTTTTCGCTGCGGCTTTTTCCTGTGATACTATCCGGCAGTAAATAAGCAGCTTCGTGCGGCAAGGCAGGCCGGTCGAGCCAAAGCTCGTCGAAAATATCGTTGGCACATACAAGCTCCAAGGGATGCAAGGCTTTTTTCATTGAATTATAGCGCGATACAGAAAACAGGTTTCCATCGACGCCCACTTTAGCTCCTGCTGGTAAATGCTCTTTCAGCCAAGCTTCGTCGATACGTTCGCGTCCGCTCGATGGCAGTTTTATCATTTCGATACCAGAATCTTGCAATTGATTTTCGGCCTGAATATAGTAACGCGAATCGACCCACAGAGCTGCTCTGTGGGATGTTACTGCCAAGATTCCGCTCGATCCGGTGAAGCCCGATAGATAACTTCGCGTCTTCCAGCGTTTTGCTGTGTATTCGCTGAAATGCGGATCGTTACTCGGTACTACAAAGGCGTCAATACCAAGCGATTTCATTTTCTCGCGCAGAGACGAGAGTTTTTTCTGTGTAGCGCTCACGGATTTTTTTGTTTTAGTTTTGATCTCTTGATGCGTCATAACGCGCAAAAGTACGAAAAAAAGACTTTTGGACTTTTGGACTTTTGGACTTTTGGACTTTTGGACTGTTGGAACCAGGTCAATGCATTAAAATTTACCACATCTGTTTTGCCGGAAAACCTCATTTTTACCTCATTTTCCGAACAAAACAAGCTCAGTAGCAGCATGGAAGATACTCGACTCGACCTAATTACCTCATTGTTCAATCCGGTTGGTATAATGAAGTTTTTTACAGAATGTGTGTTACGTGGTTTGTGCGTCGCACATGTAGAGACGGGGCGCGCCCCGTCTCTACGGTCTGCGTCCGGTTTATCTTGATTCTTGGCTCTTGGCTCTTGATTCTTGCGCTCTTGATTCTCGAAGAGAAACATTATCTTTGTCGAACATAATTATTGAAACGACATGTTGCCATTTGTAAACAGAATACAGGAACAGAAGCGCATAGAAA
Organism: Prevotellaceae bacterium; assembly: GCA_031280885.1. GTDB lineage: Bacteria > Bacteroidota > Bacteroidia > Bacteroidales > UBA932 > JAIRLF01. The sequence continues at coordinate 6,235 of JAITGD010000018.1, read as the reverse complement.
AGGTTTTAAGCCGTGATACCGCTGCTTTTTTAGTGATTTACGGACGAAGACGTTGCGGAAAATCGCGACTTATACGGCAAGTTTTAACTTCCGACGATAGTTATTTTATGGCCGACCGGTCGGAAGCAATCCAGCAACGTATTTTATTGTCGAAAGTCCTGAGCAAGCTAATCGAAGGATTCGACAAAGTGATTTATCCCGACTGGGAAACGCTTTTCGAAACATTTAATCTGCGTTTAAATAAGCGTATTACTCTCTGTTTAGATGAATTTCCGTATTTAGTCAAAAGCTCGCCCGAGCTGCCCTCCGTCATCCAGAAAATAATGGACAAAAAGGAAAGTTTGAGGTTCAATCTTCTCATTTGCGGCTCGTCGCAGCAGCTTATGCACGGATTGGTATTCGACAGCGCTGCACCGCTTTTTGGCCGTGCCGATGAAATCATGAAAATCAGGCCGATGCAAATATCATATTTGCAAGAAATTCTGAAAACTTCAGCCATTGAAACTGTGGAAGAATACAGCGTCTGGGGCGGGATACCACGATATTGGGAATTGCGGCTGAACGAAAAAACGCTCTTTGATGCTCTTGAATATCACTTATTTAATTCATACGGCATACTTTATGACGAACCGCTACGTTTGTTTATCGACGATATGCGGGATACTGTACACTCGTTCACCATTTTATCTCTTGTTGCCGCAGGCTGTAATCGACTGTCGGAAATTGCTGCTCGACTCGAAAAACCCACAACTCATTTATCCGCTCCTTTGGATAAATTGATGAAACTCGGATATATAGAACGTATTGTGCCTTTTGGTGAAAATCACCGAAACAGCAAACGAAGTCTGTATAAAATTGCCGACCCTTTTCTCGATTTTTATTTTCGATTTGTTGTTCCCAATCGTTCTTCCATCGAAATCGACCGGGCGGAGGTTGTAATAAAACTTATAAAAGAACAGTTTGCAAAGTATGTGGCTTGGTATTGGGAAAAAATTTGCCGCGAAGCTACGTCATTCTTGGAAATCAACGGAATCCGTTTCAATCCTGCTTCAAATTATTGGGGAACGCCGGCTAAAGGCAGACCTATAGAAATCGATGTAATTGCCGAATCTCAAGACGAAAAGCATCTATTGGTTGGCGAATGTAAATGGAGTGATAAAGAACACAATACGACGAGACTTTTTGCGGAATTGGAAGAAAAAGCCGCCTTGCTGCCCTTTGCAAATGGAAAGATAATCGTTCCAGCTTTGTTTTTGAAAAACAAATCGAAGACACAGCCCGAAAAGACGATTCTCGATGCGGAAGATATTCTACAGATTTTGAAACGATAAGCTCATATAGCAGGCATTTGTCAAAAACAAAAAGCGCCGGAACTTTCGGCCTTTGCGACCGATTGTTCCGACACTTTATGCCTGATACAATATCGATTACCGTATAAAAAGCAATTCTCGATATTTTGGTAGCGTCCACATTTCGTTGTCCACAATCAACTCGAGTTTATCGATGTGATAGCGAATTTCTTCGAGGAACGGCACCACATTTTCGCAATAAGCGATTGCTTTTTCTCTTTCGCTTTCGATTTTGTTGGATATTTTGCGAGCGTCCACCATTTCGTCCACCTGCAGTTTTATCGCGTCAATATGTTCGGCGATGCTTTCGATGATAGAAAGGTTCTGACCGGCAATACGTTTCACCTCATCTCTATCGTACACAGCCTGAATTTTGTAAAGACTGTCTAAAAGCACTCCTTGATAGCGTGTAGCTACAGGAATTATGTGATTCATAGCTAAATCGCCGAGTACGCGGGCTTCTATCTGAACTTTTTTGGTGTATTGCTCCCATTTTACTTCGTTACGGGCGTGCAATTCTACCTTTGTCAGCACTTTAGTTTTGGCAAACAGTTCTTCGGAACTTTCGCTCAGATATGCGTCGAGGATGTAAGGCACGCGCGTTTCGCAGTTCAATCCGCGTCGTTCGGCTTCGATTCTCCATTCTTCGCTATAGCCGTTGCCGTCGAAACACACTGCTTTCGAGGCTCTTATACATTTACGGACGACAGCAAACACAGCATCGGCGGTTTTCATTCCCGAAGCAATCAGTTCATCGGTTTCTTTTTTGAAATCCATCAACTGTCCTGTCATTGCCGTATTTAGCGCAAGCATGGCTGAGGCGCAGTTGGCCGACGAACCTACGGCGCGAAACTCGAATTTATTGCCCGTAAAGGCGAAAGGCGAGGTGCGGTTACGGTCGGTGTTATCAACAAAAAGTTCGGGGATATGATTCAGCGGCAAGCGTGTACCTGTTTTGTCCTGCATTGCTATTTCGCGGATTTCCTCGTTTGATTCCAACTCGTCGAGGATGGCCGATATTTGGGTTCCCATGAATACCGAAATGATTGCCGGCGGAGCTTCGTTGCCTCCCAGACGATGCGCATTGGTGGCCGACGATATTCCGGCTTTGAGCAGAGCGTTGTGCTTGTGAACGGCCATCAAGGTATTGACTACAAAGGTTATAAATTGCAAATTTTCCTTAGTATTTTTACCCGGACTCATCAGATTCACACCCGTATCGGTGCCAAGCGACCAGTTGCAGTGTTTGCCCGAGCCGTTGATTCCCTTGAAGGGTTTTTCGTGCAGAAGTACTTTAAAATGATGACGTTCTGCTACTTTTTTCATCACCGACATCAGAAGGAGATTGTGATCGACGGCCAGATTACATTCTTCGAAAATGGGAGCGAACTCGAACTGTCCGGGCGCCACCTCGTTATGTCGGGCTTTTATTGGGATGCTCAGCAACCAACATTCGTTTTCCAGATCACGCATAAAAGCGGCTACGCGCGATGGAATCGCTCCAAAATAATGATCTTCAAGCTGCTGATTTTTTGCGCTGTCGTGTCCCATCAGCGTACGCTCGGTCAGAATCAGGTCGGGACGAGCGAAGTACAAAGCCTCGTCTATCAGGAAATATTCCTGTTCCCAGCCCAAATATCCGGTTACATGTTTCACATTCCGGTCGAAATAGCGGCACACTTCGGTAGCGGCCTTGTCGAGTACGTTTATCGACTTCAGCAGCGGCGTTTTATAGTCGAGCGCTTCGCCGGTGTACGAAATAAAAATGGTTGGAATACACAGAGTATCCTTCACTACGAAAGCCGGCGAGGAAGGATCCCAGGCGGTATAACCTCTCGCCTCGAAGGTGTTACGGATACCTCCGCTTGGGAAGCTCGATGCGTCGGGTTCTTGCTGAGAGAGCAGTTTGCCCGAAAAGTTCTCGATCATTCCACCGTGTCCATCGAAATCAATAAAGGCTTCGTGTTTCTCGGCAGTTCCGTCGGTCAACGGGTGAAACCAGTGAGTGTAGTGAGTAGCACCGAGTTCCATAGCCCACACACGCATAGCCGAAGCTACTTGACCGGCAACATCCGAGTTCAGCGGTTCGCCACGGTCGATTGCGGCAAGCACCTGTTTCAGAGTATCTTTCGACAGGTATTTGCGCATATTGTTCCTGTCGAACACGTACTTTCCGAAATACTCAGAAGCTTTTTTTGATGGCGCGTCAAATTCGAGCGCCTTTCGTGCTGCGGCCTCTGCCACAGCTTTGAATCTTAAATTTGGCATAGAATAATATTTAAAATTTGTAATAAATATCTAAAATATCCATCGATAACGATGTTTAATATACAGAAAACAAGAATTAAAAATATGCAATCAATACTGATTTCGGGGTGTAAAGGTAAGTATTTTATTTTAATTCGACGGTTCGCCAACTTTTTTGGACTTTTGGACTCTTAGATCGTTAGAGGCGTGAACGCTTGAATTAATAAAGACATCACGCCAAAAGTATAACAATTTAAAAGCCCCGCAAGGCAAAATTCTAACAATTCAAAAGTCTGTTTATGTGAATTGAATGAATTTCTTTTTGCTCTATTGACTACGGTTTTTGCTCTATTGACTACGCAATCAAGCAAAATATTTCAGCACCTTGTTCATGGATTGCGGCTGCGAAAAGACTACCACGCGGTCGTAGGGTTTTATTTCGGTGTCGCCGGTAACGATGTATGCCTGATTACCTCTTATGATTCCGCCGATTATGGCCGTTTTTGGGAAGTGTAGATTTCGGACCTTAGTTCGCGTTGCAGGGCTGTTTGCTTTGGCAATTAGTTCGACTACTTCGGCGTCGGAACCGGTCAAATATTTGATTACCTGTATATCGGCGTCCATAGTAAATCGAAAAACTCGTCCTGCGGCGATTATTTTCTTGTTTATCACAGTGTCGATACCCACGCTTTCAGCAAGTTTGATGTATTCGATATTTTCGATTTCGGCAATGGTTTTCTTTACTCCCGCCTTTTTTCCGGCGAGGCAAGCCAAGATATTGGTTTCCGAACTTGGAGTCAAAGCTATCAGAGCGTCCATATTTCCCAGATCTTCTTCTTTAAGAGCGTCGGTATTACGCAAATCGGCGTTGATTATCAGCGTATTTTTCAATTCTTCGGCCAGCATCATACATTTTTCCTTGCTCGAATCCACAAGTTTGACGTTTATTTTTTCTTCCAAAGCCTGCGCAACCATCACAGCTATAGGGCTGCCGCCGAGAATCATAAGGCTGTTTACATCGATATTGATTTTGCCTGTGTATTTCAAGGCTTCGGAAATTCCTTCGCGTGTGGAAATGATGTAAACCATGTCGTAGAGTTCAAACTCGTAATCGGCTCGTGGGATGATAGTTTCACCTTCTTTACTGATGGCAACCACGCGATAATCCTGTTCGCGAAAACGGTTTGTTACCGCCTCCACAGTGTTGCCGATTACGGGCGCGCCGTCTTCGAGCCGTGTTACAATGATTTGCAGTTTGCCTCCGCCGAAATCGATATACTCTGCTATTCCCGTTTGTCCCAAAAGACTGACGATTTCCTTTGCTGCGGTTTTTTCGGGATATAGCAGATAATCAATACCCATATCGGCAAACATGTCCTTATTTTCGGGGACAAGATATTCGTCGTTGTTAATTCTCGCCACCACTTTTTTGGCGCCCATCCGTTTGGCGAGTATCGCTCCCATGATGTTCATATCCTGATCTTCTGATGGATTGACTGCGATAAAAAGATCGGCTTTTTGCACTCCCGCTTTTTGCAAAGTCGATATTGAACTCGACGAGCCTTCGACCGCAATCAGATCGCCCATCTGCGATACTTGCCTGATTCTATCTTCGTTAGAATCTATCACCGTGATGTCGTGATATTCGTTACTCAGCATTTTTGCCAGATGCGAACCAACTTCGCCCGCGCCGGCAATGACTATTCTCATAATCCGTTTTTTCGTGCAAAATTACATCTTAATTTGGACTGTTGGACGATGCTCTTGAAATCCTGAATCCAAAAAAATGTTTACCTTTGCCGCCAATAATAAAAATCGAATTTTACAATTGTAACAACACAAACTGTGAATGTATGAAAGTGTTACTCAACATAGTAAATGTGGCTTTCGCTCCTGAGAAAGCCGTAGCCCACAGCCCCAAATTTCATGGGGGGGGTGGGTAACTACCCCATTATCAGGTCGTTATAAGGATATAGCAAAGCGCGTAGTCGCTTGGATTTTTGGATGGCTGAACTTTGGAACAGTCGGGCAGCGAGGATGTTTTATCTCTGCTGTTCGCTGTCGAAGTTTCAGCCGTTCATCTGTTTGGGCATACTCAAGGCTATCGAACATAAACATTAAACATTAAATTTTTATTACAATGGCAGTATCTAAGAACAACGTAGTAACCTTTGGGTTAAGTGGAAAAGTGGGCGATATATTAGTATTTCGCCAAAAAGATGGTCAAACCGTCGTGTCAAAAGTACCACAGCAGAGTGGGAAGGTGTCGGAAAAACAGAAGGCACACCGCAAACGCTTTCAGAAGGCGATGATTTATGCAAAAGCGGCAGTTAATTCGCCGGAAACGGGCGATCTGTACAAGGCTGCAACAAAAAAAGGGCAAACGCCGATTAATGTTGCAGTAGCCGACTTTTTTGATGCTCCGGACATAGAACAGATTGACCTGTCGGGATATACAGGCGCCATAGGAGATGTGATACGGATTGACGCAAGCGACGATTTTATGGTAACATCGGTGAGTGTCAAGATTGTTAATGTCGATGGCGATGTTGAGGAGGGCGAGGCAATGCAAAATGCCGGTACGTGGTGGATATATACGGCTACACACGAGAATAACAGTGTCGAAACCAGCAAAATAA
>JAITGD010000194.1 GCA_031280885.1 Prevotellaceae bacterium | reverse complement strand
ACAGGGCGTTGCCCTGTGCTATTGATTCAAGGGCTTCGCCCTTGTAGAGACGACAAAAAATAATGTGGGATAGAAATACATGGAGATTAAATAGCACCTCAAACTTTTTTTGAACCAATCGTCCAACCGTCTAAAAGTCCAATCGTCTAAAAGTCCAATCGTCTAAAAGTCCACCAATTTTGGGTTTGGATTTATTTCGTCGTGTTCTATTTTGCCGTCTCTGAGCCGTATAATGCGGCGTGCGTGCTGCGCAATTTCCTCTTCGTGAGTTACTACTATGATTGTGTTTCCTTTGGCGTATATGTCTTCAAACAGGTGCATTATGTCTATAGAAGTTTTAGAATCAAGATTACCTGTTGGTTCGTCGGCCAGTATTATCGAAGGCGTATTTACCAAAGCGCGAGCTATGGAAACTCTTTGTCGTTGTCCGCCGGAGAGTTCATTGGGTTTATGGTTCATTCGGTTGCCGAGATCGACGTTTTCGAGCGAGCGTTTTCCGCGTTCAATACGTTCCTGTTTTGGTATTCCGGCATATATGAGCGGCAGGCAGACGTTGTCTAAGGCGGTGTAACGAGGCAAAAGATTGAAGGTCTGAAACACAAAGCCAATTTCTTTGTTGCGTATTTCGGCGAGCCTATTATCTTCCATTTTGCTCACGTCGGTGTCGTTCAGCACATATTGGCCGCCTGTTGGCGTATCTAAGCAGCCGAGAATGTTCATCAATGTGGATTTACCCGAACCTGACGGCCCCATTATTGCCACATATTCATTTTTGTTAATCGACAGTGATACACCGTCTAATGCACGCACTTCCTGCGTTCCTACTTGATAAATTTTCGTAATGTCCGAAATGAGTATTATGGGTCTCGATTTCATATTTCTTGTGTTTTAAGTACAATTTTCGGCGCAAAGTTGCAAATAGTTTTTCAATATCGCGCAATGTCGAGTGCGATTTCATCGAAAAAAAGCACTTTAAATTGGTTTTATTGACTAACACTTTGCTTGTTAAAATTATTATTATTGATTTCGTTAAGCGTATTCCGGCGAAAGATTTTGTCGGTATAAAAAAATTATAGTACTTTTGCGCCCGAAATCGCGGGTATGGCGTAATGGTAGCCGCGCCAGATTTAGGATCTGGTGCCGAAAGGCGTGGGGGTTCAAGTCCCTCTACCCGTACAAATTAAAGGTCGTCGGTAATTAGTCAATAAAAAATGAGCGGCTAATCTCCGACGGCTTTCCTTGTAAGCAAATCGAAAATTGAATACAAGATTATAGAAGCAACGACATTGAACTTCTAAAACTCGAAATGTTATTTTGTAACTTTATTGTATAGATGGAATTAATAAAACACGACGCAGGGGAATCGACAGTTACTCTTACCGTCAAGCTGGTTGCCGGAGACTATGTGCCGGCTGTGGAACAGGAACTTAAAAAGATCCGTAGAAATGCCGAAGTTAAGGGTTTTCGAAAAGGTATGGTGCCGATGGGACTTATCAAACGCATGTACGGGCAATCGGCCATGCTGGAAGAGGTCAATAAACTTGTACAACAGGCTATAAACGATGGCTTGAAGGATGAAACAAGAAATATTATCGGAGAACCGATTCCTTGCGAAGCGAAACAGAAAACATTAGAATTGCAAATCGGAAATGATTTGGAATTTGTTTATCAAGCAGGATTTTTCGGCGATTTCGACCTCGAACTCAACGAGGAGCTGATACTGCCATACAACGAAATAGTTCTTGAAAATAATAGCGCCGACAAACATATCGAATATTACCGACGCTATTATGGCTCAAACGCTTCGGTGGAAAGTATCGAAGATAGCGATATGGTGAAAGCCGAAATCGAAATCAACGGCGAACCGACTGAATTTATGTTTCTGATGAGCGTAGTTCCTGCCGAACAGCATGTTATTCTGACCGGAGCAAAAGTTGGCGACGAAATCGAAATCGAACTTCGCGCTGTATTTCCGAATAAGGCAGACCTCCATAATATGCTAAATATCACGGATGAAATGCTCGATGAATTGCCCGAAAAAATGTCGCTCAAAATAATCGAAATCACCAGAAGAACGCCTGCCGAACTCAATCAGGAATTTTTCGATAGGGTATGCGGCGTCGATAAAGTGCATGACGAAAACGAACTCCGAACATATTTCGACAATCAGGATAACTCGTATAACAGATCTGTCAGTCTGAAAAGGCTATACAAAGACGCAAGAAAAATACTGAGCGATAAAATCGACCTAAAATTACCGGCTGATTTCCTGAAAGACTATTTCAAAATCGCCAATAGAAAAAACGAAGAAACAGAGAAGTTCGATATCGACGCAATGTTGCCAGAGCTTATGGAGGAGATGGCATGGAATCACATTAGTAACAAACTGTTAAAAAAATATCAGATTACAGTAAGCGAAGAAGATATTTTGCAAGAAGCGGAAAAAGATTTAATGTACCGTTTGTCGATTTACGGGCTGACTAACATCAATAACGCTACTTTCGAGGCAATGCTTAACAAGATTTTGAGCGACGAGAAGCAAATCGAACAAATTGTTAATGGAGTGAAAGAAAATAAATTCGCACAATTACTGTCTGAAAAAGTTACGCTTGACGTCAAAAAAATGAGCGCTGCCGAGTTCTACAAGGAAAATTAAGAGAGATTCAGGATTACAAGAGCCAAGAATCAAGACGCTACGCAGGCTGGATTGATAGTCGTTTTGCACGCAGATGACGCAGATCTTACGGATGCACGCAGATCTTTTTTATCACATCAGCCTGCGTAGCGTCCTGATTCTTGGCTCTTGCAATCCTGAATCTCTCTTAATTCTTAATTTTTAATTCTTAATTTACGCTGTAGCTCATTCCGCCTCCATCGACAAAATTCAGCAGATTTTCGTCGAGAGCGACGCGATATTTTCGCGAGAATAAGCTCGTACTCAGGTTTTCTTCGGCGTCGTAGATTTTCAAACGCAATTCGACTTTGCCGCGACTGTTTTCGACGGTCGATTTGATTTCGCGCACAAGTTCGGGAGTTATATCCTTCAGATTTATCGATAAAGTAAGGCTTCTGACGAGTTCGTCGCGCACGTTGCCCAGCAGTTTTATGTCTTTGACTTTCAATTCAAGATCCTTCGGTTCGTTATTTTCGCGTCCGTAGTTGAATTTTTCCTGAACGGAGGCCTTTATCAGCAGAAAATGATCCTGCTGCATGTATTTCATAAACGATTCATAATCTTTGCCGAACAGACGAAATTCGTATGTTCCGTAATAATCTTCAAGAGAGAACATTCCCCATGGTTTGCCGTTTTTCGAGATGCTCGTTTTGACCGAAGCCACCATGCCTGCCAAGCTGACGTCCTTGCCGAAAAGCGGTTCGAGATTGCTCAAATCGGTCAGCTTGTGAGTAACGAAATGCTTGATTTCAAACTTATAATCGTCTAACGGATGCGCCGAAAGATATATTCCCGTCAATTCCTTTTCCTTGCTCAATATTTCCATTTTGCTCCATTCGGATGCGACGGGCGCTTCGGGTTTGGCTATATCCACCGAATGGTCGCCGCCGAAAAGCGAATTGGCATTCACTACTTTATCCGTTTGAGCCTTGTTTCCGTATCGCATCAGCGTATCGATAAAAGCTTCGCCCTTAGGCGTGAGCGCCGAGAATTGCGAACGCTTGACTCCAAGTCCGTCGAAAGCGCCCGACAAGGCAAGCGATTCCACATTTTTTTTATTGACTGACGACAAGTTGATTCGCTCCACGAAATCGAAAATATCCTTGAACGGCCCGCCGTTTTCGCGCTCGGCGATTATGGTGTCCACCGCCGCCGAGCCGACGTTTTTAACCGCCGCAAGTCCGAAGCGGATATTACCTTCGGCGTTCACGGTGAACTTGCGGAAACTTTCGTTTACGCTTGGGCCGAGTACGCTTATTCCCATACGTTTACATTCGTCCATGAATTTCGTTATTTCCACTATGTTCGACAGGTTTCGGCTCAGAACTCCGGCCATGTATTCGGCAGGATAATGCGCTTTAAGATAGGCCGTTTGATAGGCCACAAGCGAATAACAGGTAGAATGTGATTTATTGAAAGCATATTCGGCAAAGGCTTCCCAGTCGGCCCATATTTTTTGGAGTTTTTCGCGATTGTGTCCCTTTGCTGCTCCGCCTTCGATGAATTGCGATTTCATTTTTTCCATCACGTCCTTCATCTTTTTTCCCATAGCTTTTCGCAGCGAATCGGCCTGTCCTTTGGTGAAGCCGGCCAGCGATTGCGACAAAAGCATCACCTGCTCCTGATACACCGTTATTCCGTATGTGTCCTGAAGATATTCAGCCTGTTCGGGCAAGTCGTATGTAATTGGTTTTCGTCCGTGTTTACGGGCGATGAAGTCGGGGATATAATCCATCGGGCCGGGACGATACAAGGCGTTCATGGCAATCAAATCCTCGAATTTGTCGGGTTCGAGCTGTCGCAGCCATTTGCGCATCCCGTCCGACTCGAATTGGAAAGTACCCACCGTATCTCCCCGTCCGTAAAGCTCGTATGTCGTTTTGTCGTCGAGCGGGATGGTGTAAATATCGATTTCCCGTCCGTGCCTCAATTTGATATTATCCAAAGCTTCTTTGATGATCGACAGCGTTTTGAGGCCGAGAAAGTCCATTTTCAAAAGTCCGACGTCTTCCACGTAAGAACCTTCGTATTGCGTTACGATAAATTCCTCGCCGAGTTCCTTGTCGAGCGAAGTGCACAGCGGAATGTAATTCGCCAGCTCGTCGCGTCCGATTATGATTCCGCAGGCATGGACGCCCACGTTTCGCACCGAACCTTCAAGCACTTGAGCGTATTTCAGAGTTTCGCTCACCAGCGGGTCTTCGGATTTCACCTCTCCGGCAAGTTCCGGCACTTCGGCAAAAGCTTTTTTTAGAGATACTTTCGGACCTTCGGGGACGAGCTTCGCCAGCCTATCGGCTTCGGGCAAAGGCAATTCCTGCACACGAGCCACATCGCGTATGGCCGATTTCGCAGCCATCGTTCCGAAGGTTATGATGTGCGCTACTTTTTCTTTTCCGTATTTATCTTCAACATATTTAAGCACTAAGGCTCTGCCGTCGTCGTCGAAATCGATATCGATATCGGGCATGGATATACGGTCGGGATTCAGAAAACGCTCAAACAGAAGTTTATATTTTATTGGGTCGATGTCGGTGATTCCAAGGCAATAGGCCACGACCGAACCCGCCGCCGAACCTCGTCCCGGGCCGACGGCAACGCCCATCTTTCGCGCTTCGGCGATGAAATCCTGCACGATGAGAAAATATCCGGGATAACCCATACGTTTTATGGTATCCAGCTCGAAATCTATTCTTTCGCTGATTTCGTCGGTAATTTCTTCGTAACGTTTTTTTGCGCCCTCGTATGCCAGATGACGCAGATAATCATCATCATCGCTAAATTCAGCAGGGATAGGAAAAATCGGCATGATGGGTTTGCTGCTGATGTCGTAAATTTCCACCTTGTCCACGATTTCCGCAGTATTTTCGAGCGCTTCGGGCAGGTCGTCGAAAAGTTCCGACATTTCGGCGCGAGTTTTGAGCCATTCCTGCTTGGTGTATCTCATTCGATTCTGGTCGAGAACCTTAGCGGCGGTGTTGATACATATCAGACGGTCGTGAGCTTCGGCGTCTTCGGGCTTCACGAAATGCACGTCGTTTGTAGCGATGATTTTTATTCCGAGTTTTGCGCTCAAAGCCAAAATTCCCTTATTAGCTGTCAATTGCTTTTGATAAACCTCCGCAGTGGCAGGATCCTTGGTGGGATGACGCTGTATTTCGAGATAAAAATCGTCGCCGAACTGTTCCTTGAACTCCAGCGCAACCCGCTCGGCCTCGTCGAAATCGCCCTGACGAATGAGTTTCGGAATTTCGCCGCCTATACATGCCGACGAAACTATAAGTCCTTCTTTATATTTAAAAAGTATTTCCTTGTCGATACGCGGCCTCATGTAAAATCCTTCGATAAAACCCAGCGACACAAGTTTGGCCAGATTATGATAGCCTGTCAGGTTTTTAGCCAGCAAAATCAGATGTCGTCCGCTTTGGTCATCCTTGCCGTTTCGGTCGAAACGGCTGTTGCGAGCCACATACACCTCGCATCCAACGATAGGTTTAATTTCTGCTTTTTTGGCTTCTTTGAGAAATTCCATAACCCCGTACATATTTCCGTGATCGGTTATGGCTAAGGCAGTTTGTCCGTCGGCTTTAGCCCGCGCGAAAAGTTCGTCGATAGCCGAAGCTCCGTCAAGTACCGAGTATTGAGTGTGAACGTGTAAATGCGTAAAATTATTAGTCATTGATAAATATCGATATTTTCGTTTGAAACTATGTTACCCTGAAATTCATCTTTAAAAATTCAGAAGTACAAAGATATTTATTGTTTTTGAATCGAGAGAGCAGCCCTGGTTTACAGAGCAAAAGCAAGACAGCCTTCAATTAAGAATTAAGAATTAAGAATTAAGAGAGATTCAGGACTGCAAGAATCAAGAATCAAGAATCAAGAATCAAGAATCAAGAATCAAGAATCAAGAATCAAGAATCAAGAATCAGGACGCTACGCAGGCTGGATTGAGAGTCTTTAGCTCACGGATCTTTTTTATCAAGCCAATTTGCGTAATCTTTTTTGTACGTATCCGATTTTATGTACGATGCAGATATTTGATCGAAGACTGATCGAAGCGCCATCGAAGAAATTTACGATTGATCGAAGAACTGATCGAAGAAAACTGATGCCTGTCAAGTATATAAACGAGGGCTTTCTGGTGATCTACTACCATTTGTTGCTCTGTAAAAGGCTTATTTTTTGCCGGCATATCAAGGTCAAGCAAATTATAAACCTGCACTTCTGTAGGATGAAATTTTGTCGGCAGACTTTTTGTCGAGTAAAAAATATGTTTAACTTTGTATCCGAAATCGGTCATAGACTTACACACTATTTAATTGATATGGAATATATTCTAATAATAATTTCGGCGATTTTTGTAAACAACGTGGTACTTTCGCAGTTTCTTGGCATCTGTCCTTTTCTTGGAGTATCCAACAAAATCAGCACATCGGCAGGCATGGGAGGCGCGGTGGTTTTCGTCATAACCATTGCATCTATCGTTACTTATTTATTGCAAAATTTTGTACTTGTGCCATTGGGCATAGGTTTTATGCAGACGGTCAGCTTTATATTAGTGATAGCTGCTTTGGTTCAGATGGTCGAAATCATGCTAAAAAAGTTAAGTCCGCCGCTGTATCAGGCTTTGGGGATTTTTTTGCCGCTTATCACCACAAACTGCGCAGTGCTTGGAGTTGCCATTCTTGCCATCCAGAAGAATTATAATCTGGCGCAGACCACAGTGTTTGCTTTTTCGAGCGGAGTTGGTTTTGCCTTGGCGCTTATTATTTTTGCCGGCATACGCGAACAAACCGACCTGGCAAATACGCCTAAGGCGATGAAAGGCATGCCGCTGGCAATGATTATCGCAGGCCTTTTAGCCATGGCCTTTATGGGCTTCAGCGGCATTGTGAAATAAGATATTCTGCTGTTGAATCCTCTTATCAATTTTTCGTTGATTATAAAAATGATAGCTCCCCATACTCTTCGGTTTCGGGGGAATGTTTATTTTGTTCTGACGCTACATCTGTTGCAGGTGATGCTCTTTTTTTCTCTGTGTCGAGTGCTTTTCTATCTGTTCAATACAGAAATATTCCCCGACATGAACCTGAACCGATTTCTTGGGCTGATGCGCGGAGGGCTGAAATTCGATCTCTCGGCAACGCTCTACACCAACGCGCTTTTCATTGCCGGCAACGCGCTTCCTTTTTACATAAGACATCGTCAGGCTTATCAAGTTGCGATGAAATGGATTTTCGCTCTATGCAACGGAGCGGCTTTGGCTACAAATTGCATCGATATGGCCTATTATCGCTTCACGATGCGACGTACCACTTGGGCTGTTTTCGACGAATTTGCCGGCGACGCCACTAACTTCCCGCTGTTTGCACATTTGCTTGTCGATTATTGGTATCTGCTGCTCGTCTGGCTGGCGATGGTAGCCGCCCTGATGTGGCTATATTCCAGAGTCAAAGTTAGTCCTCATCCGTTTTCATCAAGCAAACTCGTTTACTACATTTCGAGTTCAATTGCTTTTCTTTTGATTATCACACTATTTGTCGGCGGAGTACGCGGAGGTTTTGAACACAGCACACGTCCGATTACTATCAGCAATGCAGCAGCTTATACCGACAAACCGGCCGAAACAGGCATTGTGCTGAATACTCCATTTTCGATTTACCGCACTATCAAACGAGTAAGCTATGACAGATTTAATTATTTTTCTGACAAGGAAATAGAATCTATATATTCGCCCTTGCATTTTCCTTCGGATACTCTTGTATTCAAGCCCAAAAACGTTGTGATATTCATCCTCGAAAGCATGAGTAAGGAATATACAGGCGCAGCTAATCAGCACATAAAAGGCAAAAATTATCAGAGTTTTACTCCTTTTCTTGATTCTCTGGTCGAATCATCCTACAGTTTTCGTCATTCGTTTGCCAACGGCATGAAATCAATAGACGCCATGCCATCTATACTTGCAAGTATTCCTTCGCTTACAGAACCTTACATCCTTTCGATTTATTCCAACAACACCGTCAAAGGGCTTGCCGCGCTTTTGGCCGAAAAAGGCTACGATTGTTCATTTTTTCATGGAGCGCCAAACGGATCGATGGGTTTCGACGCCTTTGCACGCATGTCGGGATTTCAGCACTACTACGGCAAAAGAGAATATGCCAACGACAAGGATTTTGACGGTATTTGGGGTATCCGCGACGAGCCATTCTTTCAGTATTTTGCACGCACTCTTGACAAAAAACCGGAGCCATTTTTTGCCACGCTGTTTTCCCTCTCGTCGCATCACCCTTTCGAACTGCCCGACGAGTATAAAGGAAAATTCCCCGAAGGAAGTCATCCAATACATAAGTGCATAGGATACACCGACATGTCTCTGCGCAAATTCTTTGAAGCCGCAAGTCAAACGAGCTGGTATCACAACACACTTTTCGTACTTGTGGCCGATCACACCAATCATCTTGAACGTCCCGAAAGCCTTACCTCAGTTGGGGTTTTTTCGGTGCCGATCATTTTATTCGATCCTTCGGGAGAGCTTGTCGGATGCGACGAAAACCGTCCCGTACAGCAAATTGACCTCATGCCAACGGTGCTTGGATACCTGAATTACGACAAACCTTATCTCGCCTTTGGCTTCGACGCTTTGCAGGACTATCAAAATCAAAACAGTTTCACGGTGAACTGTATCAATGGAATATATCAGGTTTTCGACGGAAAACTTGTGCTACTGACGCGCGACCGAGAACCGGTCGCTCTGTATGATTACGAAAACGACCCGCTGCTGACGAAAAACCTTGACAAGGATTTGCCGCAGGAGGTCGAACGATTGACCCGAAAGTTCCGCGCTTTTATCCAGCAATATAATAAGCGACTTATCGACAATGAGATGACTTTCTTCGACAAGGAAAATCACAGCCCAGAGCAGCCTTGACGATTTCTTGTCTGTCAAAGACTTCAATCCGAAATTCGCATCGGATTATTTCGCTGCAATAGTCTCTATCTCAACAAGCGCTCCCATAGGCAAAGCTGCCACCTGATAAGCTACGCGAGCAGGCATATCTGTGCGATAAAACTCGCTGTAAACCTCGTTCATGGCTGCAAAATCGCCAATATCGGCCAAAAGTACGGTCGATTTCACAACATCAGCCGGCGAATAGCCTGCCGCAGCCAAGATGCCGAAAATATTTTCGAGCGCTTGCCTTGTTTGCTCTTTAATTCCGCCATTCACAAAGGCTCCCGTCGAAGGATCAACCGGCAACTGACCGGAAATATACAGCGTACCATTGATTTCAATAGCCTGACTGTATGGCCCAACTGCTTTTGGAGCAGCATCTGTATTAATTATTCTTTTCATCATATAAGACCTTTTGGACTTTTAGACTTTTGGACTTTTATTGATCATATTAGCTTCGACCAAAGTTGTATCAAATAGTCTAAAAGTCCAAAAGTCAAATAGTCCAAACGTCCAATAGTCTAAACAGCGACAAAGATACTGCAATTTTTAATATGGCAAATGCGCTATTGATTTTCCTCTTCAAAAACAATTTAGGGACGTGAAATAAATAAACGCAAGAGATGAAATTCGGTAAATTTTAGTATGTTACCTCGTCGTCATGCAATAGATTTGGGATCTTTTGAAATTTAATCTAATTTTGCGACGCTTAAACTATTATCAAGATAGATATTCCTCGCGAATATCTTTCGAGGGATTTATTATCCACTACATCCGCGTTACAGCGGTGTGTACCCCCGTGTATAATCTGTAGTGGATATACGAATCTATCTTGAGATGAGGTTTAAGCAGCGGGAAAGGCACACCGTTTTTTCGTGCCGGTTATTCAAAAGTAGCGGCGATGAAAACAAAACAAGAACCGTCGGAGCCTCACGAGCGCCATGTATTTACTCTGGAAGAAATCCGGAAAATCAAAGATTTTCTGAAAGACCAAACCGATAGAGAAGAAATTATTGCTTGTCTGGATAAATATTCATGCTCGCTGGTAGATTGGTATGTTATTATCTATGAGGCAATAACAGAAATAATAGCAAAAAAACGACGAAAGAATGTCCCCTGCGAAAAAGAACGGGAAATGCTTGAAGGACTTTCTTATATGTTCGCAAAAATAGCCGGTCTGAGCAGTATATTGTCCGATTGGCACAACGAATTAACTTTCAGCAAAGAAAACCTTGAAAAAATGATTGAACAAGGAGAGACTTGACTGTTAGACTGTTGGACTGTTGGACTGTTAGACTATTAGACTTTTGGACTATTAGACTGTTAGACTTTTGGACTGCGTGTCATCCAACAGTCCAAAAAAAGTCTAACAGTCTAATAGTCCAAAAAATGTCCAAAAAAGAAGTTAATCTCGCGCAGCGAGATTAACTTCTTTTTTCAGCAGATCTATGGTCAGATTGTATTTCGACCAGAACAAAATACCTATGGAACCGTCCATGTTCTTATCTGCGGACGAGTTGTCGGGCAAAGGCGTCTGCAAGGTAATTGGGATATTGTTTTCTGAGATTTCGCCAATTCTGAGTTCGTGCGCTTTACCGTGATAAACTGTGGTGGAATGTCCCAAACTTACGGTTGTTCCCATGGCTTCGGGTTTGAAACCTGTTTGTAATAAGCGGTTTCGCTGCACAAAATCGCCGAAAGCAATCAGATTGTAATTGGCTCCTGTATCCAAGATAAAATTGCCTAAAACCGATTCCATATCTGTGATACTCAGTTCGGAAGGTACGATTATCAGACTGCGTTTCATCATTATCGGAATCGTAACACTTTTTTTGTCGTAGCGATAGTTGCCAAAACTGTGAAGATAAATCGTTTGTTCGTCAAAATTGATATTTGTGATATATCGTTTTATCAAATTCAGTCCGATTATTCCGTCCAAATTGTGGCGTATTTTGTCGAAAATCGCCATATTTTGGTCTGTCAGCGCGATAGAGTCTGTCAGATGCAGCACGTTTCCCGACGATATATTTACCCGTGTCCGTCCGCCTACGATGTTGGCGTCCTGTTCTTTACCGGCTTTTATGCCGAGCGAATCGGCCAGCGATTTTCTGATTGCCATTCCGTCGGCTCCGGTGTCCAAAAGAAAAGATAGCTGGCGGGGATTGTTGTTTAGTTTGACAGTCAAGATAATCGACCTATCTTCTTGCCTGAATGGAACAATGGCTACAAGTGAGGATTTTGCGTACCGGCTGTGTCCGAACAGACGGTCGAAATAATCCACAAAAAGGATTTTATTTTCGCGGTCGAAAGCAACGAGGCTTTTTTGCCGTCTGTTTGTCGGCAATATAAATTCGACTTTTACAAGAGCTGTATCTGGGTCGTTTTCAAGGAGATCAAAAGCATCGAAGGGAAATTCCACAGAATCGAAATTTACATTTTGCAGGATGGCTTCCAGAAAGTTATTTGCGCCTGCACTCATGCCGGTGCTTATGGAAATGTCGTCGGCAAATGTTTGTCGAATAAGCTCTGGGGCTTTATTTTTCAGACCTTTACTCAGGATTTCGAGCCTTGCTTTTAGTTCGTTTATCCGTGCAGAATCCTTGATGGACAAAGCGCTTTGCCCGAACATCGAAATCGAAACAAAGCATAAATTAATGATTATAAGTATTTTTAACATTGTTTTGTTTGTTATTTATCAGGAAACAGTTGGTAGCTATGATTTTGCATTGTTTCCATTTGTTAATATTCCAATTCAAAGAAAGGCAAGGCATTAAGAGTTTTGCCATCAAGAATAAAACTATCTTTTTGGCGAAAAGTAATTATTTTGCCTTCAGTTAATCCAAAGAAATTCAAGGCTTCAACAAGCCCGTTCAATTCGCGCTGCAAGTTGTCGGGCGATAGTTCGTAACATACTTGAACTACCTCTATTACAGTATTTTTATTGCAAATCACAAAATCACATTCGTTTTTTTCTGCAAAATAGTAAATCTCCGAAAATTTTCGTCGATAGTGCATGAATACAAGATTTTCAAATACTTGTCCAAAATCATTGGAAAAGGAAAGTGAGTTTTTGAAAATCATTCCTGTATCGACCGAATAAAGTTTTCGAGGGTTAATAGATTGTTTTTTAACTGAATAACTAAATTTTGGTATAAGAAAAAACAGATAAGCATCTTCCATATACGAGAGATATTCCAAAACAGTGGTAGTGGATTTTATCTCGAAATACGATCTTAATTTATTGCCTGTAAGTAATTTACCTATGTTGCTTATCAAGTAGCCGGCCAGTCGCCGTATCAATCGAACATCACTTATATTATAGCGCACAATAATGTTTCGTAAAAGTATATCATCAAATAAAGTACTGAGAATGTCGTCGTTATATTCTTTCAGATATTCGGGAAAACCGCCGTTTTTCAAATATTTTTCGGAAGAATCGAGTGAAATTTCCAGATTCCTGTTTCGGCAAAATTCAGCAAAACAGAAGGGAAAAAGTTCGAGAGAAAGATGTCTGCCTGTCAATTTTGTGCCGAGTTCACGGCTCAATAGTGTTGCATTAGAGCCGGTTATCGCTATCTGGAAACCTTCGTCTAACTTTTGACGGACAAATATTTCCCAGCCTTTAATAACTTGTATTTCATCGAAAAACAGTGTTTTTATCTGACGTTCCGCAATGATTTCGTTCAAACGCAGAAAATCATTTTGTTCAAAATCGTACATTCTTGAGTCTTCAAAGTTCAAAAACAGAGCATTAGGATATTTACTTTTCAGATATTGCCTTATCAAAGTGCTTTTTCCGCAACGGCGAATACCCGACACAATCAAGGCCATGCTACCCAATTCGGGCAGCGAAGAAAGCATTTCGCGCTCCGTTCCCACAGGTTTTTCAAACAGCAAAGCGCGCTGTTCGTCGATAATCCTGCTCAAAAATGATTTCAGTATCATAATGTAACATCTTTTTTTCGCGGCAAAGGTACAAAAATATTTGCCCTGAACGAATAATATTATCCATCGGCAATGGACAATATTATCCATCGGCAATGGACAATATTTTATGATGCAAAATAACTCTCGTTTTTGACGTCAATAAAAATAAACAACTAAATTTGCGTCATGAAATATTTGATTAGCCTTCTGATTATGTCGGTTTTATGTGCCGACGCCTTTGTCGGAGCCTCGCAAACGCCGGCGGCCGATAATATCGATGCTTATTTGCCGTTGTTGAAAAACAAAAAAGTTGGCCTTACTGTAAACCATACAGCGAGGGTCGGCAAGGAGCATCTGCTTGACGTTCTTTTGAAAAACGGAATCGAAGCAGTGCGCATTTACGCCCCTGAACATGGCTTCAGAGGCACGGCCGGAGCCGGCGAAACTGTTGATCACTCGAAAGACGAAAAAACAGGAATCCCCATAGTTTCGCTCTATGGAAATAACAAAAAACCAAGTCCCGAACAGCTGAAAGCTATTGATTGTATGGTTTTTGACATGCAGGACGTGGGAACGCGATTTTTTACATATCTCTCGACTTTGCATTATGTGATGGAGGCTTGTGCCGAATCGTCAAAGGAACTGATTGTGCTTGACCGTCCTAATCCAAACGGATTTTATATCGACGGTCCGGTTTTAGACACCGCAGGGTATCGATCCTTCGTCGGCCTGCATCCGATTCCGGTGGTACATGGATTGACGCTCGGCGAAATTGCTCTGATGATCAACGGAGAAGGCTGGTTGGCCGGAAAATCAAAATGCCGTTTGACGGTGATTCCTTGCAGCGATTATACTCACAAATCGAAATACGCACTGCCTCTGCGTCCTTCGCCCAATTTGCCCGACATGCAGGCGGTGTATCTTTATCCATCGCTTTGTTTTTTCGAGGGAACGCCGATGAGCGTCGGAAGAGGTACTGAGTTTCCTTTCAAGGTGTTCGGACATCCTTCGTTTAAAGGAAAATCGAAATATCCCTTTGCCTTTGTTCCGCAGTCGAAAGATGGCAAACTTGAACCTCTGTTTGAAGGAAAAACTTGCTATGGACAGGATCTCAGAACGATAGATGTAGATGATTTTGTGCGGGATGGGCTGAATCTCGACTTGCTGATAGCTTCGTATCAAGATTATAAGGATAAAACGGATTATTTTAAACGCACTTTCACGCTGCTGTCGGGAAATAAAACCCTGAAAGAGCAAATAATAGCCGGAAAATCGGCGCGTGAAATAAAAGATTCATGGAAAGATGAACTTGAACGTTTTAAAAAAATCCGAAAAAAATATTTGCTATACGCCGATTTTGAATGATTTATGAAATCAGAACTAAATATTTCCTTAATACAGTTTTCGCCTGAGTGGGAGCAGATTCACACTAACGTTGAGCGACTTACCGGAATGTTGGACAAGACGCCCGATTCGACAGATTTGGTCATCTTGCCAGAAATGTTCAGTACCGGATTTTCGATGTCGCCCGAAAAACTTGCCGAACATTTGAACGGATTCACCGTGAAATGGATGCGCGAAATGGCTATATCAAAAAAAATTGCAATCACCGGAAGCCTGATTATCGAAGAGGACGGCAATTATTTCAACCGGCTTGTATTCGCCATGCCCGACGGTACTTATAAATACTACGATAAACGACATCTTTTTCGCTATGGAGGTGAACACAAGGTATATACGCCCGGCACGCACAGGCTGATTACAGAGTTCAAAGGATGGCGAATCTGTCCGATGATTTGTTACGATTTGCGTTTTCCGCTGTGGTCTATCAATAGAAACGACTATGATTTACTGATTTACGTGGCCAATTGGCCCGACGTCCGTATGCGAGCTTGGAAAATATTGCCGCTGGCACGCGCCATCGAAAATCAATGCTTTGTGGCCGCAGTGAATCGCACGGGCGATGATGGGACTATTGCTCACAGCGGAGCAAGCAAGGTGGTGAATTTCAAAGGCGAAATCATCTCCGAATCGCTTAAAGCAGAGGAGGAAATAATCTCGGCAAGTCTCGATTTCGACCATCTGCACAAGTTTCGCCAAAAGTACGATTTCAGCAGAGATGGCGAAAAATTTGGAATCTTCTACTGATTCAAAAAAAATGAAATACAATTCTGTAAAATACGGCTTTATCATCTCCACAGTCCTGCCGCTTGCGTTGTTTGCGGTGGTATTTTGCGTGAAGTTTCACGATTATGAACGTCCTCTTGAGAACTTTCTAATTCTGTATCAAATTCCGAAATTGTTCAGCCTCTGCGTATTTCCAAACGGATTGATTTTTTACTATTACATCACAAAAAATAAACTTCTTACGATGCGCGGTATGGTGGCAGGCACAGTAGTAATGGCCGTCATTATGCTTATACTGTTTGCATTGTGTCGGTAGCTGGAATCAGGATTTCAGGAATCAAGAGCCAGGAAGGAGTCAAGATTTCAGGAATCAAGAGCCAAGACTGCGACGTCAAAATACACCGAGCTTATTCAGAAATATCAGTACGATGCCGGCCGGAACGAAATACTTCACTAAGAGCATGAATAGCCCGAACATGCGTATTTTGATGGTCTTGCCGTTTGAAAGTTCATCGAAAACATCTGCTCGCTTCATTCTGTAGCCAACGAATAGCGAAATAAGGAATGCGCCTGCCGGCATCATGTATGTAGATGAAAGTGTATCAAACAGATCGAAAATATTCAGGCCGAAAATACGAAATTCCGAAAGCAATCCAAGCGAAACCGAACACAGTGTCCCGCTCAACGCGAGAAAAGCGCCGATGCACAGCAGAATTTTTTTGCGCGACAGCTTTACGCTCCTGATGACCGCAGCTACAATTACCTCAAACAGAGATACTGCCGAAGTAATAGCTGCAATGAATATCACCACAAAAAATGCCGGCCCTATAATCGCTCCTGCCGGCACGCGCGCAAACACTTCGGGTAGAATAACAAAGAGCAAACCGGCGCCTTCGGCAGGATCAAATCCAAAGGCAAATACCGCTGGAAGTATCGCAAAACCAGCAAGAAGAGCAAAAATCAAATCCATCGATATCGTCGCAACGACCATGCGCGGAAGGTTTTCCGAGTTGCTTAGATACGATCCGTAAGTAATCATAATGGCCATCCCCAAACTCAAGGAAAATAATCCCTGACCAAGAGCGTCGAGAACTACGCTCGAAGTGATGCTCGAAAAATCGGGACGGAGAAGAAACTCAATGCCTTTGCCTGCTCCGGGAAGAGTTATCGAATAGGCGGCAAGAAAAAGTACCATCAAAAACAAAACGGGCATAAGAATTTTTGAATACCGCTCGATTCCATTCCGCACACCCGACCACAACACTGTGATAGTCAATGCAAGAAAAATTAGATGATACAGCAGAGGTTCAAAATTCGATGACGCAAAGGCGCCGAAAGCCGAGCCGTAACCATCGCCCGTAAATGCAGCGCGGAAACTTGCAACTATATAACGTACAGTCCATCCACCGACAACGGAATAAAACGAAAGTATCAATACGGCAGTTATCACGCTGATTACGCCTATAATACTCCATCCGCTACGCGGAGCCAGCTTGCGAAACGAATCAAAAGCGCCTTCGCGCGCACGTCGCCCGATGACACATTCCGAAAGCATCAGCGGTAAACACAGGCAAAACATAAATCCAACGTAAATCAGTATAAAAGCCGCGCCTCCGTTTTTGCCGGCCATATAAGGGAATTTCCAAAGATTTCCCAGACCAACGGCCGATCCTACGAAAGCCATCAATGCTCCTATTCGAGAATTAAAACCATCCTTTTGCATACAATTTCAGATCTTTAACAATAATTCGAGATTCGCATGAAGATGCTCAATCGCGTGAAATTTCATACACGCGGCTCGTCAGCGGTTGTTGCGGCGACACGCTTAGCCCCTCTTTCATCAAACGGTCGCCACTTGCGCGTACATCATTTGTCCTGTGATCGTTACCGAATACGTTAATCTCGCGAATGGTGTACGTAGCCGCAGGATCAAGCCCCTGCATACGCACTTTAGCAAATTCTTCGCCGTAGCGCGAATTTAGCGTATATGCAAATAACACAGCACGATTGCGCGCAGAATCGACGTACATAAGCACGGCGCGATTTTCGTCGTATGGAGACACAAGCCGATACAAATCGCCCTGCATAATCACTTCGCTCAGACGTTTATAATTCGCCACCGCCGCCGAACAAAAGGCCAATTCGCGTTCATTCAGATGTTTCAGATCGATGTCGAAACCCAAACGTCCTTGCATCGCAACATCTGTGCGAAACTTAATCGATTGCCGCCCCCAGGAAGTAACATGCGCGCTCATCGCAACTGCGGGAAAAAAATACGAATATCCCCACTGAATATACACACGTTCAAGGCCGTCGGTATTATCGCTCGGCCAAAATTCCGTAAAATATTTCAAGGCTCCGTAATCGACCCTTCCGCCGCCGCCCGAACAGAGCATCATCGGAAGATGCGGATATTTCGCACGCACCTGAGCGAGAACATCATAGAAGGCCATCTGATAATCGATGAAAACATGCGATTGTTTATTTTTTAGATACGGCGACCAGGTATTGGTCATCATCCTGTTACAGTCCCACTTAATAAAAGCCACATCCGGATTTTCGCTCATGATTTTGTCCACCGTTCCGAACACAAAGTTCTGAACTTGAGGATTTGGCAAATCCAGCACCATCTGGTTACGGAAATAATGTTCCGCACGGCCAGGCAAACGCATAATCCATTCAGGATGTTTTCCATATAACTCGCTCTTCGGATTTACCATTTCAGGCTCTATCCAGATGCCGAATTTCAGATCTTTACTCCGAGCGTCATTCACCAGAGCGCCAATGCCTCCGGGCAATTTCTTGCTATTCGGCTCCCAATCGCCCAAGCCCGCATGGTCGTCATTACGCGGATATTTATTTGCAAACCAGCCGTCGTCGAGCAAAAATAAATCAACGCCGAGTTTCTTCGCATCAGTAAAAAGATTTTTTAGCTTGACTTCGTCGAAATCAAAATATGTCGCTTCCCAATTGTTCAACAAGGTCATACGAGGTTTTGTTCCGTCGAGTATTCCGAATCGTCTTGCCCAACGGTGCAAATTGCGGCTGGCCTTGCCTCTCCCTACATCGCTGTATGTGAACACAAAAGCCGGCGTACGGAAACTTTTGCCCGCAGGTAAACGATATTCCGAGGCAAAGGGATTTATTCCGGAAATCAGCCGAAGTGAATTATGCGGGTCAAGCTCAAATAGAAAGCGAAAATTGCCCGACCATTCAAGAGTTCCCGCAAGCACTCGTCCGGAGGTTTCGTTGGATGTGCCATCGATTGAAAGCATAAACACCGGAGTTTGATACATTTGCGCTCTCGAACCGAGTTTGCTGTCGATAATTTTTATGCCCGACGTCAGACGGCTTGTCTGCATCTGCATTTCCTCTGCCCAATCGCCGTGAAACTGCGTCAGATGATAATCTCCGCCGTCGAAGTGCAGCATGTTCGATGCAAATGAATTGAGAGTTAATTCTCCCTTCTCTCGATGCCGTATTTCGCTCCATGCGCGAATGACGTTTTCCTCGTAATATGAGGCAAAAAACAGCGTAAGATCAACCGGATACAGCGTGTCGCGCAAGTCAATCCGCGTAAGCGTACTGCCGTCGGTATCTTTCGACGAGGAATGTCGCACATAAACAAGCGCAAGTGCCGGATTACCATCCGAATGACTTACTCGAAGAGCAGGCTCGAAAAGATCCGACATGCCCCAAGCGATATATGCTTCATGAGACTTGGCGTCAGGATTGTAAGCATCGTTAAACCGCGTTCCGAAGTACGACTGGTATAGTTTACCGTCCTTGCCAAGAGACATACTCAATTGCACGTCTTTCGTCAGGATGGTTATTTCTTGTGCCTGCGTTTCAGCGCTATACAGCGCAAATATAAGCGCAAACAGCATCATTGATAAATTTTTCATCGTGTTATGGTCGTTATATAACATGGCGCAAAATTAATTAAACCGATGGATTATGAATTCATAATTCATAATTCATAATTCATAATTCATAAATGCACCTTTTCGCCGAAAAGTAGTATTTTTGCACGCTTTATTATATGTGGTATTTGACAGATGTTCGAAGATAAAAAGTACGCCGAAACGCCGCTAATGAGGCAGTATTATTCCATCAAGGAGAAACATCCCGATGCTTTACTGCTCTTTAGAGTTGGTGATTTTTATGAAACTTTCGGCGACGATGCAATTAAAACAAGTGAAATTCTTGGTATAACCTTGACGCGAAGGGCAAACGGTAAGGCTGCTTATACCGAGTTGGCGGGATTTCCATATCACGCTTTGGATACTTATTTGCCTAAGCTTGTTCGCGCAGGACAACGTGTGGCCATCTGCGACCAGCTGGAAGATCCGAAATCAACAAAAAAAATCGTTAAACGGGGAATCACCGAGCTGGTTACTCCCGGCTTGTCGTTCAGCAATAATATTCTTGAACACCGTGAAAATAACTTCCTTGCCTGCGTGCATCTGGGACGAAATATCACAGGGCTGGCTTTTATTGACGTATCGACCGGCGAATTTTTTGCAGCCGAAGGACAAGCTACTTATATCGATAAACTGCTGAGCAATTTCAATCCGAAGGAAGTACTTTATCAAAAGGGAAAAGAACAGGAATTTGAGGAAAATTTCGGCCAAAAGTACTACACTTACAAGATCGACGAATGGGCTTTTGTGGAAGATGCCGCCAAAAACAAATTGTTGCAGCATTTCCAAACTATGTCGATGAAAGGTTTTGGAATCGACTCGCTTAATGCCGGTCAAACGGCCGCCGGAGCAATACTATTCTACCTCGAAATGACACAGCACAATCAGCTGGCGCATATCTCGTCGATCTCGCGGATTGAAGAGGATAAATATGTGTGGCTCGACAAGTTTACGGTGCGCAATCTGGAATTGTTTGGCTCGCAAAACGAAAACGCCAAAACTCTGCTAAACGTTCTCGATAAAACTATTTCGCCTATGGGTGCGCGTTTGCTGAAACGCTGGATTGCTCTGCCGCTCAAGGACGAAAAAGCTATAAACGCTCGTCTGGATGTGGTGGAATATTTTCTTAAACACAACAGTTTCAGAGAAACAATCAAAAACCGCATACAGGAAATCGGCGACGTCGAGCGAATTATCTCGCGTGCGGCTGCCGGACGTGTAAGTCCGCGTGAAATTGTACAGTTGAAAGTAGCCTTGCAAGCCTGCGCGCCTATAAAAGACGCCTGTCTGAAAACCGCAAACGAAACTTTGCGGCAAACGGGCGACAGCCTAAATCCCTGCTTTGAAATCTGCAAACGTATCGAACGTGAAATTATGGCCGACCCTCCGAATCAGCTCAACAAAGGAGGAGTGATAGCCGACGGAGTTGATTCTGAACTCGACTCGCTGCGTCAAGTTTCGCAATCAGGAAAAAAAATCCTGGAAGGAATACAGCTCAAAGAAGCCGAGCGTACAGGTATTCCTTCATTGAAAATATCGTTCAACAATGTCTTCGGATATTATATCGAAGTACGCAATACGCACAAAAACAAGGTTCCGCCCGAATGGATTCGCAAACAAACTCTGGTCGAAGCCGAAAGATATATCACCGAAGAACTGAAACAGTACGAAGAAAAAATTCTGGGAGCCGAGGAGAAAATCATAGCTATCGAACATCGAGTGTATGGCGAACTTGTGTCGGCGCTGACGGAATATACTACCCAGGTTCAACTCAATGCTCTTCTCGTCGGACGGCTCGACTGTCTGCTTTCATTCGCCGAAATTGCAAAAACATCGAACTACCATCGCCCCGAAATCAATAGCGATAATATCATAAATATCAAAGAAGGACGCCATCCGGTTATCGAAAAAATGCTTCCTCCCGACGAAGAATACGTTGCCAACGACGTCTGTTTGAACAACAGCAATCAGCAAATAATGATAATAACCGGACCAAATATGTCGGGAAAATCAGCCCTGCTCCGCCAGACAGCTCTGATAGTGCTGATGGCGCAAACAGGCTGTTATGTTCCGGCAAAAGCGGCTACTATCGGTGTGGTCGATAAAATCTTTACCCGCGTAGGAGCTTCCGACAATATCTCGCAAGGAGAATCGACTTTTATGGTCGAAATGAACGAGGCCGCAAGCATACTGAATAACATCTCGAATAAAAGCCTGATATTGTTCGACGAAATTGGACGCGGCACAAGTACATACGACGGTATTTCGATTGCCTGGGCGCTGCTGGAATATATTCACGAACATCCGACGGCAAAAGCCAAAACACTCTTCGCGACACATTATCACGAATTGAACGAAATGGAAAAATCCTTCGACCGCATCCAAAACTATAACGTAACAGTGAGAGAGGTCGAAAACAAAGTGATCTTCATGCGAAAACTCGCTCCGGGCGGAGTGGCTCACAGCTTTGGAATTCAAGTAGCAAAAATGGCCGGTATGCCCCGAAGCGTAATAATGCGAGCCGAAGAAATATTGAAAGAACTCGAAAAATCGCACGGCAATCATTCGCTCAGCAAGCCCGTGTCGCAAATAGCCTCAAAACGCGAAGGTTTTCAACTTAGCATCTTTCAACTTGACGATCCGGTGCTGAAACAAATACGCGACAGCCTGCAAAAAATCGACATCAACAACCTAACTCCGATTGACGCGCTGAATAAACTGAACGAAATCAAAAAACTTACAGGCTTGTAACATGTCGAAATTTTCGCAAACATTAGGCCGCCGCAGAAAACGCGAAGCAAAAACAATAAAACTTATGATTGAGCTTTATTGCCGCAAACATCATCCTGAACACAAAGGATTGTGCGACAATTGCACCGCCCTGTATAACTACGCAATGCGTCGCCTTTCGCAATGCCTGTTTGAGGAACGTAAACCCACCTGCGCCAAATGCCCTGTTCATTGTTACGCAAAAACACAGCGCATTAGCATCCGCGCAGTGATGCGTTACTCCGGATGGCGAATCTTGTTCTCGCATCCCTGCTTAGCCATAGCCCACCTTCGAGACGGCTTGCGCGGCATACCATCACTAAATAAAATCAACGATAATCAACACAAATAAAAATCATCATGAAAAAAATTATTTCTCTTTGGATTCTCCTTTTCGCCGTACTTTTTACGGCAAACGCTCAAAACACGCTAAAGTTCAATCGCAACGGTAAATTTAAAATCGTACAATTTACCGACACGCATTTCATCGCAAACGATCCGCGCTCGGAACCCGCTATCGAAAACATCTGCGAAACGCTGGACGCCGAAAAACCCAATCTGGTAATATTTACCGGCGATATTGTTTACGGACGCCCAGCCGACACAAGCTTGCTGACAGTGCTGGCGCCGGTGGTGGAACGCAATCTTCCATTCGCTTTTGTCTTCGGAAATCACGACGACGAATTCGACCTGACTCGCTCTCAACTCTTCGATCTTGCAAAAAATCTACCCGGAAATCTGACCGCAACAACGCCGGGGATAACAGGCATTACAAATTTCATCCTGCCCATAGCCTCACATTCGTCCGAGAAAACTTGCTTCGTCATGTACTTTTTCGATTCTAATGCCTACTCAACCATCGAAGGCGTCAAAGGTTACGATTACATACATTTCGACCAGATTGAATGGTACAGAAATCAAAGCTCGATCCGAACAGCAAACAACAACGGAGAGCCAATTCCCGCAGTAGCTTTCTTTCACATCCCCTTGCCCGAATACAACGCGGCTGCTGCCGACGAACAAACCGTATTCACCGGAACACGCAAAGAAAAAGCCTGTGCGCCACGATTGAACTCCGGCCTGTTTACCGCAATCAAAGAAACAAAAGATATAATGGCCATCTTCGTAGGCCACGACCACGATAACGATTACGCCGCATACCGCGACGGTATAATGCTCGCCTACGGACGTTACAGCGGAGGAAATACCGTATATAACAACCTGAAACCTAACGGCGCAAGAATAATCGAACTCCGCGAAAACGAAAAAAAACTGCGTACATGGATACGCCTGCGCGGTGGAAATATTGTGCATGACATCGAATTTCCAAACTTTTTCCTGAAAGAAAAAGAATGAATTATGAATTATGAATTATGAATTATGAATTGGCTACGC
>JAITGD010000171.1 GCA_031280885.1 Prevotellaceae bacterium | reverse complement strand
TTGGCTTTATCGCGCAATATATGCTTCATAGCCCAGTCGAAATGTATGTATCTTGCCATATCTTTACCATTAAATTTTTCGTAAAGGTAATTACTTTTCTCAAAATGGGTTTGCGATTTGAAAAGAATGTTTACCTTTACGCTGATTTTTTTAAAGCATAATTACCAAACATAATTGTATGACAAACAGTAAACATCAAGTCCACAATTTGATTATTCTGGACGAAAGCGGTTCGATGGCGTCAATAAAGAGCGCCGTCATCGATGGATTCAATGAAACTCTCAAAACCATCAAGCAGCTGGAAAGCGAAAACCTTGATCAGGAGCATTTCGTTACTTTCCTGACTTTTGGAGGTGTGCGATTTACTTACATCCATTTTGCCGAACCGGCAAGTCGGTTGCAGGAACTCAATCGCTCAAATTTTAATCCAGACGACAATACGCCTCTCTATGACGCAATCGGCATGTCGTGCAACAGGCTGAAAACGCATCTCGCCGACAAGGCCGACCACGACGTGATTGTAACCATTCTCACCGACGGCGAAGAAAATGCCTCGCGCGAATACTCGCAGCAACAAATCAAAGCCCTGATTGAAGAATTGCAAGCCGGAAAGTGGGTGTTTTCGTACATCGGCACCGAACACGACATTACCCGCGTAGCTCTTTCGCTCTCGATTCACGCAACGCTGATTTTTTCAAAAAACAAGGAGGATATGGACAGAATGTTTGCCAAAGATAGGTATTCAAAACGGGCTTACAACATCGAAAGTAAGAATTTTGCATCAATGTCGGACGACGAAATCAGGCAAACAAAGGAAGACTATTTTGATGAAGAAAAGACTGTTGAACGTTTTAAAAATGCCTACGACCAGATGTTCGACACCGCTTTGGCAGAAATTCGCAACGGACGGAAACGTAGCCACTGGATGTGGTTTATTTTCCCGCAGATTGCCGGTCTCGGTCATTCCGAAATGGCTGTAAAATACGCAGTTAAAGACATTCATGAAGCGCGTCTGATATTGTTTGAACCCTATCTGCACCTGCGCGAACGTCTGGAACAGATCTGCGAAGCTCTATTGCAACTTCCAAGCAACAGCGCCAACAAAATCTTCGGCTATACGGACGCCATGAAACTGCGCTCTTCGATGACGCTCTTCTCGCAGGTGCAAGGCGCAAGCCCTGTTTTTCAGCGCGTTTTGGACAAGTTCTTCGACGGGCAGCCCGACAACTTGACACTTGATATTTTAAAACGACCCTGAAATCTGCAAAATGAGGTTTTCCGGCAAAGCTACGCAGTTTGGTTTACCCTTGTTGTAAGGGCGCGATTAATCGTGCTCTTGCCTTTTATACAACACATTAAATCAACAATTTTCACATACTGTCCCGCAGGAGACACTTGCTCAGTAGCGTAGCAATGATTTTTCTCTGCATTTTTGCGTAAATAAATTCGCTTATTCTCCGCAAACATTAAAAATGATTCAGGATTGCAAGAACCAAGAATCAGGACGCTACGCAGGCTGGATTGATAGTCTTTTTGCACATAGATGACACAGATTTTACGGATACACACAAATTTTTTATCAAGCCAAACTGCGTAGCTCCCTTAATTCTTAATTCTTAATTGATTGCGTAGCGTACTGGCTCTTGGTTCTTGTAATCCTGAATCTTCATGAATTTTTGCTTCTTGGCTCAAACCGTTTGACACTCAGAATCAGCAGAAAAATCATCATGCCGACGAGAACAGAACATTCGCGCCATATCGACGTGAAATCAAGGCCTTTAATCATGACGTCCTTTATGGCGCCGATAAACCATTTTGCAGGAATGATGTTGGATAGTATCCGCAGTATCAGGGGCATGTTTTCTATCGGAAATATCAGTCCCGATAAAAGTATGGTAGGAATCATCAGGCCGATTCCGGAAATCATCATTGCTGCTTGCTGTGTGCGAGTTATGGACGAAATCAGCAGCCCCAGCGAAAGCGCCGACAGGGTGAAAACCATACTCAGCAGCAGAACGGAAAATACGCTGCCGGCTATCGGCACATTCAGCGCTGTAACCGACAGCACGAGAATCATCACAACGTCGGCCATAGCTATTATGAAATATGGTACGGCTTTCGATAAGACTACAAATAAGGGTTTTACGGGCGAAACCAGCAATACTTCCATCGTGCCGAGTTCTTTTTCTCTGACGATGGATATGGAAGTCATCATGGCGCATATAAGCATCAAAATCAAGCCCATGATACCCGGCACGAAGTTGTAGGCGCTTTTCAATTGAGGATTGTACAGCATCTTTACTTCGGCTTCGACGAGGCGTGGAAGATTTGCGATATCAGACAGTTCGCCTTGATACTGAGCAACTACTTGCCGTGCGTATGAGATTATGGTCGAAGCCTCATTCGGATCTGAGGCGTCCACTATTAATTGAATATCAGCAGTTCCGACGTGTTGCAAGTCGTTTGCGAATCCGGCAGGAAAGACTATCGCCATCTTTACAAGTCCACGTTGAAATTCCTTTTCCAACTCGGACGAAGAAACAGCGCTGGTTTTCAGGTCGAAATACTTGCCCGACTTGAGTTTCTCGACTAATTTTGCCGAGACCTCGCTTTTTGATTCATCCAGAACTGCGAAGGGTATATTTCTGATTTCGTTGGTTATAGCAAAACCGAAAATCATCAATTGCACCACCGGCATAGCCAGAAGCAGGAGCATAGTGCGCACGTCGCGGAAGATGTGCAGAAATTCTTTCTTGACGAAACTTCGGAACTGTTTCATATTCTTATTGATTCCATGTATCTTTACCGAAAATTTCTTCGATATTCATACAGCGCAAAGGTAAGAATTTGTCTGATATCATGAAGAAAAAAATTTTGAATTACAAGCAAACATTATTAAAAGACGCTACGCAGGCTGGTTTGATAATGATTAATCATTAACCATTAACCATTAATGAATTTTCTATCAAAAGCATTAAATCCTTTTTGTTGTTCGTGGACGAAGCCTGCAAACATTTTTTCGCATTTATTTCCTGCATAACAGATGTTTCCATTTGCAAACTTGAATCGTACTACCGAACAACGGTTGGCGCATCCTTTGCATTGCAATTCAGATTGTCGGACGTTTAGGCTGTTTTTCAGCGAGATTTCGCCGGCAAAATTGCCGGTTGCGCGACCTTCTTGCCACTGTTTGCGAGCATGTATTGCTGCTCCAAAAGCTCCCATAAGTTCCGGATTATCTGTCGAAAAGATAGTTTTACCCGACAAAAGTTCCAAGGCTCGATACACAGCGTCGTTGCGAAAGGTTCCGCCCTGCACGACGATATGCTCTCCAAGCGAATCAAGGCTATTTATTTTCAGAACTTTAAATAGACAGTTTTTGATGACCGAATATGCCAATCCGCCGGCAATATCGTCTATTCCTGCGCCTTCTCTGAGCGCCTGCTTGACTTTTGAGTTCATAAACACGGTGCATCGAGAACCTAAATTGCATGGACGTCTTGCAAGACAGGCTTTTTGAGTGAATGAATCCAAAGTCAGGTTCATTGTCGAAGCAAAATTTTGCAGAAACGAGCCGCATCCCGACGAACAGGCTTCGTTTAGCTCTATATTTGAGATGATTCCTTTATCGACAAAGATCGATTTCATGTCCTGTCCTCCGATGTCGAGTATAAACGACACTTGCGGGTCAATATACTGCGCTCCTGCAAGATGCGCCATCGTTTCCACTATTCCGAAGTCAATCCACAGAGCTGAACGAATCAAGTCTTCGCCGTATCCCGTTACTGCTGAGGAAAGAATTTGCATCATTGCTCTCTTTTCCTGCAAGTTTTGATAGAAATCTTGCAGCCCTTCCACTGTTTTTTTCAGAGAATTTCCTTCGTTGAGGGCATAATATCGATAAACAAGATCGCAATGTTCGTTGATAACAACGATTTTAGTTGTTGTCGAACCTGAATCGATTCCGATAAATCCTCTGGTGCGCGAATAAGGCTTTATTTTATTTTGTGGAATTGGCCGCATGTTTCGCGTCTGTTTCCACGTTTTGTACATGTTTTTATTTTCAAACAGCGGCGGCATTGATGTTTCTGCGGCATGTCTGCTTTGGGAATATCTTCGGATGATTTGTCCCGCAGTGAGCATCAGATTTTGATTTTCGGCATGTAAAGCTGCTCCGAAAGCTGGGAAATATTCGCTGTTATCGGGCAAAATAAGCTGATCGTTAGGTATATTGAATATTTTGACAAACTGTTGTCGTAAAGCGGGGATGAAAGTCAGCGGGCCGCCAATGCAAAGCAAAGGCGGGAAGATTGTGTAGCCTCGAGCAAGGGAGGTAATTATCTGCAAAGCAACGGCATAAAGCGTCGATAGTGCAATATCGGATATTGCCACATTGCGCGCCATCAGATTCTGCACGTCTGTTTTAGCAAACACCCCGCAACGCGATGCAATCGGATATATTTTTTCTGCGCAAGCGGCTTCTTCGCCAAGTTGTTCAATTGAGATATTCATCAGCGAAGCCATCTGGTCGATGAAAGCGCCTGTACCGCCGGCGCAACTTCCATTCATACGGATGTCGGGGCGTCCGTTTTCGGCGAAGAAAACCATTTTAGCATCTTCGCCGCCCAGGTCGAGCATGGTGCGTATTTGCGGAAATTTTTGCCGTATTGGTTTCACCGAGGCTACAATTTCTTGAACGAAAGGGATATTCATCCGCTCGGCTATGCCCATTCCGGCCGATCCGGTGATTGCAATTGTAAAAAAAGAATCGCTAAACAGCTTATTTATAAGTCGCATTTCCTCTTCGAATATTCGCTTGAGGTCTGCTTGATGTCGCCGGTACGATTTGTAAACAAAGTCATTATTTTCGTCAAGAACCACAAACTTCATGGTTGTAGATCCGGCGTCGAGACCGATTTTATAATTCCCTACATTCATATATGTCGTTTTCAGGCTTTGATTGCTTTTATCACAAAATTGACGACGTATTCACGGTGATGGTCAATCATTTCCATGTATTGTTCGTCGGAGAGATTCAAGAGTTTGCCTGCCATTGGTCGTGCGGCAAAAGGAAAAATCGAGAGCGATATTATATTCAACAGCAGGTCGGGAACATTAACCGGGCGAATTGTTCCCCTTGTTACTTCTTTTTTTATTCGTTTTGATATTTTCAAATACAGCAGATACGGATTACTGTGGAAGCACTTATCCAGAGTGTTAGGGTTTGTTGATAGTTCGTTCATCACAAAGAGAGGTAAATCGGGATATTCCATCAGCATATCGTAGTAGGAGTAAATCCATTGACGAATCAGTTCAAAGAAAGGCAGTTCTGAGTCCATTAGATAGAATATTTTTTCCGACATCATATTAAAAGCCTCCTCGAAAATGGAATCAAACAACTCGCTTTTCGAGTTAAAATAGTAGTTTACCATTGCAACATTCACGCCGGATTCAGTGGCGATGTCGCGCACTGTTGTTGCTTTAAAACCTTTTTTCACAAACAGTTCACGTGCGGTTTTTGCAATCTTACTTTGTACTTCTGTGTAGTTATTTTTCATTATTTAAACAAATGTTTAAATTAAATACAATGCAAAGGTATGAAGTATTTTTAATCTACACAGTTTTAGGCACGGTTTTTGATTGTATCGATGCTATGATTAAAATGTATAATGAATTGATAAAAGATATACAGATATGAAATCAAGAGAATTACAGCTTAGAATCGGGATAATTATCCTTGGATTTGTTTTTTGCTTTACGGATTCGATTTTTGCTCAGGAATCGTGGCCCTTTATCATCAAATCGGGAAATCGGATATTGCATGTATATAAACCTGAAACAGAGAGTTACAATGTAGATAAACTTTCGTTTCGCTCGGCGATGTCGGTATCCGAAGGGAACGATTCGCCGGTGTTTGGTTCGATGTGGGGCGAGGCTTCATTAAAGCTCAACAGCAAAGAGCGAACGGTTGAATTTCGGGATGTTTCGATTAACGAGCTTCGTTTTCCTGATGGTTTTTCGGCAAGTCGCGAAAACGATTTAAATAATCTTATTCGGTCGGAAATGTCGGCACGCCATCCAAAATTAAAGATGGACGAAATTCTCGCCGACCTTGATAATGCGCGAGATACAAGAACATCAACAGAAAATCTTAACAACGCTCCTCCGGAAATTATTTATGCAAATAAAGCCTCGATACTTGTGGTAATTGATGGCGATCCGATAGTTCAGGCAAGCGAGATTGCGGGCGTTGAGATGATAGTAAATACTCCGTTTTTGATTCTTAAGTATCAGGATATGTTTTATCTCGGCAATGGATCTTTGTGGTATCGTTCCTCGTCGCCACTTGCGGGCTGGACGGCTTATAAAAATCCTCCGTCGAAGGTTCTTGAAGTTGCAAAATCCATACAAGCCGATTCGGAAAGTTTTGCTGAACAAACAGGTTATCCACAGGTTATAATAAGCACCAAGCCTGCGGAACTGATTCAAACCGACGGCGCTCCACAATATTCGCCCATCAAGGGAACGAGCTTGAATTATGTCAGTAATACTGAGGATGAAATTCTGTTCGACATAAATGAACAGCTTTATTATCTGCTTCTTTCGGGACGTTGGTACCGAGCAGCCAAATTGACCGGCGCGTGGGAATATGTATCCAACGAAAATCTTCCGGCAGATTTCGCAAAGATTCCGGAGGGAAGCGATAAGGATGTGGTACTTGCCAGCGTTCCGGGCACAAAGGCTTCTTTTGATGCGGTACGTGAATCGCAGGTTCCGCAAGCAGCCGTTGTGGACAGGCAAACAGCAAGTACCAGTGTGGTTTACGACGGCGAACCTCAGTTTGAATCCATAGCCGGAACAGAAATGCGCTATGCTTCTAACAGTTCCAACACGGTGATTGTGGAACGAAATCGTTATTATGTTGTAGATAATGGAGTTTGGTTTGTTGGCGCTTCGCCTTCGGGTCCTTGGGCGGTGAGCGATTGCCGTCCGGTACAGATCAACGTCATTCCGCCGTCGTGTCCGGTTTATAATGTTCGGTACGTCAATATATATTATGCCACTCCAAGTGTTGTTTATGTTGGATATACCCGTGGTTATCTGTCGAGTTACGTTCACGGTCGCGTGGTGGTTTACGGCACCGGCTATCATTACAGGCCTTGGCGTGGACGATATTACTATCCTCGTCCGTGTACCTGGGGTTTTGGGATGAATTACAATCCCTGGAACG
Source organism: Prevotellaceae bacterium (assembly GCA_031280885.1). Classification (GTDB taxonomy): domain Bacteria; phylum Bacteroidota; class Bacteroidia; order Bacteroidales; family UBA932; genus JAIRLF01. The sequence goes on along the minus strand of JAITGD010000171.1, from coordinate 3,871 downwards.
GCTGGTCGGTGAATTTTTGCTACGGAGCCGGCTGGTTTGTGCATCCGGCGTATTATCATCGACATCATTACAGCCATTATCATTATCGGTCGGGCTGGTGGGGTCCTCCGGTTTACCGTCCGCCTTACCGCGTGCCTTATACTCATTGCTACGGAACGCGCCAGGCTTCGATTCGCAGTTCATATTATAGCAGCGTGAGAGTGATTCCCGACCGCGTGCATTCGAGTGGACGACAAAGCAATGTCTATGCTTCGAGTTACGAAAGACGCGGAGTTGCTCCCGCCCGCGCTTCGACGTCGGCAGTTAGAGCATCGACTCAAAATTCGGGACGAACTTCTTATGTGGCTAACTACGGACGCAGTGCGCAACCAACGACGGTTCGCAGTTCGACGCAAGGCTCGTCAAGAACTTCGTCGATGAATTACGGTTCGCGCGGATCATCAGGAGTTTCCTCGCGTCCGAGTTCGCGTCCGTCAAATTCGTCGTCGGCATCGAGAGAAAGCAGTTCGACAAATCGTCAAAATACGGAAAGCTCAAGACAACAAAGCTCCTCCGCCGCGACCAACTCGCGCAATCCATCGAGTTCGCCGAGCTATGCGCCAACGACAAATTTGCGTCCTTCAAATTCGTCGTCGGCATCGAGAGAAAGCAGTTCGACAAGCCGTCAAAATTCAGGAAGTTCAAGACAAACAAGCTCCTCTACGGCGACAAGTTCGCGCAGTTCGTCGAGTTCAAGTTCGCGTTCAAGTTCAGGAACGACAAGCAGTTCGTCGAGAGAATCTAATTCATCATCAAGAAGAAGATGAAATCAGTAGCCAAGATGGTTTAAAAGGGATAGTTTATTCCGAAATGCAGCCCGAAATTTTTGCTTCTGAACCATTGACCGGGGCTTATAATTCTTTGACCTTCGGGTAATCCGGGGTCATAAACCTTGTATCCCATGTCTAAACGGATTATGAAATATCCGAAATTTAGCCGTGCGCCCAGCCCTGTATTAATAGCGATTTCTTTGTAGAATCGTTTGAAGCTGAAAATTGCGCCTTCGCGCGTGTCTTTATGGCTGATACTCCATATATTACCTGCGTCGGCGAACCATGCGCCTTCTAATTTCCATATTATTGGGAAGCGATATTCCATGTTCATTTCCAACTGCATATCGGCCACTTGATTGGGGATGTTTGCTATCGAATCGGCCGATACCGACCCTGGTCCAAGCGCTCTTACTTGCCATCCTCTCAGGCTGTTGGCTCCGCCGGAGTAATACATTTTTTCAAAGGGAAGACTTTTTGAGTTTCCGTATGCTTTTCCTATTCCTAAAAAGAATCGCCAGACTAAGGATCCGAAATCACGTATCGGCTTGTCGAACACTATATTTATGTCGGATTTGATGTATTGTGCGTATGGCATGTTCCATATTTTTCGGTTTCCGGTTTCGGGGTCTCTTGCAAGGAATGAATTGAAGGCGCTCAATAAGTTACCTCCAACGTCGGCATTTATTCGATAATAGTATGAGGAAGTGCGTCGGCGTCTTGGCGAAATAGTTCTTGTTTCGGCTTGCGAATTGTAGAGGTAAGAGCCTGTCATTCCGAGTATAAAGTGATCGGCGTAGGTATTTTTAAGATATGCGTTATCTAAATCTTCGTAAAACCATTCGCTGAGGTCGAACATTTTGATCATGCTAAATTCAATTGGATTAAGCATGTAGGATTTATTTTGCGAGCTTTTCCAGGAATATCCGAAACGAAAGTTTGCCATGGCTCGCGTGTAATCGGGACGTTGCTGATAAGTGTATGAAACTGTGAACCGTGTGTGCGGTAATTGGGTTTTGAAATAGGGAATAGATACAGGCATCAGAAATAGAGGAAGATTGATGGAAGATGCGATGTTATATTCCTGAGAATTTTGATAATCCGAAGAAGGAAAACTGTACTGAAACACTCCGCGAAAATCGAGGGTGAAGTTCTCGGCTCCGCCGGCAAGATTTCGATGTCCGTAATGGAAGCCGGGCGAGAAACCAATCATGTCCGACGAGTTGGTGGACACCTCAATATCTGTTTTATACGATTGCGAAGGGATGGGATTTAGCTGGATAAGGCAGTCGAGATACGCGCCTTCGCGTTCGGCGCGGTTGAATTGTATGGTTATCGATTTGAACATGTTCAGATTCGACAAGTTATTGTACGTTTTCGTTGCATCTTCTTCCCTATACACGGCGTCTTCGTTGATGAGGTTGATTCGTGATAACACGCCGGACTTCAGATTTTGCGCATCCTTATACAAGATGTGTATGCCTCGACTGTACAGTGTATCAAAGTCTTTTGCATAGTTCACGTCGGATATGGCAGCTACGGCGTCGTAGTTAGTGTAGATATATACCTTGTTGATTCGATAAATCGGGTGGTTGAGGTATTCATTCTCCTCATTACCTCGCATTTGCGCTACCGATACTTTAACGTCGGCGGTCATATCTCTGCTCGAAGTGTCGGCCTCGTAACTGATGTAACCTTTGTTGAATGAATAATATCCCTTGTTTCGTATCAGCGAAGTGATACGGTCGCGTTCATTGTCGAGCAATTCCGACGAAAGCCTCCTTCGCGGCCTGAGCAGCGAAGAGAGACTATCGCTCGCCACGATTTGATACAGAGCCGAATCCTTTATGTCGTATGAAACATGTCGCAATCTGTAAGGATTGCCCGGATTCACGGTATATTTCACCTTCGCTTTTTTCTTTTTGATGATGATGGAATCTGAAACTTCGGCAAAATAATATCCTCTTTGTCGCATGTAAGTCAGTATATTCTGCACGCTCATTCGGACGCTGGCCGAGTCGAATATCACCGGCGGTTCGCCCCAGGATCTCAGCACACGGTTGCGCCAGCGGGTCGTATCTTTGCCCGAAAGACTATATTCTCTCAAATGAAACTTGATATTAAACAGCCCCATCCTGTTAGGACGCTGCCGTACATACGGAGCAATTTCGTCGATATTGACGGTGTTTTTTTCCGTAACTTTTATGATGTTTTTATCGAGCAGATAATCGCCATCCGGCACATATTTCGTCGTCGAACACGAAGAAATCAGCAGCGAAACGAACATGAACAAACAGTATCCAAACCGTATTCCACCTGTCAATGATGTAGTAACATTCAGCATTAACATTTACTTGCGCTTTTATACGTCGTGCAAAAGTAAGACTTTCTTTTGGACTTTTGGACTTTTGGACTTTTGGACTTTTAGACTTTTGGACTTTTAGACTTTTGGACTTTTGGACGGTTCAAAATCGATCTCCGACCTTTTCAAAATCGATCTCCGACCTTTTCAAAAACGATCTCCGACCTTTTCAAAATCGATCTCCGACCTTTTCAAAAACGATCTCCGACCTTTTCAAAATCGATCTCCGATCTTTTCAAAAACGATTTCCGATCTTTTCAAAAACGATTTCCGATCTTTTCAAAAACGATTTCCGATCTTTTCAAAAACGATTTCGGCGAATGATTCAGGATTTCAAGAACCAAGAGCCAAGAGTGGTTCAGTAGAGACGGGGCGCGCCCCGTCTCTACCAGGCACAGAAAAAATCTGCGTGCAAAACGACTATCAAACCAGCCTGCGTAGCTAATTCATAATTCCGAAGGTTGCCCGTAGGGCATCAATATCAATAGAAAAAACCTGCTACAACGTACACCCCGAACCCCGTCAGGGGTTCCACAGCAAATATTTGCATAGCTTCTCAAACTTTTTTTGACCTTCCAATTGGGTTCAAAAAAAGTTTGAGGTGCTATTTAATCTCCATGTATTTCTATCCCACATTATTTTTTGTCGTCTCTACAAGGGCGAAGCCCTTGAATCAATAGCACAGGGCAACGCCCTGTGG
>JAITGD010000202.1 GCA_031280885.1 Prevotellaceae bacterium | reverse complement strand
TTTGTCTCGGACGAAGATTTCTGTTCATCTTCTTTTCGTCTGGTATCCAGCCTAAATTCGTCCACCGGAATGGGCTTGGGAAGGTTCACCAGAATCATTTGCACATCCTGCGGATTGATTATGACAGTAGAATTTTTCGGCTCGGTGAACGATAGTGCAAGTCCCTTGTCGCCAGCCTTTAGCCACGACAGCCCTACTACCAGCGAGTCGGCATAAAGCTTAGCTAACGACAGGTCAAGTGTCAGACGGAAAGCCTCTTCGAGCTTATATTCCAGATCATGATAAACCATCTTATCCATGTAGAACTGTGCTGTTTTTGCCAGCGTATCGATTGCCGAAATCTTCCCCGTAGCTGCAAGCCACGCCTTTTGAGGATCGAGTGGGGGAGTGCCATCGGGACCTGGAGCCTCTTCGCGCTCGGTATCGCCGATTGTAGTATCGAAATCAAGCCAGCCGTAGCCCGGAAAAAAGGCTTGCACCCAGGCGTGTCCCTGTTTGCTGTAAACCCAGTACCAACCCTTATTATTGCTGCTCCTATTGACTAATGAATATCCGAGAGCCACACGCGAGGGAATCCCGCAGGCGCGCAACAAAAATAGAGTACTTCCTGCAAAGTAAGCACAGTTACCCTTACCTTCGTGCAATAAAAAATTCAGCAAACGCTGTCCTTTAGGTATAGCTGTGGTAACCATGTTTGAATATTTAAACCGTGGTGCACCATCCCTGTGAGACATAAAGAAGGCTCGAACTGCGAGAAGCTTGTCGATAGGAAGACTTGCTTCGGATGCGCTAACTATGCTGTCGGCTACATGTCTCACAATATTGTATGATTCACTCGGCGGAAACTGCGTATAGTAATCATAAAACACAGAATCAAGCTCCGAAAAGTCCTTTACGCTTCTTAGGATGTCGAAGCGCAACTCTTGAAAACGTTGAACCGAATAGTCATTTCTGACATTATTATACACAAAGTATGCACTGTTGAGTTCACTTACCCACATTTTCGCGCGGTATGCCGACTTAAATTGATCCCTCAGTTCGGGTTTTACAGCTATTGGTTGGCAATAGAAAGCCGTGGATGGAGCTGTATATTCGTTTGGCGACGAATGTATCTTATATATTTCGGCGTCCACAGTTTTGCGATACATTGTGGACATCCCATTAGCTATCACAGAGGTATCGATGGCTGTAAAGTAAAGCGGTATTTCCGTCGGATCGGGAGAAAAGAGATCATTGTATGGCGTCAAAGAATCAGTTTCGAATGTTTCGGCTACATCATCGAACTTAGTTAGATAGCATCTCACGAAGTAAAGCGGATTAGGGATTACCTCCGAGCCGGTTATAAAATTGTCGAGATACGTTACGAACAGCGGCAAATCAGCCTGATCGCTATTATTTCTATCAATTCTGTCGGTTAGCGACATCTTTTCCTTCAATCTTAACGTACTGTCGGGCAACATTTCCATCATACTTCTCTCGTTATCCTCCGCACTTTGACCTCCGCCCCATTTCGCTTCGAGCGCTTTGAAATCAGGTTTAAACACAGTAAAGGCAATAAACAGCAGACTTACCATAAGAATGCAATACACAAACAAACCTTTTATCGGACGAAGCCAGGCCCTATGCTGACTCTCATTGATGTTGCTCAGAAGTTCGCCCATGTATATGATATAAAACGAATATATCAGCATCGGTGCAAATATCTGCACGAGTTCCACAAAGCTGGTTTTTCCCGTTAAAGCCGTAACTACAATTCCACTACCAAGCATCATGGCCGAAATCATAGCCGGAAAGTAGCGCCACTGCGAGAACCCACGACCACAGATCCACCCAGATATGAAAAGCACCTGGAAGATTATAAAATCGATTGCCAGAAAAAAGGAATCAAACTCTCCGAAGGCAAGATTGTCTAACGCGCTATTAGCCATCCAGAATAAAAGCAGCAAAATAGCAAAGGATGGCATAAACCTGAACCTATACGAGTAAAAAAAGCATGAAGCCGTTATCCCGCCTGCAAAGTACATAGCTTGAACCAAGTGACGGTATCTACCGAAAATCGGAAAGTACTCCGAACTTGCTTTGAGCATAAAAAATGTAAGCACTGCCGTAGGCAGGCAAAGAAACAAGATCTGCCATATAAGCCTCTTGCGCGACACCGATTGTTTTATCATTACATTATTGTTTTTAATACTTATACCATAATAACTTAGCAGCTTACTCCATGGAACGCTTGGCCTCGTCCCAAATCTCGTTCATCTCGGCTAAGGACATTCCCTTGAGAGGCTTTCCCTGCTTGATGGTCTTATTTTCGAGATAATTAAACCGCTCGATAAACTTCCTGTTTGTACGTTCAAGAGCAGTTTCGGGATCTACCCCGTATAAACGCGCAGCATTGACAAGCGAGAAGAACAGATCGCCAAATTCTGCCTCCATTCTATCCTGATTCATCTCGGATATTTCGGCCTGAACCTCACGTTCCTCTTCTACAAATTTATCCCACACCTGCTCGCGAGCCTCCCAATCGAAGCCCACAGCGGCGGCTTTCTTCTGGATGCGCGTAGCTTTGATAAGTGCAGGAAGCGATCGAGGCACGCCGGAGAGTACACTTTTGTTACCATCTTTTTCGCTAATCTTCAGTTCTTCCCAATTTCTGACTACCTCATCGGAACCTTTCACCTCGATCTGGCCGAATACATGCGGATGGCGATATACTAATTTCTCGCATAAGCCATTAATTATGTCCGATATATTGAACTTTCCCTGCTCGTTGCCCATCTTTGCATAGAACACAATGTGAAGCAAAAGATCGCCAAGCTCCTTTTTTATCTCACTAAAATTCATATCAACTATCGCTTCCGACAGTTCATAACTCTCCTCCGTAGTCAATGTGCGAAGCGAGGCGAAAGTTTGTTCCCTATCCCAGGGGCATTTCTCGCGCAATTCGTCCATTATGTCCAACAGCCTTTCAAAGGCCTCCAAGTGTTGCTTATTTCCTGTCATACACATGAATCGATTGATCTTAGTAAAGCCTTAAGCTCGGAAAACTCAAATGAACGAATCTCCACTTCTCCTATACTTTTGATAAGTACATAATGAATCTTTTCCTGGTCGCACTTCTTATCATGAGTTACAGCTTCCATCAAATACTTCTTTTTGACCTTAGTATGTATAGGCAAACTGAAGCTCGTCAGCAGTTTTTTTATCTCCATGTTTTCCTCCGACGACAGTAAACCAAGTTTCTGCGATATATCTGCACTTATGGATATGCCAACGCTGACGGCTTGCCCGTGATTAAGTTCACCATATCGCTCAATTGCATGTCCGAAAGTATGTCCGAGGTTCAACTTTCGACGCTCGCCGCTCTCTCTCTCGTCAGCCTGAACTATATTTGCTTTGATTTGCACGCTGCGAGTCAAAATCTCGATTATCACGTTCCGGTCTATCTTCTCTATTTGCTCCACATTTTGCTTTATATATTGAAACAAATCGCGGTCGGAGATTATCGAGGCCTTCACTATTTCGGCTACTCCCGTGCGAAGTTCCTGCAATGGGAGAGTCTGAAGCATGATCATATCGCAGATAACGAACTCCGGATGGTTAAACACGCCAAGCATATTCTTGTATTTATCATGATTGACGCCGTTCTTTCCGCCAACGCTCGCGTCGGCTTGTGCAAGCAAGCTCGACGCAACGAAACCAAAACTCATGCCGCGCATATAAATTGAGGCTGCAAAACCAACAATATCGCAAGTAATGCCGCCTCCTATGCCTATCACCATCCAGCTCCTATCGACATTAAACTTGATAAAGAGAGACAAAATATGGTCTATCATCGAAAGATTCTTCTTTTCTTCGCTTACATTGATAGGTATAATAAGCGCTGACTCTGGAAGAAGAGTGCAATAATAGCCGACCACATTCCAATCTATCACAATCACGCACCTCCTGTTACCGATATACTTATAGAGATTGATAGTACTTTCACCTATCGCCACAGTCGAAACCCTGTTGAAAGGTAAATCAAGTTTTATTATATTCATATTTATAAATGTTTAAATGTAAATAATTAATTTCATATATTATGTAATTTGCACATACTGATTGCATCGGCAACTACAAAAGTGCTGCCTCCTACAAAGATTACATCATCTATGGACGCCATATTTCGGGCTGCAACAAGAGCCTGCTCAACATTATGATGTACTTCTCCGACTAAACCCGCCGATCTACCTTTTTCGGCAAGTAGCGAAGCATCCATAGCGCGGGGAATACTTGCCTGTGTGAATAAATAATAAGCTTCGCGAGGAAGTAAATGGAATATAGAATCCACATCTTTATCGTTCACCACTCCAAAGACCATATATAGTTTATCACATTTCAGCCTTTTCAACTGCGCCGCTACTTCCGATAAGCCATGAGCATTGTGTCCCGTATCGAAAATCATCATTGGCGATTGACGCATAATTTGCCAGCGACCCTTCAAGCCTGTGCTATGCGCCGCACTTTCGCAGCCTTTCTGAAGTTGAGCAAGATTTATGTCAAAACCTTTCGACCTCAACAGTTCTAATGCTCCGATTGCGCTTACCATATTCTTAGCTTGATAGCCGCCAAGCAAATCAAGTGATACGCAAAATTCAATCTCGTCGAAGATTTTGCCCTCAATAGATTGAATCCTAAATCTTCGTCCCTGCGGATTTACCTCCATGTCTATTACCCTTAACATATCTTCAGCATAGTGCAGCGGCGCTTCGAGAGCTGCTGCAGCGGCCTCAAACACCGGCGAACTCTCAACATGACGCTCACCAATAAGCGTCGGACGGCGAAATTTCATTATTCCGGCCTTCTCTTTTGCGATTTTATCTATGCTATCGCCCAAAAATTGGGTATGATCGAGAGCTATATTTGTTATCAGGCTCAGTTCGGGAGATATAATATTTGTCGAATCCAAGCGTCCTCCCATGCCTGTTTCTATCACAGCCACATCAACTCCTGCGTCGGTAAAGAAATCGAAAGCCATAGCCGACGACATTTCAAAGAACGAAGGTCGAAGAGTATCTATAATATCATGGTTTTTCTCGACGAAAGCCACCACGCTGGCCTCATCAATTTCGGCTCCATTCACTTTTATCCTCTCGCGGAAGTCGCACAAATGGGGCGAAGTATATAAACCGGTTCTATATCCGGCCTCCTGAAGCACTGCCGCTATGATATGCGAGGTCGAACCCTTTCCGTTAGTTCCGGCTACATGAACGGTTTTGTACCTTCGGTGAGGACAATTTAGATGCTTGTCGAACGCTATGCTGTTATCGAGATTAGCCTTATACGCCGCGCCGCCAGTCCTGTGGAAAACAGGTAAAGCACGATAGAGATATTCCGTAGTTTCTGCGTAATTCATTTGATTATAATACGTTTCTTTACCGACTTTTTTCTATATTTTTCATACAATGAATGAACTATCCCATCCACTAAACCTATCGTAGGGACGTTAATTGCCGACACTTTCGCACGGTCGCACACAAACAGGAAGATCTCCGATGCGGGAATTATAACGTCGGCACGGTCGGGGCGCATGTCATACTTAATCATTCTCTCGTCGCGGCTCAAATTTTTAAGCCTTATATAGAGATTTCGCAGCTTTTCGGGCGATAATTTTTCTCCCTTAGCCAAGTTCGCCAGCCGATATAGCTTATTTATGTTTCCCCCCATTCCGATTATCTCTATTTCATGGTCAGAAGAATGGCTATACGCTTCGGCTAACCACTTGCTCATGCTTGCCCAATCGCTGTCATTAACCTTGCCCGCCAGCAGACGAAGCGTACCTATGCCAAACGATTTCGACTTCGACCGACGTCCTCCTTCTATTATGCTTATCTCGGTGCTGCCACCACCCACGTCCACATACATATATGTCTTATCAGGATTAAGTTCATCGGCAATTTTGCTGTCATATACAAGCCTTGCTTCGTCTTTTCCCGATATTATATCTATCTTCATGCCTGTCCTGTCGAGGATAGTCTCGGCGACCTTCGTTCCATTTGAGGCCTCGCGCATGGCCGAAGTCGCGCAAATCATATAATCTTCTACCTCATAAATGGACATCAGATGCTTGTATGCCTTCATCATGCGAATAAACTTTTTGATTCGCTCCTCGCTTATCCTCCCTGTGGAAAACACATCTTCGCCCAAACGGAGAGGAATACGTAAAAGTATAGTCTTACGTATCTTGCTCACCGGCTCGTCGGTATTCACCGAGGCTATCAAAAGCCGGGCAGCATTAGAACCTATGTCGATTGCTCCAAAATATATTGTCTGCATAAAATGTAAATTATCGTATTATGGTTATATCACCCGAGATTTTATGCTCGATTTGATTATCATCTGTGTATCTTAATATATAAAAATATGTATCTCTGCTTACAGCCTTGCCTTTATATTCGCCGTTCCATCCCTCGCTACCCTCAAAAATAAGCACCCCAAGGCGGTCATATATTGCTACTCGGTATCCCTTCATAAACACATCGTTCACTCCGTCGCCGTTTGGACTGAATATTTGAGGCACAAACATTATAGATTCTAAGATAAATTCCTTGTATGCTGCGCATCCATTTGCGTCTTGTATCTCGATGCGCGTCCTTGTTTTACCTGGTGATGCGCTCACGAGCGCCGTTCCGCTTATCATGCCCGATGGCGAAAGATGTAAACCGTAGGGTAAGCTATCAATAAGGCTGTATGTTACAGGATGCGAATCCGATTCAAGTTGAAAACTGTAAGGCCTTCCTTTGATATATTCCGGTAAATGCTCCGTAGTTATATTCACTTTCGCCGGCAAAACGTTCAAAATGCTTTCTTCGTGCGACGCACATCCGTATGAATTACGTGCTTTCAGTTTAAATATGGTCTCCATATTTACTATTCCAACATCGATATGCGTTCTTCCTGCCTCTCCTATTTGGGTTTTAAGTATCGATCCGCCGGCGTCATAAATCACATAATCCACGTCAGTCGAGCTATTTTCTATCTCTATGGAAAACATTTCGCCGGCACACACAAATTTAGGTTTGATGATAGAGTCGATATGCGCAGCCGGAAGAAGGTTTACATACATTTGTGAATTTGACACGCAGCCATCCACAGTCAGAATATAGTCATATTGAACCCTCACAGGGATGCTTTCTTGGCTTTTGAGCCTTTCGTCTATTCCATTGATTCCGTTAGAACTGCCTTCGACGCCATAAATCGGCTGCCTTTGCCATCGAAATTCGGTATTTGCCATATTACTCTGTGGATTATACACGAAGTTCGACCCGCTGCAAAGGTCTATATTGGCCGATGGTAACAGCTCTGCGCGCGGTTTTACCCTCACCTTTATATTATATGTACTGGCGCATCCGTTAGTTCCTGTTAAGTCCACCGAATAATTTACTACAACGCTCTCCTTTGTGGTATTTTCGAGCCTTTCTATTATATGTCCCGATCCGCTCGAAGCCACATTGCTGATACCATTAATCGCGACTCGTCTCCAGTTTACCGACATTACTGCATCCAACGATTCAAGTTGATATGTAAACTGATCTCCAGAACAGATTTCAATATCCGACGAATCCAAGAGCGAAGGTCGATTTTTGAGTTTAACTTCTATCTTTTTCGCTGTCCCCGGCAGGTTTTCGCAAACATTATCGCCGCTTACAGTTACGTAAAACGTGGTATCTGACCTCATATTGTCAATCCAAAAATCCGATCCGCCCCGAATAAACCTTTCAAGAAGAGGATCTCCGTACATTCTAAACTGCGGATGGACAGCGCTGCTTGAGCTTAATCGGACGTTGAGCGTTTCGCCTGGGCATATAGAATCAGGATAAACTGCCATTATGTCAGGTTCAGTAGCCGCAGGATTGCGTATGCTTACCGATAAGCCTGTAGCTGATCTCACCGAAACTCCGGATTCCGTAGTAATTTCCACCTCAAAGGTTCCCGGTATTCTGGTAGTATAGTTGATTTCATTAGCGCCTGCCACCTCTATTCCGTCCCTGAACCAGCGATAGCTTAATTTGTCGGGATAAGCTGTGAATATTTCGAGCGTTCTGCCGCATGGAGTAGATAAATGCGAGGCTATAACCGGCGGGCAAATCTCCTCAATGTGAGTACGCATTGTGTCAGTCGTTCCGTAATCGTCGCGTATAACAAGTTCTATTTTATGTAGACCCTCCGGCAAGCCTGAAATATTAAATACAGTTTGGTCGCGTACCGATATATTTTCCGTCCCATCGACAAGCCATTTTATATGTCCCGTGTCGGGATGCAGCACATCGCCAATCACTGCTTTAAGTTCAAATCGAGTACCACATGAACCATTATAGTCAGCATCCTGGTAATGCACTCCGTTTACCGTAAAGTAGGAAGTCAGTTGGCGGACTGAAGCGCCGGCCATGTATGAATATGACTCCCTTACTCCTCGCCCATATCCAGTTATGGTTAGTCCTCCTGGACAAGTAAAGGTGTATGCCGCAGTTTTAACTGCGTTCAGTGGCATATTATATACGGAATATCCTGCGGAGTGGTTTGCCCATGAGCCTCCTGAAAGCGGCGTCTCGACGCTTCCGTTTACACTGTATTTCACCGAAGCAGTCTGCGAGGTAGCTGCCACTATCGATACATAATGATCTTTTATGGCTGTAGCCTCGGCAATGAATGGCGCGATAGTAACTTTCGACACATTCTGATCGATAGAGGGTATCCAAGCCATTGCCGGATCGCCTTCTTCTACGCCTCCGGTATAAGAATAGCCTACCATATACAGGCTAACCGATATTGCTGCGTTAGATGTGATAAACGTATTTTGGTTAATCTCTATTTCGCTGTACTCTCCTGCGTTCAGATATATGGCTTGACTGGAGGAAGTCGCCGGTTCTACTATCGAAAATATTGGTTTAGGTGCGATCTGCACAAGAGTTAGATCCTTAGAAGCAAGTATTTTTACACGCTCCATTCCGCGTATGCTCACAGGAACCATGTATTTCGTCCCCCAGCTGGCAATAGGGATTAACTGTTCAAACAAACAATCACATGCAACTATCTTTGTGGGAACATTGGTGCAGCTATTATGATAGAAAAGCGCAAATGCTTTGTTCCCTTTTATGGGCTTGCCAAGTATCGAGGCATGATTTATGAGATACACTTCACCCTTAGCGAGAGTTATTGCCGGATTTGTATCAACAATAATGTCGGTATTATCCTCCGAAGCTATAATGTAGCACATATTTTCGAAGCTTTCCGAAATATAGCCTATGGTTCTGTAACTCTTCCCGTAGGTAGAAACAGGAAGAACTATCGAAGCGTCGGCTGAATGTTTACGCTGATTCATCGCAAAGACCGAAATGTGGTTGTCCGATTCCACATATATACTTTTTGCCGACCGTCCTGTGTACATATTATATGAGGCTTGCTTTTGTTGGCGGTTCAATATGTAGCTTGTAACTCCCACAGGAATATCTATTGTCTCGCTCGCCATGTTTTCAGTATATGTGATTTTCACTCGCGAAGCTCTGCTTGCTACAAACTTTAATTCGAGATACACCGAGTCGTACGAGTCGGGTTGATAATTAAAAGCAAACGAAACCCAAAAAGCCTTGCCTTCGGTGGTTGGCTGCGACTGTGCCGAAGCCTGCCCTGCGCCGATTATGACTACCATCAGCGAGCTTAAAAGCATATAAAGCATCTTTTGCATATCTAAACTTTTGGATTTAAACTATTATCTGCTTAAATTGTGTGAATCATGAGCGAAGTTCTACACTCATTTAGCCGCCATTGTGGATTACATTTTTTTGGCTCGATTGATGTTGAACCTCATCATCGGCTTTCCTTAATGGGATATTTTTCACTTTGAGCCACTTTCCGTACTTATATTCATAGCCGTCGTATGTAACATCCGGCACATAGTAGCTTCTATCGTCAGCCTTTTCGGGAATTATTGGATAAAGATAGTTAAACACTATCTTGTCGAACTCGCGAAAATACCGAGCCATCATAACCGATTGCGAGGTATATTCAAAGATAATCCTGCTTTTGAGACCGCTTCTATCGTCCAAAAACGCAGGTAAGCCAAAAATAGGAGAGTTATCTTTATCGAACGACAATATGTCTATATACTTTCGGTGCGAAATACTGTCGTTTACATCGAAGCCAATCAGGGTATAGACCGTCTTATCTCCGTCTTGCTTCTCGACGAGGTCGTAATATATACACCCAAACCAGTCGGGATACTTGATTAAGGCAATATCAGGAGACTTTATTTTATCCTTGACGTCGTTCATGACAAAAACTTTTGAATCATATTTTCTGCTCGATGCAGGTTTATGGTAAATTATGCAGCCATATTTTGCCTTTTTCTCACGCGAAGGTATCATCCAGCTATATATTATCATGTTTTTATCCTTTGAAGCCACAGCGCTGACATTCGGAATACTGTCGAACAGATATTCTTCAATCTCTGTGTCGTTCAGGTTTGATTCTAAAAGTCGGGTAAAGTCGTCGTATAGTTCACACTTTTTGTCAAAATTCTGCGTTGTGTCGGCAGTTTGCATCAACAAAATCAGCTTTTTTTCGATTTCAGGTACATTCTTTTGCCCGTATGCCGCGGCAGCTACACCGGCAACGATAGCCGGTGCAACTACCATACGCAGCAATACGTGCATTATACATGCAAAAAGTTTATCAGGAATTGTCGCCATTCAAGTATTCCTTGATATTATTGGCTACACCCTGAATCAGCCTCGTCCGCGCCTCAATACTGCACCAGGCAATATGAGGGGTAAAAATAAATTTATTTTGAAACCTGAGAGGCATAGTGTAGATAGGTCCGTCTTTTGGCAATGGTTCATAGTCGTACACATCAAGCGCAGCGCCAGCAATGCCTCCTCCTACGACGGCATCAACCAGAGCAGCCTCGTTTATAATCATCCCCCTGCCTGTATTTACTACGTATGCCGTATTTTTTGCCGTCCTAAGTAGTGGTCTGTTTATAAGCTGATGAGTATCCTTGTTTAGAGGTGCATGCACCATAATTACGTCCGACGTTTTGATTAGTTCATCCAGCTCAACCCTTTGATAGGGAGCCGAATTATTTTTCCCTGAGGTAGAGTAGTACACAACCTCCGCGCCGAAGGCTGTGCCTACTTCTGCGGATCTTTTTCCTATCGTACCCATGCCGACGATACCAATACGCTTTCCTGCAATCTCGTTAAACGTGCGTCCGTAGTGGGTAAAGAAGCCAGAACTTCCGTATTCGCCGCTTTTAACGTACCTATCGAAGTACTGTATGTGCATCATCAAGGAAATCAAAAGGCCGTAGGTGAGCTGCACAACGCTATCTGTCGAGTATCCTGCCACGTTTTTTACTTGCAGTCCCTTACTTAGCGCATATTCCATGTCGATGTTATTGGTTCCTGTAGCAGCCACGCAGACGAGTTTGAGCGAAGGACAGGCGTCTATCACCTCCTTCGTTATCTTTGTCTTGTTTACTATTACAGCCTCAACTCCGGCAAGTCGCTCGATGACCATCTCCTGTGGAGTGTCATTATACATGGTGAAATCTCCCAAGTCCGATATGGGTGAAAAATCAAGGCCGGGTCCCACCGTTCGAGAGTCTAAAAATACAATCTTCATTTTAGCTAAATTTAAAAAGTGATTACTAAGTGAATTAAAAGAGTTATGTAATATTTGAGTTTACTTTTCGATGTTTTTAGCTTTACTGCGTTGTCCCTTGCGTTGAGCATCGATATCTTTTCTCTCCTTTAAGAAAACATTAAAGGCGTCGATAAAAGATGCAAGCTCATCGTTAGGCGCAATAATCATTTTGGCCTCCATACGCTTGATCATTTCATAGTAAACCGCGTCGGTTTCCTTTCTGACCTCAAGCATACGGTACTTAGTCCTCGAGGCAATGTCCGCACTACGAGCCTTAACAAGGGCTTCGTATTCGTTATTGTTGCTCTCAAGTTCGTCAATCCAGCCGTTCAACTCAAGTATAGCTACTTGTGTGGAATACTTTCCGCGCATATCTTGAATGAAATTGTTGATAGCTGCGGTTTCTTCGTCGGCCGACTTCTTGGAGACATTGCCATAGTGAGACATTGCTATCTCAATTTCGCGTGCTGCTTCGCGTTTGGCGGCCTCATAATGCATCTTCGCCGACTTTATAGCGTGAGATATGCCACTATATGTAGCGTCACGCTTTTTGTCAGCATCGCGCATCGGACCCGTCTCCGAGCTTTTTCTTACTAATTCTAACGCTTCGTCGGCATTGCCATATAGCATGATGAAGGTTATGAATAGAACAGCAATGTCAAGAATCTCGGCAGTCTTTTGCTGAACCAAGTCCCTGAACTCCGTGAAGAGCTGAAACCACTCTTCATTCCTTAATCTCTGTAATTCAATTCTTATGAAATTCATAATTATGGGTATTTTAAAATATTAATAAATTGATTAAAATATATTACATAACTCATGTATTAATTCCATATTTATACCATTTCGTTTGACGCGCCTCGTCTGTGGTTTTTGCAAATTAGGCTCATCGCTCGAAATTCTACGCGCAATGACTCCACAAATTAACCTTTTCGACTGTGAAAGTATCTTTGTGAAATCCATAAATGAACTTTTTCGACCGAAATGGCTAATTTGTGAATCACAAATACCAGCTTTTTCTATCGAAATGCTTAGTTCATTAATTCCGTAAAGGTAGTTTTTCCGGCGAAATGCTTCATCTGTGATAAACACAGACGAAGCTCCTTCGTCGAAATGCCCCGATTCTGTGAATCGTAAATTGGGCATACTTTTGTTTTTTGTTCCCATTGGTTTCATGTTATTATGTTTTGAATATAGTTATGCGTTTTATGTTTGTCTCATTATTGTATTGGATTATCAACTATGAATGATTCTGCATCAAGAGCAGCCATGCATCCCGTAGCTGCTGAGGTAATTCCTTGTCTATAATGCGAATCTTGCACATCGCCTGCCGCAAATACTCCCGGCACATTTGTACGTGTCGATTTGCCGTGCGTAATAATGTATCCCGCTTCATCGGTCTCGACATATTTTTTAAATGGATCTGAGTTTGGCTGATGTCCGATAGCCAAGAAGAATCCGTCTATCGTGATAGTCTTTTCTACACCATCCTTGCCGACGAGCAGCGCGCCTGTAACTCCGTTTTCATCACCAAGCACTTCTTTGGTTTGATGTTTCCATATTATTTCGATGTTAGCCATTCGTTGCACTCGATTTTGCATTGCTTTCGACGCCCTCAACACGTCGCGACGTACAATCAGGTAAACTTTATTGCACAATCCCGCGAGGTAAGATGCTTCTTCGCAGGCTGTATCTCCGCCTCCCACGACTGCGACGTCCTTTCCGCGATAAAAAAATCCATCGCAAGTAGCGCAAGCCGACACACCTTGTCCCTTAAATTTATCTTCCGAAGGAAGTCCGAGGTATTTAGCGCTTGCACCTGTGGCAATAATCACAGTTTCAGCTTCGATTGTGTTTTCATCATCTATGGTTATTCTGAAAGGACGGTTCGAGAAATCGACCTCAGTAATAGTTCCAACGCGGATATCGGCTCCAAATCGGAGAGCTTGATTGCGGATGTCCTCCATTAATTCTGTTCCTGTAACTCCATTGGGATAACCGGGGAAATTTTCGACCTCAGTTGTTGTAGTCAATTGTCCGCCAGGCAGTATTCCTTCGTACAATATTGGTTTCAGGCCTGCTCTCGACGCATAGATTGCTGCGGTGTATCCGGCAGGACCGCTACCTGCAATGAGACATTTTGTTGTTTCTGTATTCATATAAGTACATTTTATTATCGTTGTGCAAAATTAATTATATTCATCAATATGGCTTGCGGCTCGTGCTGGTTCATTTTCCTGACCTCCATCTCATCCAGGGATTCTTTGCTGCCGGAAATATGCCGTGCGTAACCGAGCGTATATCTTCGATGCTGTAAAAAAGTTTAGGGTCATACTCCTCCAAAGCGGTCTGAATGTTCTTGATTGATTTTCGCGAAACGATTGATTGCACGATGCTTACTTCACCTGTTGAACCCTCGCCGAAGGTTAGCGTTGCTCCGAATCCCATTCTGTTAAGCAAGGATAGGACTTCGTGTCCATCTTTCTGCGTAGTGATTCTCACGAGCAACAGTCCGATAGCGATGCGCTCTTCGATGATCATTCCCACGAAGTTTCCGGCAGCGAATCCGCCCGCGTATGCAATGTAACAAATCCAGCTGCTGAACTTGCTAAGTAACTGGCTGATGACAATAACCCAGATCAGCACTTCAAAAAAGCCCACAAGAGGCGCCAAATTTCGGTATCCCTTCGAGACGAATATGATTCGTATGGTTCCCAGGGTAACGTCGCAGATACGTGCGATGAAAATTAACATCGGCAATATCAGGTGGGTAAACAGTGTAAAGTCCTCGAACATCTTTTAAATTCTACTTTAAAATTACTTGTTGGTTTTATACAAACGTCGCAAAATTACTAATAATTTTGTTTTGCATGTTCTGCGGATTTCGATTTTGCAAATTTGCAGTATCTTCGCTTTGTGTCGGAGCAGAGATATTTAGCTGCTTGACCGTTGAATATAAAAGTAATAAGCAAATTTTTAATTTATCATGATGATGAAAAAAGGTCTTGTTTTTATGGTTTTAATCGCTCTTTTGAGCGTGTCGGGAAAGGCTCAAATACGTTTTGGCCTCAAAGCCGGAGTTAATTTCACTAATTTTAGCTGGAGCAGCAATCTTGTGGCTGGTAATGTGAATAATGCCACCGGATGGCAAGCCGGAGCGATGTTGCAGGTCAAGTTGCCGATTGTTGGTATCGGTTTACAGCCTGAATTGTTATACACTGTCAGTAAGGCAGATGAGGGAAGCGCCGGCTACTTCCAGATTCCGGTTAATTTGCGATGGCAAATCATTGGCGGGCCTGTAAGACCGATACTTATGGCTGGCCCTTACTTCGGTTACGCTCTCGATTTGAGCGGTGGATGGAAGGATTCGCTCAAGAAAAGCGATTGGGGTCTCGGCCTTGGCGGAGGCGTGGAAATCTGGAAACTGCAAGCTATGCTTCGCTATTCGTGGGGATTACAAAATATTTCGGAAGAATCGGCGTTCAATTTGAAGAATAATGTCTTTTCTGTTTCTCTTGGATATTTCTTTTGATATTCAAGCTATTGATTAAAAATCAAACATGGAATTTTTCACAAGTTGCCACGGGATACCCGTGTTCGTCAACGATTCGCAAAAGGGCGACAAAACCGTAGTGCTGCTGCACGGATATCTCGAAAGCTCAAACGTTTGGGAGGGTTTTGCCGCCCTGCTGTCGAAAGAGTTTCGAGTTATAACTTTCGATTTGCCGGGTAACGGGCTTTCTGGAACGCGCCTTCCCGAACATGATATGGAATTTATGGCCGACGTAACTTCCGCTGTCCTTGATGTTTGCGGTGTAAAATCGGCAAGCGTAACCGGTCATTCCATGGGCGGATATGTAGCCCTGGCCTTCGCGCGCAAGTATTTCGAGCGAATTGATAAGCTCTGCCTTTTCCACTCGACGCCAAACCCTGACAGTGAGGAGAAAAAGGCAAATCGAGATCGCGAAATCGAACTGATAGAGGCCGGTAAACGCGAGCTGATATTGCGCACTGCCATCAGCGGTATGTTTGCCAATGAGAACCGAAAACGGCTATCCGAAGTGATAGAGGAAATAGTTGAAAATGCTGCAGTTGCCGAGCCGGAAGGGACGATAGCTTGCTTGCGTGGAATGAAAAATCGCGACGATATGAACGGTTTTCTGAGTTCGTTCACAAAACCGCTGATGATGATATTCGGGGCGAAGGATAATTATATCTCTGTGGAAACGGCGGAAGCATTGATGGTCAAGTTTCCCGCAAGTCGGAACCTGATGCTGCAAAATTCGGGACATTCGGGCTTCCTCGAAGAAGCTGAAATTTCGGCAAGCGCACTGATGGAGTTTCTTAATTATGAATTAAAAATTAAAAATTAAGAATTAAGAGAGCTACGCAGGCTGATTTGATAGTCTTTTTACGCACAGATGACACAGATTTTACGGATGCACGCAGATTTTTTATCAAGCCAACTTGC
The DNA here is from genome assembly GCA_031280885.1 of Prevotellaceae bacterium. Taxonomy (GTDB): domain Bacteria; phylum Bacteroidota; class Bacteroidia; order Bacteroidales; family UBA932; genus JAIRLF01. The sequence continues at coordinate 1,896 of JAITGD010000202.1, read as the reverse complement.
GTAGCTCTCTTAATTTTTAATTCTTAATTTTTAATTGACTGCGAGCGTCTTGGCTCTTGGTTCTTGCAATCCTGGTTCTCTCTTAATCTTTCGCGAAGGCTTCCACGATTTTTTTGACTAAATTGTGCCGCACGATGTCGGTAACATCGAACTCTACGAAAGCTATGCCCGCGACGCCTTGTAGTAAGCGCGTTGCGACGCTCAGTCCGGAATCGAAGGTTTTTGGCAAATCGATCTGAGTCATATCGCCTGTTACTATGAATTTGGCGTTGCTACCCATGCGAGTGAGGAACATTTTTATCTGACTCAGAGTTGTATTTTGTGCTTCGTCGAGAATGACGAAGGCATGGTCGAGCGTCCGTCCGCGCATGTATGCCAGCGGAGCTATTTGCACTGTTCCGTCTTCCATGCAGGCTTCGAGGCGTTTTGGAGGAATCATGTCATGCAGAGCGTCGTAGAGAGGTTGCAGATAGGGGTCGAGTTTCTCTTTCATGTCTCCCGGCAGAAAGCCCAGACGTTCACCGGCTTCCACTGCCGGACGAGTTAGGATTATGCGTTTTACTTCTTTGTTTTTCAATGCTCTAACGGCTAAAGCTATTGCAGTGTATGTTTTTCCCGAACCGGCGGGACCTGTGGCGAAAAGCAAGTCGCTGGTTTCGTACATGCTAACCAGACGCTGTTGATTGCGTGTGCGGGCGCGGATAATTCTGCCGCCGTTGCCGTATATGATTATGTCCTTGCTTTCCTTATCGATAGCTCCATCCGAATAGACCTGATTGAAAGCCGTTTGGTCGATATGTCCGTAACGTTCGTAATATTCCGAAAGCTGTGTCAGTTTTTTCTCAAATTCTTCTATTTCTTCGTGTTGCCCGTGCAATTTAAGTTCGTTTCCACGTGCAACGATTTTCAGTTCGGGGAACTTTGCTGTTATCTGATTGAGGAATTTGTTGTTAGCTCCGTACAGTTCAACGGGATCTATGCCTTCGATGAGGATTATCTTTTCGTTTGTCATTCAATAAATTTCAGGTCGATAGCGCTGTATGTCATATTTGCTCTTGACGGGTTCAAATCCAAAGAAGAGCCGATGAGCTTAAACTCGTCATCAGCAAGGATTTTAGATGAGCTTACGGTTCTTCCGAAGATATTGTCCAAAGCGGCGGCGAGCATGGTTTCTGAGACGTCGCCCAAAGGTTTTATCTGATTTTTATGGTCATACGAGATGATGTGAGGTTCGAAGCCATTTCCATAATCGGCCAATCCGAGACAGTTGGTCAATCTCAACACCAAAGGCTGCATGCCCCAAGTGTTTCGAGGATTGTTTTTTTCGTAGATGGAAATCGAACCGACGTTTTTGCCGATGGTGGTCGTACCAATCAAAACCACATCCATCAAAGGATTTAAACTGTTTATAACCAGCTCGCTTGCTGAGGCTGTACGGCGGCTGACAATAAAATGCACCCGTTGTACGCCTGCGTTGTTTATCGGAATGGTTTCCAGCACTATTTTGCCCGAAGTCCGTTCAAATTTATCTCTGAAATATTCATCGAAATAATCGCTTCCGTATTCATCACGCAAAGCTGTGGTTACTATGGAATTATATTGCAAACTCACGCAGATGGTTCCGGTATTGATTTCGCTTACTATCATGCTTGCCAAGTCGATAGCCGAAGTTACCAGCCCGCCCGAATTATATCTCAAATCCACTATTAACTCATCGATTTCCTGCTCTTTGAACTTGCCGAACACCCTGTTCACTTGCTTTTCGTAAGAGAGACTGCCGTCGCCATTGTCGGCATAAAAAGCATTGTAAATCAAATATCCAATTTTTTTTCCTTCGATATTGTATATCGAATCAAGAAAAACAGGATTTTCTTTGTACTCCATAACAGTCAGCGC